>DATHZE010000062.1:0-9554 GCA_035458765.1 Longimicrobiales bacterium
ACCTTGTAGAGCAGCTCGCCTTTGAAGAACACGGCGTCCGCTGCCGCGTCGATGACGGCGATATCGAACCCGAAGCCCACCAGGTTCAGGAAGTGCCGAGTCTCCAGGCGCTCCGGCGTGTGAGCAGAGGCGCTGAGCGTCTCGACGAGTCCCACGTCCACCCGCCGGGTGTCTCCCCTGGCGAGGACGTGAACCGCCTCGGATGCGTCGGACGGACTGAAGCCGAGACTTCGACCGAAGTCGTTTCCGGTGCCGTTGGGAAGCATGGCGAAGGCGACGTCGTCCCGTCCCGATGCCACAACCCGGTCTGCGACGTTGCTCCAGGTTCCGTCACCCCCCGCCGCCGCCACCACGTCTGCGCCCCTCTCCAGTGCCTGCTCGGCCAACGCACGCTCGTCGCCGGGCCGGGACGTCACCAGGAACTCGACGCGGGGAATCCGTTCCTCGAGGAGGCGCCTGTACAATGCGATGCGCTTCGCGCCGCGGCCCCGCCCCGAGGCTGGGTTGAAGATGACGAAGACGCGCCGGTCCTTCAGAGCGTCTCCAGGGGCTCGAAGGTCTGGAGGCCCGCGGTATACCACTGTTCCCGGAACGGGTATTCGGAAATGTCCGACAGAGTCAGACCGCGGGTCATCTCATGCTCGTAGAGCTTGATGGAGCCCTCTTCCTCTTCGTGCTCCGCGTGAGGCGCTTCCATGTAGATGTTCGCCTTGAAGCGCCCTTCCCCACCCACGGTGAACATGTTGTACATATTCTTGGCGGGACGGTGCTGGTGGCGCGTCACGGACAGGTCGAGGATGGGCGCGCCGTCGGCGTCGACCACCTTCACATCCATGGACTCATCCGATTCGTCGAAGTCCATCGCCACGTCCTTCATGAGGTGCGGTAGCCGCCAGCGTTCGATGGCGTGCAGACGCGCGGCCTCGGTGGAGGTGGCGACCATGAACGGAAAGAACGCCGCCTTGGGGAGCTGCTTCTCGGGCTCGACCAACGGCGGAACGATGATGGCCATGACGAGTTCGTCGTATTCTCCCACCATGCTCTCGGTGAACTGAAAGGCCATGACGGAGAGAATGCTCCGAGTGTGCTGCATCTCCATGGGCTGCAGGTGGCTCGGCAGCAGTCCACGGGCGTCGCTGGTCGGCATCTCGAAGAAGGCCCCGACGCAGTTCCGGAACCCGTAGTACGTGTACTCCATGTCGCTCTTCGTCCTTGGCCTTGTGCCTGAGTTCCCGTCCGCGCCTTGATGCGCGTCCGCAAATCCGATTAGCGTTGGCGGTTCACAGCGGGCCCCTGCCCGCTCCTGATTGCACCGGAGGCGATTTGTCCAAGCTCCGAGGCTATGTGGCCCTCGCGGTCGTGTGCCTTTCCCTCGTGGTCCTCGATCCTCTCCAGAGGCTGTTCGTTGCCCCGTGGGTGCGCTTGGTCCCTTCCCGCCGCATCCCGCTGCTTACGCGCTGGCAGCGCTTCCTCGCTCGCGTGGTCCTGGACCCGGTGGAGAAGATCGGAGGCGCCCGCATTTCCGAATTGCCCCGCGTTCCCGGCGGTCCCGGGGTCCTCGTCCTGATGAACCACCAGTCGGTCCTGGACATCCCGCTGGTGGTCTCGTCCATCCATGGCGCGTACCCACGCATCGTCACCCGGAAGCGCTATATGCGATGGATCCCGCTAATCTCGCACATGGTGCGGCTCTATCAATACCCGGTGGTGGACCCTTCGGCAAACGCGGGGGAGGGCAAACGCATGTTGGGTGGCATCTCGGAAGCCGCGGCCACCTCCGATGTCCCCATGGCCATCTTTCCGGAGGGGACGCGCACCCGGACAGGAGACATAGCCCGCTTCCGCAGCACCGGCCTGAAGCTGATCCTGGCGCAGCGCCCCTGGACCGTTTACGTGCTGGTCGCCGACGGGTTCTGGCAGCGAGCCAAGCTCAAGCACTTCCTGGGAGGGATGTCGCAAATCCACGGCCAGGTGACCATGCAGGGGCCGTTCCATTGGACCGACCCCACGGCCGACTCGCAGCCCTTCATCGAGGAGATGCGTGACCGGATGGTGTCGCGGCTGGGTGAGATGCGGGGCACCCCGGCGGTCTGATGGCAACGGAACCGGAATCTCGACCATCCTCCGACCCGGAGGGGGTTCACCCCGACGCCGTGGAGTTGGCAAGACGGCTTGCCGAGGCAGGCGGTGGGTCCGTGCAGGGGATTCTCATGTACGGGTCCCACCTCCTGGGCGCCGCCCCCGATCGATACAGCGCCCTGGACTTCGTGGTGGTCGTGGACGACTACCGCCGCTTCTACCGATCCCTCCACGAAAAGGGGGAGATCCACCGGCCGGCCCGGCTCCTGTGGGTCGCGTCGCGGGTCCTGCCCCCCAACGTCATCGCCTACACCCCCGACGATGGAGAGGGCGGCATCGCCAAGTGCCTGGTCGTCAGCGACGCAGATCTCGCAAAAGCGCTGAGTCCCGCCGCGCCGGACCACTTCCTCATCGCCCGTCTCATCCAGCGGGTAGCCCTGGTTTGGCGCTCCGACGTAGAGCGCGGATCGCGGATCCTGGCCCTTCTCGCCGAGGCGCATCAGAACGTCCTCCGTTGGGCCGCGCCCTACCTGGATCCAACGGTGCCCTTCGACGCCGAGCGCCTGGGCCGTGAGCTTCTTTCCATCTGCTACGCCGGCGAATTCCGCCCGGAGGCCAAGAACCGCTCCGAGACCATCTTCGCGTCGCAGAGGGAGCACTTCGGGCGCGTCCTGGCCCCCGTCCTGGAACGAGCGGCTCGAGAGGGGCGCCTGCTCAAGCTCGCCGGAGGGTACGGCCTGGCCGAAGCGCCGACGCCGGCCGAGATTCGCCGCTGGCGGCGGTACTTCCGACGCTCCAAGGCGCGGGTGACGGCGCGGTGGTTCAAGCACGTGCTCACTTTCGACAATTGGCTCCCCTACATCCTGCGGAAGGTCGAGCGGCGGATGGGTAGAAAAGTCGAGCTCACACGGATCGAACGCGCACTTCCCGTTCCCTTCCTGCTTCCCCGGGCGGTTGCCCTGCTCTTCACCCGCCCGGAGCGGGAGGAACCCCGATGAGGACCGATCTCGCCACACTGCTGGGCATCCTGGGCCTCGCCCTCCTGTCCATGCCCGTCTACGCCTTGAGCGCGGCCCGGCGGGGCAAGGACGCCCGGGATGTGGAAAACCGCGGTTCGTTCATTCTCGGAAGCTTTGCACGAAGCTGGTTCTACTGGTTCATCCGGCCTGTGGAAAACCTCGCGCTGGCCCTGCGGTTGGGACCTCTCTTCTTCAACCTGCTGGGCGTGGCGTTCGGCGTGGCCGCGGCGATTCTGTTCGGCATGGACAGGGTGAACCTGGGCGGGTGGGCGGTCCTCCTGGGTGGGGTCGCCGACATCATGGACGGCCGAATCGCGCGGGCGCTGGGGGTGGCCAACAAGCGGGGCGCCTTCCTGGACTCCACGCTGGACCGGTTCGCCGAGTTCGCGGCGTTCGTGGGCTTGGCGGTGCTCTTCCGAGACTCCCAGCTCGCCCTCGTGCTCGTAGTAACCGCTCTCGGCGGCTCTTTGTTGGTTAGCTATGCGAGAGCAAGAGGCGAGAGCGTGGGGATCGTCTGCAAGCTCGGGGTCATGCAGCGTGCCGAGCGCTTGCTGTTGTTGGGCTTCGGGGGGATTCTCGATCCGGCGGTGTCGGCCGGGCTCGGGCGACCCGCCGGTGCGCTGCTGGTCCCGGTTCTGGGGCTGGTTGCCGTGGGGACCGTCGGGACCGCCATCTTCCGAACCGTGTGGATCGCCCGGGCGTTGCCCGACCGAGACGACTGAGGCCCGCCCACGGGCCGCCCACCGGGAACGCGAAACGCCCCCGAAACCCAGGCGCCGGGTTTCGGGGGCGTTCTCACTCCGGGGGTGGGACTCGAACCCACGACCCTCTGATTAACAGTCAGATGCTCTAACCGACTGAGCTACCCCGGAAAGGGCCACGGCTTCCCGTACCGGGTGCCGAGACCTGCAAATAAAGAAACCATGCCGGGGAGTGTCAACGCCCGGCCAATGCGACCACCCGGTCGGCGCGGGAGAGAAGGGTCCAAAGCGCCGCCCCTATGTCGTGCGCGCGATCCCACAGTTCAGCGTGGCGTGACGCCGCGAGGGCCGCACCCTCCGGGCCGTGAAGGGACGCAAGAGCTGGACCCCTGTGCGCGTAGGGACGTTCGAAGGCGTGGAAGCCCGTGAGGAGTGCCTGCGGACCCCCGTGGTCAGCGAAGACGGTGAAGTCCGGCGACCACCCGCCCAGCGGTGCAGAGCGCACTTCGAGGCGGCCGCTTTCCAGGAGCCCCGTCAGGGTGCGCACGTTCGGCGCCCTCCTCGGCAGGACCAGAAGGCCGCGGGCCTCGGCGTCCAACTGGAGCGCGCTCACCTCCGACAGCAGAACCCGGAAGGACGTCAGCCCCTCGAGTTCTTCGGCCGAAAGGTCGACCGTGCTCAGGCGTACCCGGGTCACCGCGGTGACGATGACCGTGGAGCGTCGGGCCAAAGCGCCGAAGACGTCCCGGAAGTCAGGCCGTCGACGCTCGCAGATCAGGAAGCCCGGAGCAGGGACGAGCCCGGGCAGGGGCGGTTCCATCGCGTATCCTCGCTTGGGTGCGGCGACATGGACCCCAGACGATGCCCGCTTCCGTGGGGCGGGAGGATGGAAGGACCGGCCCCCGTGACCGTCAGTCGCCGGCTGCCCGCCCCTCCATGTCCAACTCGGTCTGGTGCCGCGTGGTACGGGGAACCTCGTGGCAGCTTCGGCAACGGGCCTCGTAGCTCTCGGAGCCGCCCACCTGGATGGTGGGGCCCTCCGCGGGTGCGGGGCGTCCGTCGATGAGGCGTTGGTTCCGGGTCGCGAGGTCGCCGCACACGACGCAGATCGCGTGAAGCTTGTCAACCTTTTCGGCGATGGCCAGGAGTTGGGGAATGGGACCGAAGGGCTGACCGCGGAAGTCCATGTCCGTGCCCGCAACGATGACCCGCACCCCACGATCGGCCAAGTCGTTGACCACCGAAACGATCCCGTCATCGAGGAACTGCGCCTCGTCCACCGCCACCACCTGGGTGTCGCCACGCACCATCTCGGCCACCTGCAGCGACGTCGTCACCGGGTGCGCCTCCAGTTGGGATCCATCGTGCGATGTGACTCGGTATACGCCCGCATACCGATCATCCAGGTGCGACTTGAAGACCTGCACGCGACGCCGAGCGATGAGAGCCCGCCGGACCCGGCGCAGCAACTCCTCGGACTTGCCGCTGAACATGACGCCGGAGACGACCTCTACCCAACCTTCCTGGGCGCCGTGGTACATGATCCTATCGGTTGACGAGAATGATCAGCGAGATGAAGGAGGTCGTGACGGACAGGACGCTGCCCCAGAACGTGATTTCGTCCCGGACGCGGGACCGGGATCGGGTGGGAACATGGATCCAGTCACCGGACCGGACCCGAAGGTTCAGCGTCTCGCTCGTGACGTCATCCGGGCGGACGCTGAAAACCGTGGACACCCCGTCGCGCACGAGGCGCACACGCTCCTGATCCGACGGGAGAATCTGGGAGACGACCGCATATTCTGCCCCGGCACCCCCGGCAGCGGAGATGGCGTCGATCACGGTGGCCGTCGGGTCCAGGAAGTACTGACCGGGGCGCCCCACGGAGCCGGTGATGTTCACCTTGAGTTCCACCTTCACGTTGACGACGGGCTGGCTGTAGAAGGTCTCGAACCGGGCTACCAGCAGTTCGCGAAGCGAAGACTGGTCGTGTCCCGCGGCGTGGATGGTGCCCACGTAGGGAAGGAAGATGTCACCCAATCGGTCCAGGATACGCTCGCCGGTCACCACGCCGACCTGTTCTCCTCCGGCGGTGAACACACCGATGGTCACCTTGTCGCCCGGGCGCATGGCATATCCCTCGCTCTGAGCCGTGAGCGAGACGGGCGGGGCGCACAGGCCGAGATAGGCCGAAAGGAACAGGATGGTGCGTGCCCGTGTTAGCATGGTTGAATGGGCCCGGTCACGGAGGATTGGAGTTTGGTAGCCGCCGGCGACGCCGAGGCTAGTTTAGCCGAGGCCCGTCGGAGTTGTCCAGCCGATCCGGTCGTGCCAAGCTACCCGTGCTCGTCCCAAGACCCGATTCACCTTCAGAGGAGTCCGCGGCGCACCATGCGAAGCTCCGTCGTGATTACCGCATCCCTGGCCCTGGCGTTTCCGTTCGGTGCGCCCTCGCTCGGTGCCCAAGCCACCGCGGAGGGACCGGCCCTCGTGGTCATGATTTCGGTGGACCAACTGAGGGCGGATCTGGTTGACCGGTACGCCCCCGCGTTTGACGGGGGGTTCAAGCAGCTCCTGGAAAAGGGCTATCGCTTCACCGGAGCCAGCCATGCCCACGCCGTCACGGAGACCGCCGCGGGGCACGCCGCCCTCTCCACCGGCGTGTTTCCCTCCCGTTCCGGCATCGTCTCCAACAGCTGGGCGCAGAGGGCGGGCAGCAACTGGGCCTCGATGTATGCGGTGGCGGATACCTTGTCTCCCATCCTGGGAGTCCAGGGAGTGGAGGGGCGCTCTCCGGCCAACCTGATCCGCACCGGCCTTGCAGACTGGGTGCTGGCAGCCGATCCGGAGGCGAGGGCGGTCTCGCTTTCGGCCAAGGACAGGGCGGCGATCACCATGGCCGGGAGATCCCGGGCCGAGGTCTATTGGCTGCTTGCGCCCCTTGGTCGATTCGTGACCTCGTCCTACTACCGAGACAAATACCCGAAATGGGTGACGGGATTCAACGAGCGCCGGATGCCCGAGATCCTCGGTGACACGCTGTGGACGGAGCAGGTGCCGGAGCGGTACAGGCACCTGGCGCGGGCCGACTCGGCACCCTACGAGGGTGACGGCCTCCACACCACGTTCCCGCACGCTGCTGCCCTGGAGGCGGATCCGGGCGTCCAGTACTACAACTCCTGGGCCCTGGCCCAGCCGCGGGCGGACCGAGCGGTCCAGCTCTTGGCGCAGGAGGCGGTGAAGGAGCTGAAGCTGGGGCAACGCGGACACGTCGATTACCTGGGGCTCTCGTTTTCTTCGACGGACTATGTGGGGCACGCGTTCGGTCCCTTCAGTCGGGAGCAGTTCGACAACCTGATGAAGCTGGACCGGGAACTCGGGGAACTCTTCGCCTACCTCGATGCGGAAGTCGGTAAGGGTCGATGGGTGGTGGGGCTGTCGGCGGATCATGGCGTGATGACGATGCCAGAGTACCTGGTGGCCAGCGGGGAGGACCCTGATGCCTCACGCGTGGACGCGCAAGCGCTCTACGGGGAGCTCCAGTTGGCGCTGGAAAACGCGGCGGCCGAAGGGTCAACGGGGGACGAACTGGCGCAGAAGACAGCCTCTCTTCTTGAAACTCGGGGGTTGGTGGCCAAGGCGTACACGCACCGGGACCTGACGGTGGGCATGCCGGCTGATTCGTTCGCAACGCTGTTCCGGAACTCGTACTACCCCGGACGAGCAGCGGGCATACTGTCACGCCTCGGGATCGAGGTCCGCTTCGGGTATGACAACCTGATCTCGGGTGCCCCCACGGGGACCACCCACGGCTCTCCGTACTGGTACGATCGCCACGTGCCCTTCATGCTCATGGGGCCGGGCATCGATCGCGGGGTGTCCGACGACGCCGTATACTCGGTGGACCTGGCCCCCACGCTCGCCGGGTTGGCAGGAATCACCATCCCCGACGATCTGGACGGGAAATCGGTCTACAGATGAAGAAAATTTTTTGCAAAAGCTGTCGTCCCAGGGCTCCGGCTCCCTTGCTCTGAGGGATCGGGAAAATACCCTGTCATTGTTCACTCTTGACAGGGAGCGATTCTCGCCCCCTTATGTATACGGAACTCCGTAAACATTTGAACCCCGACCTGCGCTCGCTTCGTGATGAAGGATCCACGGGACGGGGCTCTTGTCCAAGGGAGGGCCGTGGCAATCGAGCTTAGGGCGGGACGCCTGCCGAGGCACTTCGGGACGCTTCCCCCAAGACATCATAGAACTGGCGGACGCAGAGATGCGTTCATTCGCTGCCGGGAGGCTGATTGACCGCCCCAAGAGAAGACCAGACTGGCTGGAGCATCGAGGATGCGGAGAAGCTTCTTCTCTCGCTGAAAGGTGTGGTGTCAGCCCGCTTGGTAACGAGGCCGGGGGGAGACGTGGAGGAGATCCACCTGCTCACGACAGAGGAGGTCACAGCGAAACAGACGGTCAGGAACGTGGAGTCGGCGCTCCTGGCGCATCTCGGTCTGGAGGTGGATCACCGGAAGGTCTCGGTGGCGCAGACGAAACAGCGGCCCGTCCCCGAGGTGGAGGAAGAACCGTTGGTCCGGATCTTGCCGGATCCACCGGCGGGGCAGCACAGGTTGCTGTTCCTTGCGCATCAGGTGGAGACGGAACGGTCCCACCAGGTGAAGCATTCCGTGGAGATCGAATGGAAGGGCGAGTGTCACGTCGGCGCGGCCTCGGCGGCCGATCTGCCGCGACCCCGCCTCGAGGCGGTGAGCAGGGCAACGCTCAGCGCGGTCGAGGCGGCGCTCTCGAGTGAGTTGGAACAGGGCTCGTCCAGGCGCGTCACCCTGGCGCTGGATGGGGTGAGCGTGGTCGATGCCCTGGACAGGAAGTTCGTTCTGGTGGCGGTAAATGCCATGGCGGGGAGGGATGTAACCCCGCTGGCTGGTGCGACGGTGGTAGAAGCCTCGTCGGACAGGGCCGCCATCCTGGCAACGTTACAGGCCACGGACCGCTGGGTCCGTGGACGAGTCTAGACGCGGGCCTGCGGGCCCTTTCGACAACCCGAAAGCGGAGAAAGGAGAATCCCCTCGGTCTGCCGGCTAGAGCGAAGCTGAGCGGAGAAGCGGAGCGCTCGCGGTTTCCATAGCGGATCACCCCGGAAACCGACGCCCTTATAAAGGAGGTGAGCGCATATGTTCAGCTCTCTGTTCGACTTTTTCGGATCGCTGCTGTCCCTGTTAGGGAACGGCTTCGTTAGTTGGTAGACTGTCGACGGACTGAGGGGGCTCCACCTTTGCCATGAAGCTGAGGGCGATTCACCTCTACGTGGTTCTTGTGTGCCTGGCGGGCATAGCCGCCCAACCGCTATTGGATTGGGCGGCATTCCTTGCTCTTGGCCCGAAGCACTGGTGGGGATTAGCCGCTCTGACATTGTTGGGTGTCGTGTCGGAGTCACTTGCGGTAACAATCAAGTTCGGGGGTAGCGCGGGGAACACCTCCATTACGTTCATTCCGCTTTCCGCGTCAGTTCTAGCGTTCGGAGCACCCTCGGCGGTTGTGTTCGTGTTCTTGACGGGGTTGGTGGCGGAATTTGTAATACGGAAGAAGGAGCCGATCCGAGCCACCTTCAACATCGGGCAGTACCTCCTCGCGACAGCCCTTGCCGGTTGGGTGTTTGCCTCGGCACACGGGGAACCACAGGCCGTGGCATTCGCAGCGACGGAGGAGTTCGACTTCCAAGCTTGGCCCTTTATTGCGTTTGGCC
>DATHZE010000063.1:0-20106 GCA_035458765.1 Longimicrobiales bacterium
CGAATTGGGCATTCCTCACCTCGCCATACGCCCAGACCGCATCGTCGATGTGCTGGACGGAATCCATCTCCTGGGCGTCGTGACCGGACGCGAGGAGGCGGCGGCGACCCTGACCGAGGCGATTCGGGACACTCTGGATGCGGTCCGCATGCGCTCCGCGGACAAGGCGGCCGTGCGGGTGGCGTACGTCCTCGGCGGCACTCCGCCCTGGGTTGCGGGCCCGGACACGTACATCGACGATCTCATTCGCCTGGCGGGTGGCATCAACGTGTTCGCCGATCTGGGGCAACTCTATGGAGCCGTGAGTCCCGAGGAGTTCGTCGTTCGGGACATCGACGTGGTCATGACGCCGAGGGGCAGTCGTTTCGAGCGCCGCCTGGCGCCCGCCGCCCGTTTCGTCGAAGCCGGTCCGGCGTTGGAGCTTCCCGGCCCGGGTGTGACGGACGCCGCGCGGGAGGTGGAGCGAGCGCTCCACCCCGGGGGGGGCGCGTGAGCCGCGTCGGACTCGGCATCCTGTTGCTGATGGCGTTGCTCGCTTCGGTGGTTCTCGGCGTTCGCTTCGGCTCGGTGGATCTGTCTACCGCCCAGGTGCTGGCAGCCTTGACCGGGGGAGGAAGCGAGTGGCAACGCACCATCGTCGTGGAGCTTCGCCTGCCCCGGATGCTGCTGGGTGCCCTCGTAGGCGGAGGACTCGCGTTGGCGGGCGCCACCTTCCAGGCGCTGCTGCGGAATCCTCTGGCCGAACCCTACATCCTCGGCATCTCCGGCGGCGCATCGGTGGGCGCCGTCTCGTTGCTCGCCCTGGGGCTCGCGGGCACGGCCTCCTGGGCGCTTCCCCTGGCAGCGCTGGCCGGCGCGCTCCTGGCCATCGCGCTCGTCTTCGGAGTGGCCACGGCCTCGGGGCGGTCGCTGGACGTCCGCGTCCTGCTTCTGGCGGGGGTGGTCGTCGCGGCCTTCTTCAGCGCATGCATCGCGTTCATTCTGTCCATCTCCGAAGCCCGCACGGTTCAGAGCGCAGTCCTCTGGATCATGGGCAGCCTGGCCGGCGCGACCTGGGCCAGCGTCGGCATCACGGCCGCATACACACTGCCGGCAGCCGCGCTGCTGCTCGGGCTGGCCCGGCCGCTCAACCTCATGGCCATCGGCGAGGAGACCGCCCACTACCTGGGCGCGGACGTCGAGCGGGTGAAGCGCTTCGCCTTGGTTCTGGCCGCGCTGCTCACCGCCGCGGGAGTGGCGGTCGCCGGCGTCATCGGTTTCGTGGGGCTGGTGGTTCCTCACGGCATCCGACTTCTGGTCGGTTCGGATCACCGAGCACTCCTGCCCCTTTCGTTTCTGGGTGGCGCCACGTTTCTGGCCCTTTCCGACGTGGTGGCGCAGCTGGTCCTTGCGCCCACCCAGGTGCCCGTGGGCGTCATCACCGCCTTCGTCGGCGTCCCTCTCTTCCTGGTGCTTCTCCGCCGGAGTGTCGTGTCGTGAGATTCTCGACCCGGGACCTCACGGTGCGTTACGCCCAAGGTGGTCGGGCCGCCCTGGACGGAGTCTCCATAAACGTCCCGGACGGGTCCCTCTACGCGGTCCTCGGGCCCAACGGGTCCGGAAAGTCCACCCTGATGAAGGCGCTCCTCGGGGTCCTCCCATCGGCGGCCGGCGTCGTGGAAGTGGACGGGCGACCCGTATCCACATGGTCCCGCAGGGGACTCGCGCAGGTGGTGGGCGTCGTGGCGCAATCCGAGACGATCGCGTTCCCCCTCAAGGTCCGGGAGATGGTCGCCATGGGGCGCTATCCCCACCTCGGAGCTCTCGGGAGCGAACGGGAGGCGGACCGGATGGCCATCGCTCGGGCCTTGGACCGATGCGACGTGTCCGACCTGGCGGAGCGGGACGTCATGACGCTGTCCGGGGGAGAGCTCCAGCGGGTGCGCATCGCCAGGGCGTTGGCCCAGGAGCCGAGGGCGCTGGTATTGGATGAGCCCACGGCCAGCCTGGACATCCGCCACGAGATGGCGATCCTGGAGTTGCTGCGCTCCTCGGCGGACGCAGGCATGACGGTTCTGGTGGTGACGCACGGCTTGGACTTGGCGGGCAGATTCGCCGACCGCATGCTCCTGCTGTCCAAGGGGCGCCTGGCGGCCGAGGGGGTCCCCGCCGAAGTCATGCGATCGGAAGTCCTGGAAGAGGTCTACCACTGGCCCGTCGCGGTAGGGGAGGACCCCGCCACCGGCACGCCTCGAGTCACACCGCTCCGGCTTCCCTCGCCTCCTCTCTGAGACGGACGTAGGACTCGTACCGGGTGGGCGAGACGGTCCCCTGGTGAATCCCTTCCAGTACCGCGCAGTCGGGCTCTTTCAGGTGGGCGCAGCCCCGGAACCTGCACTCGTCCTCCAGGGCGGAGATCTCGGGGAAGCATGCAGCCACGTCTTCGCTGGCCACGCCCCAGAGACCCACGTCGCCGAAACCCGGCGTATCCGCCACCACGCCCCCACACTCCAGGGGAATGAGCCGCGAGTTCACCGTGGTGTGGCGCCCCCTCCCCGTCTTCCTGGACAGGTCCCCCGTGCGCAGATCCAGCGCCGGATGCAGTGCGTTGAGAATGCTCGACTTTCCGGCACCCGAGGGCCCCATGAGCGCCGAGGTCCCGTGGGAGATTTCCCTCCTCAGGTCACCCATCCCGGTTCCGCCCGCGGCACTCACCGCCAGCACCCGGTATCCGATGGGCCCGTAGAGCGCCTCCACCTCCGCGGCTCTCTCGGCGCCGCCCGCGAGATCGATCTTGTTCACGACCAGGATCGGGTGGATCCCGCTGGCCTCGGCTACGACCAGGAGCCGGTCCACCAGCGAAAAGGTCAGATCAGGATCCCGCGCCGCGACCACCGCGAAGACGCGGTCCACGTTGGCGGCCACGACCTTCGCTCTTCTGCCCCCGATTCCCCGGCGGACGATCTCGCTGGCACGGGGAGCCACCGCGTCCACCAACCAGGCTTCATCGGAGAGCACGGCGGCCACCCGATCACCGATCACCACCTTCTCGCCGGTCCGGCGTTCCAGCTTCACGCGTCCCCGCAGGGCCGCCTCCACCATGGAGCCATCGTCCAGCCTCAGCTGGTAGACTCCGCCCCCGGTCGCGTATACCGTGGCGTTGGGCGCCGGCTCGGCGCTCATCTGCGACCGCACTCGCTGGAACCACGAAGCCCCCCGCCGGATCCGCGGGAATCCGGCGAGGGGCTCGGGTGCATCCGACCTTGGTTGGCCGGGCGACGGATCACGCCGCGAAGGACTCCAGGGCGCTGCCGCGCTCACCCTCTCGCAGGCGGCGGAGCGCCCGGTCACGAAGCTGACGGATCCGCTCACGGGTCACGCCAAGCATGTTCCCGATCTCCTCGAGGGTATGCTCACGTTCGCCCTCGAGGCCGAAATAGAGCCGCAGCACCTTCGCGTCCCTGGCCTCCAGCGTCGAAAGCGCGTCGGTGATGGCCTCGGTGAGCAGACGGCTCTCCACCTCGAGTTCGGGTTCGGCCGCCTCCTCGGTGATGAAGCGCTCCACGAGTTGGGAGTCTTCCGAGTCGCCGATGGGCGCATCGAGCCGAATCTCAGCGGCGTTGAGGGTCTGGAGAGACTCCACCAACTCCGGCGTGAGGTCCGTCGCCTCTGCCAACTCCTCCGTGGTGGGCTCGCGTCCCTTCTCCTGCTTGAGACGCTCCTTCTCGCGGAAGATCCGTGCGAGATCGCTGGCCCGGTTGAGGGGCACGCGCACCGCGCGGCCGTGGTTCGCCAAGGATGCCAGAATGGCCTGCCTGATCCACCACACCGCGTAGGAGATGAACTTCACGCCCTGCTCGGGATCGAACTTCCGGGCCGCGGTCACCAGGCCGACGTTTCCTTCCTGGATGAGGTCCGTGAGGGAAACACCCCGGTTTTGGTACTTCTTCGCAACGCTGATGACGAAACGCAGGTTGGCCCGGGCCAGCTCCTGGATCGCCTCCTCGTCGCCCTTCTGGGCACGGGCGCCCAGTTCCTTTTCCCGATCCGGGGTGATCAGCTCATGGCGGCTCACATCCCGGAGGTATTGATCCAGCGCGCTCTGCTCCTCGACACTGGCGTCGAAACCGGAAAGGAGGTTCTTTCCCTTCCTCTTGCGGCGCTTGGTTGCCGGGGCCTTCTTGGCAGGGGCTGTGGCCATCGCGATCTATCGCTCCTTACGCACGGCCCAGCGAGGGACCGGCAGATTCATATCTTGCGGCGGGCGCCGCTGTATGCGGGAACCGCAGCCATGGATGATGTGGGCTGTTCCCATGAATGTCAACGTTTTCCGGCTCGTCTGTACGCCACAGCGGGCCGCGGGTTCCAGGATGAGGAACCCTGCTCAACGAGCGCCCCTCACGAGTTCCAGGCGTCACGTTTGGTAAACCCCTGTATGAAACGAGTTCCTCGGTGGCCAGAATGCTGGTTCCCCATGTCCCAGGCCGAGCCCAGGGGGTACCTTCCGTGTCCCCCTACCTCCCACCAACCACTTCTCCTCCCCCTGTGACCCCTTCCCTCACCTTCACCGGCCTCACCGACATCGGCCGGATCCGCGCCCGTAACGAGGACCACCTGGTCCTCCTCGACGAGCACGGCATCGCCGTCGTCGCCGACGGGATGGGTGGGCACCCCGGCGGAGACGTTGCCAGCCGGATCACCGCCCAGGCCGTTTCCCGACGGCTCTCGGAGATCCTGGCATCCCCCGACGGCCAAGAGGGTACGGCCGCTGCCCTGGGTCACGCCATGGCGGAATCGGTCCTGGACGCCCACGCCCTCGTGCGCCTGGAGGCGACCCGGAAGCCCGAACTCGCCCGCATGGGAACCACGGTCACGGCCCTGGTGGTCGCCGAACGCGGAGGCGCCTATGCCATCGGCCACGTAGGCGACTCTCGTGCCTACCTCCTTCGGAACGGTGAGCTGCGACAACTCACCAAGGATGACACCTGGGTGCAGGAGAGGGTTGATGCCGGAGACTTCACGGTCGAGCAGGGCCACCGGCACCCCTTCGGTCACCTTCTCACCCAGTGCGTGGGGCTCGAGGAGCCACCGGAGCCCCAGATCATCGTGGGCACCGTGTCGGCCGGCGACGTTTACCTGCTCTGCACCGATGGCGTCACGGGGGCCCTTGAACTGCCTGTTCTCCACGAGCTGCTCCAGGAGGGCATCTCGTCGGAGGCCGGCCGGAGTTCACCGGAATCCGTGGTGAGGGCCATCCTGGATGAAGCCATGGAGCGGGGTGCCACGGACAACCTGACGGCCGCCCTCGTCATCGTGGCCTAGCGCGGCGTCACGCGGGTCGCGTGATTCTGTCCAGCACCCGCTGGGCGTCCAGTTCCCGCCGCTCGAACGTGAAGACCCTCAGCACGCGAGCGGTGCCGTACAGTTCCCGTGCGACCCGAGGAAGGTCCACCACGCCCGGAAGCCCTTCCGCCCCGAGTCGCTGAACGGTTCCGTTGCGGCGCTCCACCAGGATGTCGAGCTGGAACATGGCTCGCTTCGTTGGGAAGTCGATCATGATTTCCCCGGACTCCAGTCCCGCCTCTGCGGCCAGTTCGTCCTCGACGACACGTTTCCAGGGGGAGTCCCCCAGGGCCCAGTCCTCCACCTGGCGCCCTTCCAAGTCCGCGGCGGTGAACTCCAGCGCCCTCTTGGGCAGCCTACGCTGGCGCAACGCCGGCAGCCAACGGTGGGCCAGACGCTCGGCCACGTCCGAGTCAACCTCCATGGCCCTGCGACCGATCTCGTAGAGCAGCTCTTCGTCGGTGGGCCCCACCAACTCCTCCGGGTCGAGGAGCCCCGACCCGACCGCATCCTCCACGATGCGCTTGTAGAGCGCCGTAGCCGCGCGCACGCCATGGTGCCAGTAAACGTTCCTGAACATCTGATACTTGGCGAAGAGCAGGGACTCCAAGGCCGCCACGGCCTTTTCGTGGACGCCGATCTCGTACGCGCTCGTCTCCGGGTCGGCCACCAGAACCAACCCCTGCAGGAGACGATCCACGTCCACTTCACCGTAGGGGACACCGCAGAAGCGCGCGTCCCGCCGGAGGTACTCCATCTTGTCCAGGTCCAGGCTGCCGCTCACCAGACCTCTGAGCGGAAGCGTACTTTCCCCCCTGATGAGCTCGTGGATCCGATCCGCTGCGGCCAAACCGAGGGAGGACAGCGCATCGCGCAGGGCCGGCGACTGGAAGAAACGGCGACTCACTTCCTCGTGGTCCGCGGGGACGTCGCTCTCCAACTCCTCCAGTGCGTGAGAGAAGGCATAGTGCCCGATGTCGTGGAGCAGCGCCGCATACGGCACCAACTCCTCTCCCTCCCAGGCTTCGGGTGGGGCGCCGCCCCGTTCGCGAAGGGTACGCAGCGCCATCGTGGTGAGGTGATAGACGCCCAGGGCGTGGTCGAAGCGGGTGTGGGTGGCTCCCGGATACACCAGGTGACCCAAACCCAACTGCCGGATGTACCGAAGGCGCTGGAACTCCGCCGTGTCCACGATGCGCACCGCCGTGGGGTCCAGCCGGATGGTGTTCCAGAGGGGATCGCGGATCAGCTTGCCGTGCGTGGGTGGGATCATGCCGGAAGTTGGACGCCCAGGCTCACGGGAGCAATGACGGAGCGGGACAGGCGTCGCCAGCCTCTGGGCCCCGGTGGCGCGAGCCCGGGCGAGCCTCCTATCTTCCCGAACGAAAAACGAAAGCCCCGTTTGCCATCCTTCCCGTGCACGCCAACCCGTCCCTGCGAGAACACGTCCGAGCCAAGGCGGAAAACCGCCCCGGCGTCTACCGGATGTACGGACCCGGGGGCGAGCTCCTGTATGTCGGCAAATCGGTGCACGTCCGATCGCGGCTCCTCTCCTATTTCAGGGCGGAGAGAGGCGAAAAGGCCTGGGAGCTCATCAGGGAGTCGACGAATGTCGAGTGGGAGTACATCCCCAACGAATTCGCTGCGCTCGTTCACGAAATGAAGCTCATCCAGGGACGCCAACCCAGGTTCAACGTGCAGCACAAGCGAAGGCGCATCTATGCTTTCGTGAAGGTCACCAACGAGACGGCTCCACGGGTCCTCCCGGTGACTCGCGTAGTAGAGGACGGGGCGACCTACTATGGGCCCTTTCCCAGGATCGGCGCCCTGGCGCATACAGTGCGGGAACTCGGGCACGTTCTGGGCATCCGCGACTGTCCCGGCACCACGCCCATGTATTTCAACGATCAGTTGGAGTTTTTTCAGCAGGGTCGTCCGCCGCGATGCCTTCGAGCGGAACTGCGGACGTGCCTCGCGCCGTGTTGCGGCCGGCCCACCGCGGCCGACTACGGGAACGTTGTGGAAACCGCCCGCCGTTTTCTGGAAGGCCGCGCCGAGGGTCCTTTGAAGGAAATCGAGGCGCGCATGCGCGAAGCCGCCGCGCGCATGGAATTCGAGTACGCCGGGCTGCTCCGCGACCGCATCGACCGGCTGCGCCACTTTCGCGACGAACTGGTGGCCTTCCGCGGACGCGTGGAGGACCTGAGCTTCGTCTACCGCGTGCCCGGCTTCAAAGGCAACGATCGGATCTACCTCATCCGAAAGGGACGCATCCGGGGCGAGCTCCCCCTACCGAAAGGACGGAAGGCGCGGGAGCGGGCAGCGCGCGCCGTCGAGGACGTATACGGAGAGACCGACTTCGGCCCCCGCGGCATGGCGCCCGAGGACGCGTCTGAGATTCTCCTCGTGGCTCAGTGGTTCCGCCTCCACCCTCAAGAGCGCAAGCGTACGCTGAGCCCCGAACGGTGGCTGCAGGAGAAGCGTCCCGCATGAGCAAGCGCCCGACGCTCCGGGTCTTCGATGAGCCGGCGATCCGCGAGGCAGTGACCGATGCCATCGCCCTCAAGTCCGCCCAACGGGCTTTTCTCGCCTTGGGCCGGGGTGAGGCACTGGTGCCCCCGCCGTTGGGTGTGGACCTGGAGCAGGCGGGCGGCGAGATCCACGTGAAGGGAGCCTACCTGCATGGTTCTCCAATCTTCGCGTTCAAGGTCGCCACGGGCTTCTATGGAAACACCGCGCGCGGCCTCCCCTCGGGCTCGGGCCTCGTCCTCGTGTTCGACGCCGCCACCGGATTTCCCCTGGGCCTTCTGGCAGACAACGGCTATCTCACGGACCTGCGCACTGCGGCGGCGGGAGCACTCGCCACCTCCTGGCTGGCCCCGCACCGCCCTCTGGTCGTGGCCGTCCTGGGTGCGGGAATCCAGGCTCGGCTTCAGCTTCGCCTCATCAGCCGGGTGCGTTCCATTTCGGAGATCCGGGTGTGGTCCCCCCGGCCCGAGTCTCGGGATGCGTGCGCGGCCGAACTGGTGGATACGCTGCGAGTGCCGGCGACATCCCGGCCCACGCCCATGGCGGCGGTTGCCGACGCCGACCTGGTGGTGACCGTCACTCCGTCCCGCCAACCCTTGGTGACGGCGAACATGCTGCGCCCCGGCGTCACCGTCATCGCGTTGGGATCAGACGGCCCCGACAAGCGCGAACTCGCGAGCAGCGTGCTCGAGCGTGCGGACAAGATCGTCACCGACCTGACGGATCAGTGCCTGCGTTTGGGTGAGCTCCACCATGCGGTGGAGCCCGGTGTGCTGTCACCCGAGCAGGTCCATGCCGAGCTGGGAGAGATCCAAGCCGGCGTCCGGCCCGGCCGGGAGGGCGATGAGATGATCGTTTGTGACCTCACGGGCGTAGGCGCCCAGGACGCTGCCATCGCCGAGGCGGCCTGGGATCTACTGACCTGACGGCGCCTCGGTCGGGTTCCCCAGGTCCATGACCACCTTCCACGATCCGTCGGCCTGCTTCCGCCAGATGGTGACGTAGCGCCCCTGGCCACGCTGCACCTCGCCATCGGCCCCCACCGCCTCGGACACGAACGATCCCGTGGTCCAACCCAGGTCTCCGCTGGCCGCGATGTCGGCGCGCAGGGGCTCCCAGGTCAGGGTGAGATTGGGGTCGTCCAAGCCCGCCATGAGCGTGCGGATGGCGTCGTGCCCCACGATCTCCCCGGAGCCGGGCTGGATCTGGGCGCCGTCGGTGGCGAACCACGAGACCCAGGCCTCGGTGCCACGCTCCGCCACGTCGGCGGCGAAGGCCCGGTCGGCCTCCATGAGCACCGCGGGGTCGGCGGGCGGCGGCGGAGCCGCCTCCTGTGCGCACCCGGCCAGACACATCGCTGCCACGATCCACGTCGTCTTCATGCTTCCTCCCTCCCTCTCGAGCCACCGCCGTGATTGTGTGACGTCATGTACGCCGCCGTGCCGCTCCGCTGTCAGGACGACGCGGGTGGCACCACGTCGTAGCGCAGGAAGACGATGCCGCCGTCGGCGTCGGTAATGAAGCCGTCCAGGCTCACAGCCACCGAGTAGCGGACCAATCGGGCCACGGTCCCCTCCTACCGGCCGGGGTTGAGTTGGATGACCCGGTCCGTGGCCGCCTCCACCCTCGCCCGGGAATAGACCACGGGGAAGAACCGGTCCAGGGACCAGTCCTCGAACAGGTCACGATAGTGGGGGTCGCGGACGTCGCCGCTCTGCCCCGGGGTGTTCATGCCCACGGCCCGATCCCAGTCGCCGGTGTCCACGATGATGCGGAACGAGGCCCCCGACGTCTGGTTGTCGGAGTTCCCCGTGGCGTTGACCGTGCTGCCGTACCCGCCCCGGGGGAGGGGACCCGCCTCCAGCCGCTGGCGGGTGGCCTCGTCCACGGCATTCCCCAGGGGGTGGCGGAGCATGGCGTGGTGGTAGTCGGGCTGACCCCACCTCCATCCGCCCGAGTCGGGGCCCAGCTTGGCCGTGAGCTCCGCCATGGCGGCCACCAGGGCGTCCATGAGGATCTTGTCCCGGGCCTTCATGGGATCGGAGCCCAGCTCACCCGGCGGGATGGCCAGGGTCTCGATGGTCTTCCTCAGGGACAGGCTCATGCGCACCCCGGGGGGGACCAGCGCCTCCCCCACCAGGCGGCGGAGCTGACCCTCCCACGCGACGTAGAGCCCCGCCGCCGCGGAATTGCGGTCCAGGACGTAGTCCCAGTCCAGAAGCAGGTTCCGGGCCCGGAGCGTCCGGTTGTCGGGCGTCTCGAGCCCCGCCAGCATGGGCACCAACTGTCGGGCCGGCACGGCCAGCTCGTCGGTCTGGAGGCGCATCATGTCCACCATGGACTGACGCCTTCCGCTGGCCAGCACCTCGGTGATGCGCAGCCATCGATACGGGTCGGACCACTCGTACCCCACGGCATCCATATGGGGATAGTCCCGGGGGATGAGGTCGTTGTTGGCCGTGGCGAAGAAGCCCTCGGCTGGGTTCACCACGTGGGGCTTGGCCTTGATGGGAAGGTAGCCGTCCCATTCGTAGCGCCCGTCGCCGGGCACCGGCACCAGGCCGCTGGAGTTGCGGCGGATGGGCGCGATGCCCACGGCCTGCCACCCGATGGTTCCGTCGCGCCCGGCCCAGATCATGTTCTCGCCGGGGATGTGGGAGTACGCACACGCCTCGCGGAACTCCTCCCATGTGGTGGCCTGGTCCATGCGCAGGGACGCCAGGTACGGCGCGCCCCCGATCTCCATCCAGGCGGCGCGCACGGCGTACGCCTTGTGGCGCGCCTTGTCCTCGAAGACCACGGGCCCGTGGCGGGTGTACTTGAGCTCCGCGGTGTGGGGGCGCTGCCCCTTCACGGGAATCTCCTCCCGGATCACCGTCATGGCTTCCCACTCACCCCTGTACCGGTACTCGTCGGGGTCGGAAGGATTGGTGTCGTAGACGTACAGGTCCTCGCCGTCGGTGGCGAACACCGTGAGGCCCCACGCGCCGCGGTATCGGTACTCGTTCGGATCGGCGGGATTGGTCTCGTACACGTACAGGTCCTCGCCGTCGGTGGCGAAGACGGTGAGCCCCCACGCACCGTATTCGTTGTGACCGATGGACACGCCCGGCAGGCTGGGCTCGCCGCCGCCGATGACGTCCCACCCCGGGGCCACCAGATGGACCCAATAGCGCAGGGACGGCGAGCCCTGTGCCCGGTGCGGGTCGTTGGCCATGAGGGGGTAGCCGCTCTCGGAGAGCCTCCCGCTCACCACCCAGTTGTTGGACCCGATGCCTTCGGCAGGATCGTAGGACTGCGCATAGGCTGCCACGTCAGCGGCCCGCTCCAGCCCTTCGAAACCATCGACATCGCCCCGATGCTCGGCCACGATGTCTTCGGGGCGGAAGCGTATCGAACTTCGGAATGCGTTGTAGATCCCGAGGATGTCCTGGGACAGCGCGGCGCCGTCGATCGCCGGATCGAGGGTGAGGTCGGGGTCGCCGGGACCCAGGTCGTCCAGGCGCTTCACCTTCTCGGGCCCCAAGGCCGCGACGAGGCGGCCGGTGCTCAACTCCGAGCCGATGTTGCCCAGAAGGCCCTGATGGCGACTGATGACCACGTCGGGGGTCCAGACCCCGGGGCGGATGCCCAGCAGCTGGAACTCCAGGGGAAGGTCTCCGGGTCGGCGATTGGCGTCGGCGATATACGCGTTGATGCCCTCCACGTAGGCACCTACGATCTCCACTCCGCGCGGGTGGTAGTGACGCAGCTCCTGCTCCAGGTCGCGGCGAAATTGGAAGAGCCGGGTGCCGACGTCCCGCTGGAGTTCCCGGGGGCCCAGGATCTCGGATACGGTGCCTGTGGCCTGACGTCGCCACAGCTCCAACTGGAAGAGCCGGTCCCGGGCGGCGTTCCATCCCTGGGCGAAGAAGAGGTCGTGCTCGTTCTCTGCGTATATGTGCGCGATGCCCCACCGGTCGACACGGATCTCGACGGCACGCTGGAGTCCCGGCAGGTCCAGGGAGGTGGACTGCTGGGCGGCGAGCGGGGCGAAGGCGAGGGCGAGCGCCGCGAGGACGATGCCGCCGCGGCGGACCTCGAGCGGGACGTTCATGCTATGCGTTTCCTCTCATGACGAGCCACGCCCCCGTGAAGTACGCCACGACCCACCAGCCGTAAGCGAACCGGGAGTAGACGTGCAGCCATCCGGGGACGTAGGCGTCTCCCCGCTGGGACCGGTGGCGCCATGCGAGCCCCGTCTCCGACATCATCACCGCCAGCGCGGAGTACCCCACGAAACCGTGGGCCGTGAAGGGCCCGCTGCTGGAGCCCAGGATCATGGCCGACGTAGCCACGATGTCCAGCGCCACACCGAGACGAAGCCAGAACAGGGCGCGGGCCGTGACTCTCTTCGTACGTTGTTCCGCAACGATCCCCACGCCGTAGGCGATGAGGGCCAGGTTGACCACGGTGACGGCGAAGATGGTGATGGGCTTCATGTCAGAACCCGTCCTCCATGATGATGCTCCTCCTGAGGGCTTCGATTTCCTCGATCTCCCGCGGGACGTCGCTGATCCTCACCAGCCCCTCGGGTGTGAGAACGTAGTCGTCCTCGATGCGCACGCCCACGTTCCGGTATCGCGCCGCCGCCGCGCCCGCGTGCTCGATGAGGGCCCGATTCCGCGGCGTGTCGGGCAGATCGGTGAACACCCGCTCCCGGACGTAGATCCCGGGTTCGATGGTGAAGGACTCGCCCACGTCGAACGGGCCGTCCACCGACGGGTCGTGCACGTCCAGGCCGATGCCATGGATGAAGCCGTGGTAGACGTACAGGTACCACTGGGGACAACTGCCATCGGCGTTGGCCCATCGCCCCGGGCACAGTCCCGGCGGCGGGTCGAACGCCGCATCCACCGCCTCGATGAGCCGCAGCTCGACCAATCCGGCCCGCAGCACCGCGTAGGCCGAGTCCGTGGGAAGACCCCGCGCGACCCCCTGGCGGATCTGTCGCTCGGCGGCCTTCTGGGCGGCGAGCACCACTCGGTAGACATCCTTCTGCTCTTCGGTGAACGTCCGATCCACCGGAACGCTGCGCGTGATGTCGGCGGCGTACCCGTCGAAGTAGGCCGCTACGTCCATGAGGACGATCTCGCCCGGTTGGGCCTTTCGCGTCCCGGCCGGATAGTGGAGCACCGTGGAGTTGGGACCCGATCCGATGATGGAGGAATAGGCGGGCGCGTCGGCGCCCAGGCGTCGGAATTCCGCCTCCATGACGGCCTGGATCTCGTTCTCCCCGATGCCGGGTCGGATGGCCAACATGGCCGCCTCGTGGGCCCGCGACGACAGGTCGGCGGCCCGGCGCACGAGCGCCTCCTCGGCCTCGCTTTTGCGCGCGCGCAGCTCCATCACGCGGGGTCCGAGGTCGGCCACGCTCAGTCCGGGGTGCCGCGACATCAGATCACGGATGTAGGTGCGGCCCGCGGTGAGGGAATCACCCGCGAGGAACTCGTCCGCCTGCACGTCGGGGATCCAGTATACCGGAAGGCCCCGGACCACCAGTTCGTCCACGTAGGAGGCCAACTCCCCGGACAGCCGGGCCCCGAGTCCCAGCGCGGCAGCGGCCTCCTCCGGGGTCGCGCGCTCCCCATCGTAGAGCGCGCGGCGCGCATCCGGGGCTGCGACGAAGAGGGTCGACGTGAGGCTTCCCCCACCGTCCTTCACCATCACCAGGGCCGCGTCCGGTTCCAGAAAGCCCGTGAGGTATCGGAAGGACGGGAGCTGGTAGAATGGCGGCCAGTGACGCACCGGATACTGTCCTCCGAACGTCACCACGACGCCGCTGTCCATGGAGGCTGCCAGGGCCTCCCTTCGGTCGGCGTACTCGTCCGTGGAGATCTGCGCCCCCAACGGCGCCCCAGCGGCGACGAGCACGGAAACGATGGTGAGCGCCCTCATGCTTCGTGCACCGTGCGGCCGCCCACCACGGTGCGCGCCACCTGGATATGCTTGATCTGGTCGGGGTCAACGTCGTGTGGATCCTGGGCGAGGACGACGAAGTCGGCCAGCTTCCCGGCGGTGATGGATCCCTTCTCGTTCTCCTCGAAAGACGCGTACGCTCCGTTCATGGTGCAGACCTTGATGGCCTCGTCCAGGGTGATGCGTTGGCTCCCCCCCCAGACACGACCCTGGAAGTCCTTGCGGGTCACCATGCTCTGAAGCGCCATGAGCGGCTCGTACGGTCCCGGTGAGTGGTCGGACGCCGGCGCGACCGGAATGCCGTAGTCCAGGAAAGAGCGGTGGGCGAACATCCACTCCATCTTCTCGTCCCCGTACTCGATCCACTTCTCGCCGTGATAATGGGCGTAGGTGTAGAAGGGCGCGGGGATCACCCCGGCGGCCTTGATTCGCTCCAGGATGGAGGGATTCACCAGGGAGCAGTGCTCGATGCGGTGACGGCAGTCGGCTCGGGGCCAGAGTTCCTGCACCCGCTCGTACGCGTTGAGCACCATCTCGATGGTCAGGTCCCCGTTGGCGTGGATGGCGACCTGCCAGCCCGCCCGGTGGGCCCGCTCCACCGCCTCGTGGATCTCCTCCTGGGTCATGGTGAGGATTCCATAGTCGTCGGGACGGCCCGTGTAGGGCGTGCTCATGTACATGGTGCGTTCCGAAGCGGAGCCGTCTGCCGCGAACTTCACGGAACCCACCTTCAGCATGGCGTCACCGAAGCCGGTACGGATTCCAGCGCCCATCAGCGCAGGCCAGGCGCCTCCCCTGGCCATGGCATACATCCGGAAGGTCAGGTCCCCGGCGGCGTAGGCATCCTGATACGCCGTGTAGTCTTCCTGGCTGGTGCCGGTCTGGTGCACCGACGTGAGCCCAGAAGCGTTCATCTCACGGCAGATCGTCGCCACGCCCTGAGCCCGCTCCTCCCGGGTCGACTCCGACGGCACATCGAAGACGCCCCGGGCCCGCTCGGCCACCTTACCGGTGAGTTCGCCGTTCTCCCGGAAGAAGTGACCTCCGAAGGGGTCCGGCGTGTTCACGGTCACGCCAGCCGTCTCGAATGCTTTGGCGTTGTAGACGCCGGTATGGCCGCCCCGGTGCCCCACCACGATGGGGTGTTCCATGGACACGGCGTCCAGGTCCCTCCTGTTCAGAGGACGTCCCTCTTCCTGCTTCGTGTCGTCGTACATGTACCCGATGATCCACTCGCCCGGCTGCGTCCTCTGGGCCCGCTCCCGCAGCGCGGCCTGGATGCGGGCGATGGAACCCAGGTTCGTGTTCACGTTCTTCAGCGCGTTGAGGCCGGCGCCGGACGGGTGCGAGTGGGCATCGATGAATCCAGGAAGAACCGTCATGCCCTCCACGTCCATGACCTGGGTGCGCCCGCTCGCCGCCAGGTGCCGGACGTCCGCATCCGACCCCACGGCCGTGAACCGCCCGTTCTTCACGGCGAAGGCCGTGGCCGAGGGGTTGGCGTCGTCCTGGGTGAGGACGCGGCCGTTCACGACGACGAGGTCGGGCGCCGCGTAAGGATCGGCACCACCTCCCGGCGCGCATCCCGCCGACAGTCCCGCGGCCGCCGCCGCGCCCAGGCCAAGGAACTCCTTCCGGCTCAACCCACTCATGGCAATCTCCTCGATGGCAGTCGGAACAACGGTCCCACCGAGGCTCGGGCCGCTTCCAACTCGGCCACCGCCTCGGCGTCGGGCTCGGTCACCAAGCTCACGATCACGATGGCCGCGAAGCCCGCGGCGAACCCGGGGATCATCTCGTAGAGGTCCCAGAAGCGCTCTTTGAACAGAAGCACCCATGCGACCGTCGTGGTGAAGCCGACCACCATGCCGGCGATGGCTCCAGCCCGCGTCGTCCGCTTCCAGAACAGAGAGCACAGGACCACCGGCGTGAACGCCGCCGCGATGCCCGACCAGGCGAAAAGGACGAAGTAGAAGATCATGCGCTGCTCGGTGAGCGCGAGGTAGATGCCCACCAGTCCGATGACCACCGTCACGGATTTCCCCAGCAGCGAAAGTCTCTTCTGATCCGCACCGGGGTCGAAGACGTTCTGCACGACGTCGCGAACGACTACGGCGGACGCCAGGATCAGCAGCGAGTCCACGGTGCTCATGATGGCCGCCAGCACCACCACCAGGAAGATCCCGGTGAAGAAAGCCGGAAAGAGCATGTGGCTCAGTTCGGGGAGGATCGTTTCCGGGTCCGCGAGACCCGGCACGAGCACCCGGCCCGCCATGCCGGCGAGAACCGCGCCGACGTCGAACCCGATGACGCACAGCACCGCCCAGATGCCGCCGTCTTCGATCTCGCGCCGTCCCGTGGCCGCCATGAAGCGCGCCAGGAGCTGCGGCGACCCCAGGAACGCGAAGCCGATGGCGATGAAGCCGAACGCGCTCGCCACTCCGCCCACGGTGAGCCCGAAGGAGCCCATGGGCTTGAGCAGGTTGGGGTCCGCCGCGTTGAGCGCAGACATGACCCCACTCCACCCTCCGGCGGCGGGGATCGCGACGATGGGTAGCACCACCAGGCATCCCAGCATGAGGACGCCCTGGAGGAAGTCCGAGTAGGCCACGGCCTTGAAGCCACCCACGGTTGTGTAGAAGAGGACGATGGCCAGGCCGATCCACACCCCCGCCGTGTACCCCGTGCCCAGGAAGGTGTCGAAGGCCTTCCCCGACGCCGTGAGCTGGGCCGCCACGTAGGCCATGACCATGCTCAGGATCACCACGGCAGAGATGATCCGGAACACGTGGTGGGTGTCCCGGAAGCGCTCCGTGAGGTAGTCCGGCACGGTGATGGCGTCGTACCGGTCGGTGAGCTCCTTGAACGGGCGGGCCACGAAGACCCACGCCGAGGCCACGCCCAGCACCTCGCCCATGATGACCCAGAAAGCGTGCACGCCGATGGCGTACCCCATGCCCGTGAGCCCCAGGAGGAGCCAGGCGCTCTCGCCGGTGGCGTTGGAGCTGAAGGCGATGACCCAGGCCGGGAGCTTCTTCCCCGCCAGGTAGTAGCCCTTCATGTCGCCCGACTCCCGGGCCGACCAGAACCCGATGGCCAGGAGGACGGCGAGGTAGCCGACCAGGACCCCGATGATGGTGGCGGAGGTCATTCGTCGGCCCCGGGGGCCGGGCGGCCCTCGCGATCCATGCGCCGCTCCCGCCGCCGGGCACGGTAGAAGGCCAGCTCCAGGGACAAGCCCAGGCCTACGGCGGCGATGAGGAGAAGCCAGGCCTCAACTGGCACGAGCGGCGTCTCCGTGCGGCCGGCACTCCCGGAGGAACAGATCACGAATCACTGCAGCGCCGTTCTCGCCAAGCCCATGGGGCGCCCCCGACACGATGTCGATGTACACCCACGGCGACCCCTCGCGCGCCAGCCGCTCGTAGTACGTGTGCCCCTGGACCAGCGCCCCGACCTGATCGGCGCCCGCGAGGACGATGGCGACCAAGGTGTTGGGGTGGACATAGTCGCTGCCGCCCAACGCGATACTCGCCTCCTCGAAGGTGGCCCGTTGGGATTGGTCCCGCTTCGTGCAGGGTCCCTCGCCGCGGGGATATCCCATGGTGGTGTCGATGAATCCCCGCGCTCCGTCGTTGTAGTGGAGGGATGCGTTCAGGGGATCGTCGTCCAGGCACCCGAGGTCGATGCGCCCCATCCAATACCCTGTGAAGGGGAGGACGAGCGACAGCCGATCCTCCAGACCATAGTGAGAGAGGAGATAGCTCACCTGTGCGGCTCCCCCGGAGCCCCCACCGGCGCACAGCGGCGTTCCCTCGTCGGTGAGGTGGTCGGAGATCCACGCGGTGGCGGTGGCGGGTCTGCAGGACAGCTTGCCCAGCCCCTCGTTGCCCTCGGGTGCGCCGCCTGTCCAGCCCTCGTCCCAGACGACCTGCACGATGCGGAAGCCCGCGTCGCGCACTTCGTCCAGGGCGGCGCGGCGCGTCCCGCCGCGTGCGGAACCTCTTGGCAAGAACCCGCTCCCCTCCCCTCCACTGAACATGGCCACCGTCCCTCGCGACGGGCCGGCCGGATCGTCGATGACGAAATACCCCTTCACCGGCTGTGCCACCTGGGGACACGTCACCACGAACCGGATGCAGCGGTCGCCGTCCCCACAGGGCTCGCCGCCCTCCTCCAGGACCAGGGTCCCCAGGGGGCGAGGTGCCGGAGCCATGGCCTCCTCCCCCTGGGACGGAGGGGCGCCTTCGGAGCACGCCATCGCTCCGAGGGTGAGAGCCAAAGCGAGAAGGACGGGCAGTGGGCTCCGCAGCATGGAAACGTACTCCCGGGCAGGAGGGACGACCGGCGGACAACCTACGCCGCCGCCACCCGCTCCGCACGACCCGGCTTTGCCTTCGGGGCCCCTCTCCCTCCACATTGTCGCCCTTTGCGGACCCTGCCCGGACGTGCGCCCATGAAGTCACGACTGCACAAGATCTTCCTCATGTTGGCCGCGGTGGTATACGCCATCCTCTGGGTGGGGTCCAACGTGGGACCGTTCGCGGACCTGCTGCGGCGGAGTCTCGTCACCGAGGCCCTGGTGGCGGCGCTCCTCTTCGATCTGCTCTGGCAGCTCATCTCCCGTGAGGAGGCGGACGTGAAGGCCTCGGACACCGCCGCGGCGGTGCGGGCGGAGTTGGACCGGCAGGGTACCATGCTGGCCAGCCTCATGCCCATGCTGGGCCTCAAGGCCTCCGGCGCGGACTCCAGCATGCCTGCGCAGGTCCGACGCCTGGTGGAGCTCCAGTCCGCCGAACTCACGGAGGTCGCCGCAAAGGAGCAGATCAGGATCCGGGGACGCGGCGCCGTGCTCGACGAGGCCTTGGTGGTGATTCGCGATTCCACCATCATGGCCCTCGCCAAGAACCACATTCCCGCCAAGGTGTGGCGCGAGGACCCCGCGGGCCGAAAGGTCACCGAGTATCTGGAGCAGCAGACCCGCGCAGCCGCAGGGGCCGGGCTGACGCGCATCCACGTCTACGACGAGTCCAACGTCCGTGGATGGACGCCCGAGGAATGGGATGCCATGGGGTGGCTCGTGGACCGCCATCGGGGACCCATGAGTATCCGGCTGTGCTCGGCTGCTTGGGACCGTCGCAGCGCTGATTTCGAAAACAAGGGGCTGGTGCTGGGAGATCCACACGGCGTGGGCACCATGCTGGTTTTCGAACAACCCTACATCGGGACCACGGAGGGACGGCTCGTCTGGGGAATCGAAGCCGTGACCGCGGCGAGGCACCACGTACAGACGATGCTGGAGCACTCGGAACCGTGGGAGGAGTTCCAGCAGAAATACCGGTAGTCGGTCCGCTCAGGCAGTTGCCCGCCCCGTGGTCCGGCCGTAGCGTGGCGAAGCACAGACCCGCGCCCGCACGACACCTGGAGATCACGCATGTCCCCCACCCGCCGCGACTTCCTCGCCACCGCCGCAGCCGCTACGGCCGCAAGCGCCCTCACTCGCCCCACGCTGGCCTGGGCGTCCGAGGCTCAGGAGGCCCAACCGGTCTTCACCCCCATCCGCGGCGCCGTGGGCTACTTCACCATGCGCGGCGGGACCATCGCGTACCTGGTGAACGCCGACGCCGTGGCCGTGGTGGACAGCCAATTCCCGGATCAGGCCAATGCGTTGATCGCGGGCCTGAACGAGCGCTCGGGGGGTAGGCGTGTGGATGCCCTCGTCAACACGCACCACCACGGGGACCATACCGGCGGCAACATCTCCTTCCGGGGCGTCGCCACGCACGTGGTGGCCCACGCCAACGCCGCGGAGCACATGCGCAACCCACCCGGCGCCCAGCCGCCCGCCGACCAGCTCTATCCCGACGTCACCTTCGTGGACAGCTGGTCCGGCGACCTGGGCGACGAGAAGGTATGGGCGCGCCACTACGGCCGGGCCCACACCAGCGGCGACATCGTGGTCACCTTCGAGAAGGCCAACGTGGCCCACATGGGTGATCTCATGTTCCACCGGCGCCACCCCGTGGTGGACCGGGCGGCAGGGGCGACACTCCGCAACTGGATGCAGGTCCTGGACCGCACCGTGGCCGACCACGCCAAGGACACGGCCTACGTCTTCGGTCACGCCGCGGTGGGCCTCCAACCCATCGGCACGTGGACCGACCTGGTGCGCTACCACGACTACATCGAAGCGGTGCTCACGTGGGTCGGCGCGCAGATCCGGGCCGGCAGGAGCCAGGACGAGATCATGGCCATGCGGGAGCCCCTGGCGGGCTTCGAGGACTTCGGCCCCTTCGG
>DATHZE010000064.1:0-9373 GCA_035458765.1 Longimicrobiales bacterium
CCCGGCCTCGACGACTGACACCCCGCGATCCCCACCGCCCTTCCCGCCATCCCAAGGGCCCAGACCGCCATCCCCTCCAGCCAACCTCCCTCTCTCAGGCGCTCTCAGGCCCCTGCCGCCGCTCGCCCCCCGGAACTCTCCACCTTGCTCACCACCACGTCGCCGCCCTATCGTGCCTTTCGGACCCTGCGGGCGCTTGGATTTCCTTTCCCTGTGCCGGTGAGTTTCGGACTGGAGAAGGCCGATGGGACCCCAAGTGGGGCCCCAGACTCCTGAAGCTCAGCGGCTACTCCTCGTGGAGGCCTCAGCGGGCGGTGACTCGAGTCTCCGCTTCGAGGGCTCGGGCCCGGGACTCGGCCCGTTCCGCAGCAGCCCGTCCGCGTGCGTCCCCATCCTGCCATCGGGCGGACAGCCTCCTGTAGGCCTCGATCGCGGAGGCGAGTTCACCAGCGCGTTCGTAGAGGGGTCCGAGGCGCATCAGGGCATGAACCCGTTCCGGTGTGCTGCCCCACCCGGTATACCCCGGCGCATCGACCCGTTCATATAGGCTTATGGCTTGCCACGTATCGCCGAGCCGGTCGAACAAGAGTACGCGCTGAAACAAGTGTATCGGGAGCTCCTCGATGAGGTCACGCACGCCAATGGTGTCTGCGACCTGGATCCTGGCGTGCAATCTCGAGAATCGTGATGCGCTGGCCAGATCGTCGTCGAGACTCCGTGCGCCGGGCACCGCGGTCAGTATCAGAGTCTCGGTCAGCGGTACCATGTGCTGCCGCCGTATGGTCTCCTCCTCCAGAGCTCCGAGCGCAAGCCCGCTCTCGATGTGGTACCGGGCCCACTGCGCGTCTCCTAAGAGCGCCTCGGTATGCGCGGTTTCGATGACGCGTGCCCGGTGCGTCGGCTGATCCACTCGTGCGTCGAGCCGTTCTGCCCGAAGCAGCGCGTCGCGCCCCTCGTCCAGCCTGCCTCTCCAGTAGGCGATCCGCGAGACGAGCGCCCACGCATTTGCGCGCCTGGCAGGGGGCTGCAGCCGATCGTCAGCCAAGCGCCGAGCTTCCCGATCCGCTTCGTCGAGCTCGCCGGACTGAAGGCTGATCTGAACGCTCAGGAGAGGTAGCAGCTCATGATCCGGGTACTCCCGCTCGAACTCCCGCAACACGTGGGATGCTTCCTCCACCTGGTCGAGGTAGATCCGTGTTCGGATCAGGTTCGCATACGCGGTGCTCGAAGCTCGGGACGTGCGAACTGCACGGCCGAAGGCTTCTGCGGCGAGCTCGACCTCTCCGATGTAGAGGTAGCGAAGGCCCAGGTTGTTCACGGCCGCCGGATGGTCCGGGTCGAGCGCCAGGACTCGCAAGAGGGCCTCGATCGCCCGATGGTCGTCACGGGCCACGATGCCTTGGTAGGAGGCCTCGACCAGACTCCGCTCCACCTCGCTCAGCCTGTCACGATGACGGTACGCCTGCCTGAGCGCTTCTAGCTGCAATGAGGGATCAGGATCGTTCTGAACGGCCACCGCGAGCATACGCCACGCCATTGCAAAGCCCGGATCGAGGGCGACCGCCCTCTGGAGCAGGCTGGCCGCCTCGGAGCGATCGTCGAGCTGGTCGAAGACCCTCTTCGCGCTCGTGTAGAAGGTGAGCGCCTCCAAGGAGGGAGTCGTCACGCGTTCCAGCGGAAGGCTCGCCTGAATCGTGCTGAGGCTCTCCCCGAGGGCATCGCGGATTCGAAGTGACAGCTCGTCGATTGCGGCGATCATCTGGTCCGGTTCCGAGACCGACTTGCGGAACGACGCGATCGTCCGCCCTTCCACACTCCCGCGGATTGCAGCTGTGAGGATGTATCCATTTCCCGCGGGGGTGACCGCTCCCTCCACGAGGGCTTCGAGCCCGTCCCGTACCGCGACCTCCCGACCGACGGCTGCCGAGATCGACGTGCCCCTGGCAAGACCCATGAACTCAAGGGTTTCGATCAGGTCCGCCCGATCGACCAGCTGCAGATCTCGCGACTGGGCCAGATCGACGCGCAGCGCCTCCGAGACCGCCGCACCCAGCCCTTCTCCTGCGGGATCGTCGAACTCTGTCACCAGGACCCGTCCGCCTGGGCTGCCGCCCGCCCCGACGGAAGACGGCCCGCTCTGGGAGAGGGACAGCGCGATCAGTCCGACGAGCCCGAAGGCGAGGGCCGCCGAGACCCGGCGTCGATGGGGTGTGTCCCGAAGCGGCGGAACGGAGGCTCCGATCGACGTCTCAGTGGACGGCTCCAGTTCCGGCGACGTCACGGTGGGTGACGCTTCGAGACTTTCGGTGCTATGCCCGGGTGGCTTCGGCGAAGAGGCCACCGTGAGAGCCGGCTCCGGTGCGCTCGACAGCGACCCGTCGCGAATGGCCTCGACGAGCTCGCGCGTCGGACCGGAAGGGTCGACGGCGTAATCTACCCGCAGCTTGCGCGCGAACGACTCGAATGCTTCCAGCGCTTCCGCACGATTGCCACGGATGTGGAGCAGGGTCAGTAGACGACGAATTCCCGACTCATCCCTCGGGGCCCATTCGACAGCCTGCCGGGCGAACTTCGTCGCCTGCACTCCATCGCCGGCCTGTGCGGCATCCTCCGCGAGCTCCCACGCGGACGAGACGGCCATGCGGCGCAGTCGGCCACGCTCGACCTCCGACCAGTGATCGAAGTCGTGCGAGCCGGGAACGTGAAAACCCTGGAGCAAATCACCACGATAGACGGCGAGGGCATCCTCGGCTCGTCCGCTCTCCAGCGCCCGCTCGAACTCGGTGACGTCACACCATAGCGCTTCGGCCGCGATGCCGATCTGGTCACCTGGGGTCAGGATCGCCCCAGGGGGCAGAGCTTTGCGCAAATGGTGGATGACCTTGCTCAGCGCGTTCCGGCCCCGGTCCGCGCCGAGCTCCGGCCAGAACATCGCAAGGAGCGAGTCGCGCCGGTGCAGAGGCCCGGGACGGGCCACGACCAGGTAAGCCAAGACCGCCATCCGTTTCGGCTGAAGCGCGAGGATCTCAGAGTCGTCTGGACCGCGGACGAGTCCGGGGGCTCCGAACAGCAACAACCGAGTGAGCACAGGATCCTCCCCGTAGAGGGGTGTCGAGGCAGAGCTCGGTCCTGCCCGGGAATCCTCAGGGAAGGGACAGGGAAGAGCGCGCTCCTATGAAGGTAGGCGTGCGGAATCGTGCCCGACAGCGCGGCCGTGCAGCACGTCTATCCCTCCCAGCAACGAGGTTGAACATGCGACGAGCCCTATTCCTTGTGACCGCCGTGGCCACGCTCGCGGCCTGCGCGGAGTCACCCACGCAGGTTGTGGACACGACCCCGCTCTTCACGATTACGTCGGCCGGACCCGTAGTGGCGACCGCGACCGGCAGCGGTCACGCGCTGTGCGGCGACGACGGGGCGTTCTGCTACTCCACAGATGAAGACCGCGCGCTGCGGACCTTCACGTTCACCGCTCAGGTGCGGGAGGACGGCTCCACGCGTGGCAAAGCGGAGTTCAACAATCGTGGCCGAGACCAGGCGTGGCACGCAGACATCGAGTGCGTCTACTTCCGGCCCGACAAGCCCAACCAGGCGTGGATCGCGGGCACCCTCACCCGAGGCTACGGCCAGGCTCCCGCTCCGTCGGGGATTCCGTATGCCGCTGGGGCACGCGTGCTGTTCGCGGTCGAGGACAACGGACAGGGGGGCACAGCCACCGCTCCTGACCGCATCATGGGCTTCGGCACAATCCCAGAAGCACAGTATCAAGCCGTATGCAATTTCCCGGAGGTGTTTCCATCCGCCCAACTTGAGTTCTTCATGCAGCTCTTCGGCTTCAACCCAATTCGCGGCGACATCCAAGTCCGCCCTCCCTCCGCCGACTGAAGTCGACTCCCTGTCAGCAGGTTCGGGGTTCGAGTCGCTGGCGGGGCATTGCAAGAAGCACAATACGGAAACGGCCATCCGCGATGCGGGTGGCCGTTTCTGCGTGATAGGTACCACATAGGTATCAGAGAGGTACGGCTAAGGGTAGTGTTTCAGTAGAGAGCCGGGTCACACTATTCGGACGCTGAGGTTCGGCGGGGCGCACGAATCGTCCCCTGGTTACCGAAGATTCGGAGGTTCGCTACCCTCGATGACCAACGGGCCCGCGTCCACCGCCTTCCGAAGCATGCGGTAGAGGGCCGGAATCGACGGCAGGTCGGCCTCGTCCTCGTGCTCGCGCAGCCCGTCGAGGATGGACGCGGCGTCCGTGGGTCCGGCAACCATCTGGTCCTTTCCTCGTATTGGGGTGAACAGTGTTGTGAGTGCGTGAAGGGGGATCGATAGCCGTGGATCGAGGTGTGGAGAGGGAGGGGAGGGACGTGACCATGCAATCAGAGAGCCGCCGCACGCCCAGCAGAGCCAGGTCAGTGATCGTCTTCCTGGCCGTTCTTTTCAGTGCGTGTGACACCACGTCCGGGCCCGACCCGTTCCCGGATCAATCACTGGATGGGTGGGTGAGCGCCTACACCCAGGTGGGAGACCCCATCAAACCGACGGACTGGAGCGTCGCCGTCACGAATGCCCTGGACGAGACCGTCGTGCTCACCGTCCGTGGAGACGGGTCGTGGGTGGGCGAGGAGCTGGGACCCGAACCCTACGTCGTCACGGCGCAGGCGGAGGGCTACGTCGGGGTCCCGATCGAGGGAGTGACCGGAGGGACGTCGGGCGTGCGTGCGCTGCTGATGGAGCGCTCGACCATTCGGGTGCTCCGGGTGGAGGAGGCCGTCCTCCACGGAGCCGACTACTGCGGTAACCCCAACTGCATGAACCTGCGCTTCACCGCGGCCAACGACGGGCTGTTCCCGGACGGCTACCCCGGCGCATGGTTCAGGCTCTTCATCAGTGATTCCGCCGCGGCCACACCCGAGAACTACCGCGAGTCCCGTTGGCTGGTCTTCAGCGCTCTCGAGCCCGGCGTCGAGCGGGGCGAGACGGAGACGACGTTCCTCCTCGACCGCCTTCGCGGACTCGACGGGGGCCACCTGAATCTGGACCAGCTGTCGATCTACGTCGTGGGAGCGACGGTGAATCAGGTTGAACTCCACAACCGCGAGCTCGAGGAAGCGGGATGGCCCGATCTGGCCGAGACGGGGGCGGGCGCAGCGGTGAGCCGCTGATCCACCGGGGGCACCGGGGGCTCCCCTCCAGCCAACCTCCCTCTCTCAGGCGCTCTCAGGCCCCTGCCGCCGCTCGCCCGCCGGAACTCTCCACCCTGCTCACCACCACGTCGCCGCCCTATCGTGCCTTTCGGTCCCTGCGGGCGGTTGGATTTCCTTTCCCATCACCACGCCCGACGAGATGGCCAAGGAGCTCTTCACGCACAGGGGCTCGGGCACGCTGGTACGCCGCGATGAGGAGATCCGGGCTTCCGATGCGTGGGACCACGTGGACGCGCAGCGGCTGCGCGCCCTCATCGAGTCGAGCTTCGGCAGGAGGCTCACGCCGGACTACTTCGAGACGGTCCGGCCCGCCCGTGTGTACGTGAGCGAGCACTACCGGGCCGCCATCGTCCTCGTTCAGGAGGGCGGACTCGTCTACATGGACAAGTTCGCCGTGAGCGAGGATGCGCAGGGGGAGGGATTGGGCCGTGCCATGTGGGAGGTCATGCGCGACGAGAATCCCCGACTCTTCTGGCGATCGCGGCGGGGCAACGCCATCAACGAGTTCTACTTCGCCAACGCCACCGGCGCCCGCAAGGACGGCGATTGGACCGTGTTCTGGTGCGGCCTGACCGACTGGGACGACATCCACTCCGCCGTGGAGCACGCGCTGGGGAGGCCCGCGACGCAAGGGGAGACCCGGCCGGCCGGACCTTCTCCTGGCGCCACAGCGCTTGCACTTCGTGGCCTGCTCTCTTGGCCAAGAAAGGACGGAAGCGCATCGCGGTTCTCGAAACCCCGCCCAGGGCATCTGCGTAGTGTGACATAGACCGTCTAGGTAGACCCTTCAGGGGGATGGGTGACCATGGGCTCGATTCGAGCGGGCAACCTCTACGGCACGCTGGAGTTGCTGATCCTCAAGGGACTCGAAGTGAACGGTCCCATGCACGGCGTGTCGGTGGCCGACTACATCCAGGCCCGGTCCCAGGGAGTCTTCCAGATCGAGGAGGGCTCCCTGTACCCCGCCCTCCACCGCCTCCAGGCCAAGGGGTACGTGTCCTGGGAGTGGGTGAAGACCGACGAGGGCAAGCGCGCCAAGTACTACGAGATCTCCAAGAGGGGGCGAAGAGCACTGGCCCGTGAGCTCGCCGGCTGGCTGCGCAGTACCCGGGCGATGCTGGCGGTGCTGGACGTTCCCGCGGGAGAGGTCTCGTGAGCCGCCGGGGCCTCCGCAGCATGTTCCGCCTCGACCGCTTCGGCAGGCGCATGGACGATAGCCTCGAGGACGAGCTTCGCTTCCACCTGGAGACCCGGGAGGCGCAACTCCGCGGGGCGGGCCTGTCGCCCGAGGAGGCGCGCGTCGAGGCCCGCCGCGGCTTCGGCGATCCCGACCGGGTGCGTCAGGAGTGCCTGCGCATCGACCGGAGCGGCGAGCGCCGACGCGCGCGCGGGGAGATCCTGGCGGATATCCTGCAGGACATACGCCTCACGCTGCGGGGCCTGTCCCGGGCAAGGGGGTATACCTTCGTGGTGCTCCTCTCCCTCGCCGTGGGCATCGGCGTCAACACGGCGGCGTTCACGGCCATCGACGCCTTCTGGTTCGCGCCGGTCCCCGGCGTAACGGGCCAGGACGGGATCGCCGAAATCGTGGTGGTGGATCGGGGCTCCGAGGAGTGGGGATGGACGTATCCCGACTTCGAGGCGGTGCGGGGCGCCCACGCGCCTCTGGAGGCGCTCACGGGGTGGGCCGACCGGGACGTGACCCTGGGGGCCTACGACGGTGGCCGCAGGGTGCACGCCGCCTACGCCACGTCGGACTACTTCGGCGTGTTCGGCGCCGGCCCGGCCGCGGGACGGGGATTCCTCCCGGAAGAGGACCGCGGAGCGGGCCAGCACGCCGTGGCGGTGGTGAGCCACCATCTCTGGCAGGAGGATCTCCAGGGAGATCCGGAGATCATCGGCAGGACCCTCCTCGTCAATCGGGAGCCGTATACCGTGGTGGGCGTGGCACAGGAGGGATTCCGGGGCCCCCGGCCCACGATGGGGACCACCGACCTCTGGATCCCGCTGACACAGCATCCCCTGGTGGCGGGTGACGACGAGACCCTGAGGAACCGCCGCGCCTTCTGGATCAGTGTCGCCGCTCGCCTGAGCGCCGGGACGTCATCCGACCAGGTCCAGGCTGCCGTCCGCACCGTCTTCGGGCGCCTGGCAGGGGAGTACCCCGAGACCAACGGTGAGCGCACGGCCAAGGTCGCGGCCTACCGTCGATTCCCGGCTCAGAACCGGGCGTGGGACATGGTGGCCGTGGGCGGCGTGGCCGCGCTCCTGGTCCTGGTGCTCCTGGTGATCTGTGCCAACCTCACCGGGATGGCGCTGGCACGCTCCGCCGGCCGGGAGCGGGAGATCGCCATCCGCCTGGCGCTGGGCTCCGGCCGGTCCCGTCTGGCGCGCCTCCTGATGCTCGAGGCCACCCTTCTCGCCGCTGTGGGAGGAGGCGTGGGCGCCGCGGCGGCTCTCCTGGCCATGCGATCCGTATCCCCGACCGCCCTCGGCATCTTGGCGCCCGGCATCCGATTCGAGCCCAGGACCTCCATCATCCTCGCCTCGCTGGCGCTCACCGCGCTCGCGGCGTTGGCCGTGGGGCTGATTCCCGCGCTGCGCTTCAGCCGGCCCGAACTCGTTTCGTCGCTCCGGGACGACGCGGGCGGCGGGGGCCGTCGGGCGGGACGCATGCAGCGATTCGCCTCCTCCGCTCAGGCCGGCGTGGCCCTGGCGAGCCTTGTGATGGGCGGGCTCTTCTTCCGATCCCTGGGTGCCCTGGACGGGGCCGCTCTGGGATTCGAGCCGGAGGGCATGATCGTCGCCGACTACAGGACAGGTGCGCTGTCGTCCGCCCTCATGGATCTGGACGGCGAGGGGTACCCCACCCTCGACGCAGGAGGCGAGGATCTCCTGAATCGCCTGCACGCCGCGCTGGCTTCCGTGCCGGGGGTTACCGCGGTGGCCTTCGCCGACGGCGTGCCCCTGGACCGAAGTCGCGCGTACACCATGGTCTCACGGGGAGACCGGCCCGACGAGGCGGAGGGCCGGCTCACGGCGGAGTACACACGCGTCACCGAGGGATACGTCGAGGCCATCGGCGCCGCGCTCCTCCGCGGTCGGGACCTCGCCGTCACGGACGACGCCACGTCGGAACCTGTGGTTCTCATCACCGAGTCCCTGGCCGGTCGGCTCTGGCCCGGCGAGGAAGCGGTGGGGCGCACCCTCGCCCGCTCCGCGGGGAAGGAGGGACGCCTGGTGGCGACGGTCGTGGGCGTGGTCGCCGACGTATCCGGCAGCCGGGCGGGTGAGCGATGGCCCCACGTCTTCGTGCCCATGCGGCAGGAGTACCGGGGGGCGGCGACCATCGTCCTCCGGACCGCGACGAGCGTCGGGTCGGTGGCCGAGCCGGTCCGCGTGGCCATCCGCTCCGTCGACGCGGCGCTTCCCGTTCCCGCCCTGGTGAAGGCCGAGGCCATCGTCCAGCGCAGCACCGAAGAGCAGCGCGGAGCCGCCAAGATGAGCGGCGCCCTCGGTCTCATGATCCTGATCCTGTCGGCCATGGGCGTGTACGGCGTCGTGGCGCTGACGGTGGCGGGCCGCACGCGCGAGATCGGCGTGCGCATGGCCATGGGGGCGGGCAGGAGCGGTGTCCTGGGCACCATCCTGCGGGACGCCCTACGCCTTGCGGGGCCAGGATTGGCGGTTGGGGCGCTGGTGGCCGGCACGTCCGCTCTGGCGATGCGCTCCATGCTCCTGGGCGTAAGCCCGGTGGACCCCACCACGTTCCTCGGGGCGGGCGCGGTGCTTGTCGCGGTGGTGCTCCTGGCCAGCTACATCCCCGCCCGGCGCGCCTCCAAGATCGATCCCATGGAGGCGCTCAGGACGGACTAGCTGTTGGTGACAAGGACGTTGTTCACACCAGGGCCTCGAGTCGGCTGAGGGGTGTCTGGTTGCCGAGGGCCCGGTGTGGCCGTCGGCGGTTGTATCGGGTGAGGAAGCCTTCGAGGGCCAGGGTACGGATCGCAGAAGAGCGGTAGGCTCGTGCGTAGGCCCAGTCCCGCTTGGCGGTCTGGATGAAGCGCTCCGCCTTGCCGTTGGTCTGAGGCCGATAGGGCCTCGTGAAGATGTGGCGGGCTCCGATGGCCTCCAGGGCCCGTCGGAAGCGGTGGGACCGATAGCAGCTT
>DATHZE010000065.1:0-11389 GCA_035458765.1 Longimicrobiales bacterium
CAGATGGTAGAGCACGTCACTCGTAATGACGGGGTCGTCGGTTCGATTCCGACAGGTGGCTCTGCATTAGCCCCGTGGTGTAACTGGCAACACGTCTGATTCTGGATCAGAAGAGTCTAGGTTCGAGCCCTAGCGGGGCTATTGGTTTTGGAGGGATGGCCGAGCGGCTTAAGGCGGCGCCCTGCTAAGGCGTTGGTCCGAAAGGACCTCGTGGGTTCGAATCCCACTCCCTCCGTCCGAGGAAAGAGTAGGAAGGCTCTGGGTTTCGAACTTTCGGGCTGCCAAGCAGCACGCACAGTGGGTTCGGCCGAGCAGAGCCGGAGGCGGAGTGAGGCGGCTGAGCGAAGTGAAGCCTATCCACTCCCATCGACAGACGAGCAAAGTGACGCCTGGACGGATGGCCGAGTGGCTTAAGGCGCACGATTGGAAATCGTGTGGGTGAAAGCCCGCGTGGGTTCGAATCCCACTCCGTCCGTTTGAAATGTGAGCATCAGGGTCTTGGGCTTCGAACCCACGCGGACTGCGAAGCAGGACGCACAGTGGGTTTGAGCCGACCGGAGGGAGGCGACCGAGCGGAACGAGGTCCATCCCACTCCGTCCGTTTGAAATGTGAGCAGGAAGTGGCACCAGAAGTTAGTCCGGGGCGTGGCTCAGTCCGGTAGAGCGCTGCGTTCGGGTCGCAGAGGTCCCCGGTTCGAATCCGGGCGCCCCGATTTACTTGGACCGCTCAGGCGGCCCTGACCCGAGAGTTTGAATCGCCCGGACTCCACGGCTCCCCCGTGGAGGCTCCGGGCGTTGCTGTTTTCAGGAGCGGTGGCAGAACGGCTATTGCACACGCCTCGAAAGCGTGCGTCCGCGAGGACTTGGGGGTTCGAATCCCTCCCGCTCCGTTGAGTATCGAGTGGCCCCATGGGTTTCCTGACCTGTGGGGCCATTTGCGTATCGCCTGGTTCCTCGGGAGGGATGAGAATCCCCAGGGGTTCGACTCGAGGAGCCGGGATGTGGTCGCAGAGCCGCCGGTGTACCGACGAGAGCACCGAGGATCCGCCGGAGGCGGACCGGAGGTGAATCCCTCCCGCTCCGTAGAGAAGACCGAAGCCCTTCAGGTCAAACGACCTGGGGGGCTTTGTCATGCCAGGTGCTGAAAGCGGGAGGGATGAGAATCCTCAGGGGTTCGACTCGAGGAGCCGAGAGGAGATCGCAGAGCCTCCGGTGTACCGACGAGAGCACCGAGGATCCGCCGGAGGCGGACCGGAGGTGAATCCCTCCCGCTCCGTAGAGTATCGAGTGGCCCCATGGGTTTCCTGACCTGTGGGGCCATTTGCGTATCGCCTGGTTCCTCGGGAGGGATGAGAACCCCCAGGGGTTCGACTCGGGGGAATCTCTGTACCTGCGGTGCCGGTTCTGCTTATTATAGGATCGGCGGGGGGGATGAGAACCCCGGGGTTCGAGGCGAGGCGCCCGATCCGGAGGACGCCTACGCGGTCTCGGCTGATCGCCGAGGCGACCAAGCGAAGCGAGTTGCATCCCCCCCGCTACTCCCGCCTGCTTCGCTTGTGCGCGCCTCACCTGCGCCACCGCCTCTCCATCGCATCCTCCTCCCCCGCGAGCGCCTGGATCACCCGCTCCCGGACGTCCCGCGAGCGGTTCTGACGGAGTGTGTGGACGGTCGCCGCCATTTCGACGATCTTCCGGCCGCCCTGAACCGCCCCAACCGCGCCGCTCCGTGATCGACCGCCCAACCCAACGCTCCATCGCTCTGTTCTGGGCGCCTCTGGCGGCCACATGGCTGATGATGGGGGTCGAGGGACCGTACCTGGCGGCCATCATCGCGCGCATGCCGGACCCGAAGTTCAACCTGGCGGCCCACGGCGTGGCCTACGCCTTCGCGCTCCTGTACGAGGCGCCGGTCATCATGCTCATGAGTGCGGCCACCGCGTTGGTGACCGATGCCGAGAGCTTCCGGAAGATGCGCAACTTCGGGCGGTTCCTGGGCGGGCTGACCACCTCCGTGCTGTTGGTGTCCCTCATCCCGTCGGTTCATCACTTCCTCCTCCGGGACCTGGTGGGCCTGCCCGCGGAAGTGGCGGACCTCACCTACGGGGCGATCTGGCTCTTCCTCCCCTGGCCTGCCGCCATCGGATACCGGCGCTTCCTCCAGGGCGTGCTCATCCGGTCGGGACAAACGCGGCTGGTGGCCTACGGCACCGTGATCCGGGTCGTTGCCATGTCGCTGGCAGCCTTCGTGGGCTTCCGCTTCATGGAGATTCCGGGCGCCTGGGTCGGCGCCATGGCCCTGTCCACCGGGGTGACCGTCGAGGCCTTGGCCGCGCGTTGGATGGCCAGGCATACGGTGCGCACGCTCCTGGAGGGGACGTCGGACCCGGGCGCCACATCGCAGAGCCTCACCTATCGCGACATCGCGGCGTTCTACTATCCCCTGGCGCTGACCTCGCTCATCGGCCTCACCGTCCAGCCCATGCTCACCTTCTTCATGGGGCGGGGCGCATCGCCTGTGGAATCCCTGGCCGTCTTCCCCGTGGTCCAGTCCCTGTCCTTCATCTTCCGTTCCATGGGGCTCGCGTTCCAGGACACGGCCATCGCCCTCATGGGGGATCGCCACCGCCATCTTCCGGAGTTGAACCGGTTCGGCATGGTGCTCGGCCTGTCGGCCTCGGCGGCGTTGGCGCTGGTGGCCTTCACGCCCCTCGCGGACTTCTGGTTCGAGGGACTGTCGGGCCTGTCTCCGGAGCTGGCGGCCTTCGCCCTCTTTCCGGCGCGCGTCGTCGCCCCTCTGCCGGCGCTCACGGTGCTGCTCGCCATCCAACGGGCCACCCTGGTGAACGTGCGCCGTACTCGTCCCATCACCGTGGCGACGGCGTTGGAGGTCGGCTTCATCGCCCTGTCGTTCGTCGCACTGGGATGGGGAATGGGCTGGGTGGGCGTCAGCGCTGCGTTCGCCGCCTTCGTCGTGGGCCGCGTGGCCGCCAACACCTTCCTGGCGGTGCGGTGCCGCCAGGTGCGCAGCCAGACCCAGGCGGGCTAGCCCAGTCGCTCCAGACCCTCGAAATCGGGGTGCAGTGCGAAGCCCACGGCGTCATCCCCGCCCGACCGGAAGACGTTCTCCATGGCGGCGGCGACGGCAGCGGCATCGTCGGGGGCGCACAGGGCGATGAGGCCCGAGCCACTTCCGGAGATGGTCACGCCCCACGCCCCTCCGTCGTACCCTGCCGCCATGGCCTCGATGGCGCCGGGGATCAGCGGAAGCCGGTGGGGAACGTGGAGTTCGTCACGGACGCCCGCCCTGATCAGGTCGGCGTCTCCCAGCGCCAGCCCGCGGAGCAATGCGGCGAGGCGCCCCAGGCCCGCGACGGCCACTTCGTGGGGGACGTGGGTGGGAAGGGCCGCCCGCGCCGCCCTCGTGGAGATCCCGGCGGCAGGCGCCGCGTAGGCGAAGCCCACGTCGGAGGAGAGCTCCAGGGCCAGGGTCCGCACGCCACCTTCCCCAGGGATCACGGCGCGCAGACCGCCCAGGGCGCACGGTGCCGCGTTGTCCCCGTGGCCCTCGCGTTCGCAGGCGATCCGGAAGGATGCCGTGGGGTCCGAGGGCAGACCCTGGACGCCCCGGGCCAGGTCATGTCCCGCAACCAGCGCCGCCGCGGAGGAGCCCAGCCCACGGGCGACGGGGATCTCCGAATGAAGCCGGAGCAGGCCCTTTGGCACGACTCCACGGGCGGACAGGGTGGACAGAAACACCGACGCCGCATGGTCCCGGTCCGTGGCCTCGCCTTCCAACGCGGTGAGCGTTCCGGTCCGCTCCACCTCGAACACGCCGCCCCCGGGCTCGAAGGAGGCATGGAGGTAGCGGTTCAGGGCCAGGCCCAGGGTATCGAAGCCCGAGCCCAGGTTCGAGGTCGAGCAGGGTACCCGCACCGCAGCCCGCAGAAGGCTCTCCATCACTCGACTCCGCGGAGAAGTAGATCTCGGAGGGCGTCGGCCCGGGCGCTGAGCCCCTCCACATGCTCGGGCATCCCGAGTCGCGACGCCAGCACCGGTGGTATGTCCGGGGTGGAGCCCGTGGCCTGCTCCACCACTTCGGGGAACTTCGACGGATGTGCGGTGGCCAGCACCACCCAGGGGCCCTCCCGTTCCTGGCGAAGGCGCTCCATGGCCTGCCATCCCACGGCCGTGTGGGGATCCAGGAGGTATCCGTGCCGCCGCGCCACGCGGCCGATGCACGCGCGGGTGTCCTCGTCCGACACCCATGCACCCCGCACCGCCTGGCGCAGGGACTTCACGTCGTCCTGGAAGAGCCACCGGATCCGCTCGAGGTTGCTGGGGTCGCCCACGTCCATGGCGTTGGACACGGTGGGTCGGGACGGAGCCGGGACGAAGGAGCCCCCGTCCAGGTAGTCGGGGAAGACGTGGTTGCGGTTGGTGGCGGCGACGAAGCCTCGGGTCGGCATGCCGGCGTGACGGGCAAGCAGTCCCGCGCACAGATTGCCCAGGTTTCCGGACGGCACCACGAAGGTGGCGGGGGCTGCATCCCATCCCAGGAGCCGGGTGGCATGAAGGTAGTACAGCATCTGGGGGACGAGCCGGCCGATGTTGATGGAGTTGGCCGAGGTCAGGCCGCATCGGGCACGGAGGTCGGGGTCCCCGAACGCGCCCTTGGCCAGACGCTGACAGTCGTCGAAGGTGCCGTCCACGGCCACGGCCGTGACGTTGTCGCCCAGGGTCGTCATCTGGCGACGCTGGCGCTCGCTGATGCCGTCCCGGGGGAAGAGCGCCACCACGCGGTACGGCGCGACCCCGTGGAAGGCGGCCGCCACGGCCCCTCCGGTGTCCCCGGACGTGGCCACGAGAACGGTGCGCGGGGTCGCGTCGGTGGTCAGGGCAGCCATGGCACGGGCCATGAAGCGGGCGCCCACGTCCTTGAACGCGAGGCTGGGCCCGTGGAAGAGCTCGAGCACGTGGACGCCCGCCTCCACTTCCACCAGGGGCACGGGGAAATCGAGGGAGGACGTCGTGACGGCGTCGAGGACAATGGGGTCCACGTCCCCAGCCAGGAGGATCCGCGCCCCCCACAGGGCCGTGTCGGCGAAGGAGTCCCGGGTCTCCATCCCCGAGGGCCGTCCGAGGGCCGGGAACCCCTCCGGCACGTAGAGCCCGCCGTCCGGAGCCAGCCCGTGGAACAGGGCGTCCCGGAAGGAGGTCGAAGGTCCGCCGCGGGTGCTGTGGAAGAGGGGCATGGCCCGGAATCTAGTGGCTGCAGGCCACTCCGCACGCGGTTCGCTCGGAAGTCTCCCGGGCGGACCGGGGGCGCGTCGGCTCAGCCGTACCGGCCTTCGATGTAGTCGGCGGTCTCGGGGAGCGTCGGGGTCAGGAAGAGCGCGTCGGTGGGTCCCGCCTCCATCATCTTGCCCATGAGCATGAAGGCGCACTCTTCACTCGCCCGCCGGGCCTGCGCCATGTTGTGCGTCACGATGAGGATGGTGTACGACCCCTTCAGGCCCCAGATCAGTTCCTCCAGGGCCTCTGTCGCCTTCGGGTCCAACGCCGACGTCGGTTCGTCCATGAGGAGGACCGAGGGCTTCACCGGAATCAGGCGGGCGATACAGAGCTTCTGCTGCTCCTCCAGGGAGAGGTGCGTCGCCTTCCGCTCGAGGTGGTCCTTCACGTCGTCCCAGAGGAGGACCTGACGGAGCGCATCCTCGACGATCTCGTCCTCCGCGGCCCTGGAGACCTTCTCGGTGTGCCGGTGCAGCCGGTAGCCGAAGAGGACGTTGTCGCGCACGGAGAGGGGCAGGGGATTGGGGCGCTGGAACACCATCCCCACCTCCTGGCGAAGACGCGCCAGCTCCACGTTCCCGGCGAAGATGTCCTGCCCCAGAACGTCCACGGTTCCGGTGGTCCGGACGTAGCTGCCCAGCCGCTCGTTGATCCGGTTCACGGTTCGGAGCAGCGTCGTCTTGCCGCACCCCGACGGTCCGATGAGGGCGGTGATCATGCCCCGCTTCGCCGTGAAGTTCACGTCGAACAGCGCCTGGAACGTGCCGTACCAGAGACAGAGGTCCCTGGTCTCGATGGCGATGGGATTGTCCTCAGCCAAAGCGGCCCTCCACGTAGTCCCGGGTGCGCTGGTCCTTCACCGGCCCGGTGAAGAGGTCCTCCGTCACGCCCACCTCCACCAATTCGCCTTCGAGGAAGAAGGCCGTCCGGTCGGCGAGGCGACGCGCCTGCTGCACCAGGTTGGTCACCAGGATGATGGTCACCTCCTTGCGCAGTTCCTTGAGCACGTCCTCGATGCGCATGGTGGTCACCGGATCCACGGCGATGGAGAACTCGTCCAGCAGGAGCAGGTCCGGGTTCTGGGACAGCGCCCGGGCGATGGTGAGCCGCTGCTGCTGTCCTCCGGACAAAAGGCTCCCCAGGGCGTTGAGCCGGTCTTTCACCTCGTCCCAGAGCGCCGCACGCGTCAGGCACCGCTCCACGATTTCGTCGAGGGCCTGCTTGTTGCGGATGCCGGCGAGGCGCGGGGCGAAGGTGACGTTGTCGTAGATGCTCATGGGCAGTCCGACGGGCAACGGAAAAACCACGCCGATGCGCCGGCGCAGGGCGTAGACGTTGCGAACGGTCCGGACATTGTGGCCGTTGAACCAGATGTCGCCCTCCACCGACATGTTGCGGTCGAACTCTTCCATGCGGTTGAGCGCGCGCAGAAACGAGGTCTTTCCGCTGTTGGCCGGTCCGATGATCCCGAAGATCTCGTGTTCCCGGACCTCCAGATCGACGCCGCGGAGCACTTCCTTGTCTCCGTAGCGCACCTTGAGGCCTTTCACGGCCACCTTGTGCGTCGACGTCACCATTTCTTCTTGCCCCGCAGATATACGCGGAACCCGATGGACAGGGTGTTCATGAGGAGCACCATGGCGATGAGGACCAGCGCCACCCCGTACGGGAGAGCCTCGGGGACGTCGGGCACCTGGGTGGAGATCACGAACAGGTGCAGCGACAGCGCCATGGTCTGGTCGAAGACGCTCTGCGGCAGGAACGGGAGGAAGAACGCGGCTCCCGTGAACATGATGGGCGCCGTCTCGCCGGCGGTGCGCGACACTTCGAGGATGACGCCGGTGAGGATGCCGCTGATGGAGTTGGGGAGCACGACTCGCCGGATCGTCTGCCACCGCGTGGCGCCCATGTTCCAACAGGCTTCCCGGAACGCCCGGGGCACGGCCTGGAGCGACTCGCGGGTGGAGACGATGACCACGGGGAGCGTCATCACCGCCAGCGTCAGACTCGCCGCCAGGATGCTGGTACCGAAGCGGGCGAAGGTGACGAAGGCCCCCACGCCGAAGAGCGCGTAGACGATGGACGGCACGCCCGCCAGGTTGATGATGGCCAGGTTGATGATCCGCGTGAGCCAGTTGTCCGGTGCGTATTCAGCCAGGTAGATGGCGGCGGCCACGCCCACGGGCACCGACGCCACCAAGGCGACGGCCACCAACCAGACGGTGCCGATGAGGGCCGGCACGATGCCGCCGGCCACCATGCCGTTCTTCGGGAAGGTGAACAGGAACTCCCACGAAATGGCCGGACCGCCCTTGTAGAGGAGGACGGCGAGGATGATGACCACCGGCACGATGAGCAGGATGGTCATGAGGAAGAAGAGGGCCCGGAAGAGCCATTCGACCTGCCGGTTGCGCCGATCCAGGGGGGTGGACGAGAACATACGCTAGGCCTTCCTCACGCCCTTCACCACGAGGTCCGCGGTGAGGTTGATGAGGAACGTCACCAGGAAGAGCAGGATGCCGATGGTGAAGAGGACGCGGAAGTGGTCCGATCCCACCGACGTCTCACCGAGCTCCGCGGCGATGGTGGCGGTGAGGGCGCGCACCGAGTCGAAGGGGCTCGTGGGGATGTTCACGGAGTGCCCACTGGCCATGAGCACGGCCATGGTCTCGCCGAAGCCTCTGCCCACGCCGAGAAGAACGGCCGCGACCAGGCCGTTCTTCCCAGCGGGAATGACGACCTGCCAGATGACCTGCCAGCGGGTGGCGCCCATGGCTTCGGCCGCTTCCCGGTAGGTGTCGGGGACGGCCTTCAGGGCGTCCTCCGCGATGGTGGTCATGATGGGCGCGGCCATGAGCCCCAGGATGATCCCCGCGTTGAGGACGCTGAGGCCGACGGGGACGTCGAAGGTCTTGATGATGAGGGGGTTCATGATGGAGAGCCCGATGAATCCCCACACCACCGACGGGATGGCCGCCAGCAGCTCCACCAGGATCTTGAGGACTTCCCTCGTCTTTCCCTTGGCGAACTCACCGATGAAGACGGCCGCGCCCAGAGAGAAGGGGACGGAGACCAGCATGGCCAGACCCGTGACGCTGGCGGTGCCTGCGATGAGGGCCAGGATGCCGTAGGTGGGGTTCCGCGAGGTCGGGCGCCATGCCGGGGAGGTGAGGAACTCGCGGAAGTCCATGGCCCCGAAGACGAAGCCCATCCCTTCCCGGGTGATGAAGAGGAAGATCCCGACGATGAACAGGACCGCCGAGATGCCCCCGAGGAATACCAGGACCGACACGGCTTTGTCGATGTACCACTCCCGCCCTCGGCGGTCGAGGTCGATGGACGCTCCGGTTGCGACGGCTACCTCGCGCTTTCCCTCAATTTGCATCGGGCCCCCGGAGGGTCTGCATCAGGTCCTGCACACGGACGGCCAGAATCTTGAACAGCTCGTCCATCTGCTCTTCCGAGAGATCCTCCGGGAGGGTGGCGGAGTCCAGCCCCAGGTCCCACTCCAGGAACACGGTCCTGTACGGGATCTCGGGAATGTGCTTCCGGGCGTTGGAGTTCAGGCCCACGACCACATTCCAGTGTCTGGCTTCCTCGTGGATGGGGCGGAGCTTCGTCGGTTTCTTGCTTCCGACTTCGATCCCGTTTCCGTCAAGGAACTCCACGAGGCCCGGGTCCAGGGCGTCGGCGGGAGCCCACCCGGCGCTGGCGTAGGTGCCGCTGTTCGGGAACGCTTTTCTGGCGTAGGCCTCGGCCATGACGGACACGCTGTCGTTGCGTTCATCCACGAAGAGAATGCGGAACACCCGGAGGTCCCTCGTCTCACCGGTGGTGAAGAACAGGGTCTGCTCGCAGATGTTCTCTGCCTGCTCGGCCACGCGCTTGATGAGGTTGATGATGCGCAGGATACCGAAGATGTCGCGGAGAGGAAGCTCCCGGGCCTCGCCCACGGCCAGCAGCTCCGAGAAGACCTTCTGCAGGGTGGCGTCGGTCTGCATCGCCATCCCGTGGGTTTCGCGGGCGAGGTCGGGATCCGCGGTCTGGAAGGCGGCGAGCGCCTGGCGGAGCGTCTCCCGCGCCTGGTGGCTGATGAGCTCGATGTCCCGGGTCACGGTGGGAGGCGGTGGGGCGGTCATCTGGACCACCTCCCGGCCGATGGTGCCGGCGTAGTCCCCCACGCGCTCCATGGCCACGTCCATCCGCATCACCGCCGAGACGTAACGGAGGTGGCCCCCACTGGGTGCGTGCCGCACGATGAACGCGTGCGCCATCCGGTCGATCTCACGGATCTGCCGATTCACCCGCCGGTCGCCGAGAATGACGTGGTTCGCCAACTCGCGGTCCCGGGCCACGAGGGCGTGTACGGCGTCGGCGACCTGGTCCTCGACCCGACGGGCGACGGACCGGACGCGTTGGCGGATCTCTTCCAGGTCCGCGGCCAAACGCTGTTCGTAGTGCGTCTTGGTGGGGCTCACTTCATTCTCCTGTGGCTCCTGTGGCCATTCCGCTCGGGGTCATGCCGCCGGACACGTCAGGGCCCTGGCCGGAGCGTACCCTTTGTCCACGAGTATGCACTGACCCTCGTCGCTGAGCACCCAGTCCATGTAGGCTTTGACCGCCCCCTCGGGCACGCCCCGGGTGTACATCAGGAGTGGCCGCGAGATCGGGTAGGCTCCGCTCATGGCGTTTTCGATGGTGGGCTCGACGCAGGGGGCGCCGTCTTCCTTCATGATGCACGGCATCTTCACGTGGTCCGTGGTATAGGCCAGGCCGCTATAGCCGATGGCGCACGGGGTGTTCTCCACCAGATCCACCACGTCCTTGGATCCGTGCAGGTCCCGGGAGCCCAGCCTGTACTCGGCCTCCCCCAACACAGCCTCCTGGAAGTATGCGTAGGTGCCGGAGTTGTTCTGGCGGCTCACGCGGACGATCTCGTCACTGGAGCAGCCGGGGACGGTGACGCCGAACTGGCTCCAGGTCTCGATGGATCCCTCCTCGCCGTAGATGTCGGCCAACTGCGCCAGCGTGAAGCTCTGAATCGGGTTGTCGGGATGGAGGAATACGGCGAGCGCGTCGTGCCCGACCACGAACTCGACGGGCTCGATGCCGTTGGCCTCCGCCGACTCGATCTCTTCGGCGTGCATCTGTCGGCTGGAGTTGGCGATATCCACCGTGCCGTTGATGATGGAGGAGATGCCGGTACCGGAGCCGCCGCCACTCACGGCCACCGCGACGTCGCTGTGCAGCTCTCCGTACCGTTCGGCCCACGCCTGGGCCACGTTCACCAGGGTGTCGGATCCCTTGTTCTGGATGACCAGGCGCGATCCGGACCCTTCACCGCCTGGGCCGCAGGCGAGGGTGAGGACGAGGAGCGGGGCGACGGAGGAGAAGCGCTTCACGGGAGATCACCTGGTTTCGGATGGAAAGATGACGTCCGAAATGTACACCCTGAGGCCGGGGGCGCGAGACACTCCGGGTGTCTTCGTCAGATCTCCACCTGGGCGCTCATGCCCACCACGCGGTTCGGCGGGAGGTTGAAGTAGGCCGAGGCCCGCAGGGCGTTGCGCGTCATGCGCTCGAAGAGGACGGACCGCCAGCGGGCCATGACGGGATTCTCGCCGACGATGACCGAGACCTCGCCCAGGAAGAAGCTGTTGGTCATCTCCCTGTACTCGTAGCCGGGAATTCCGGCCTTCCGCAGGATCTCCGGCACGTCCGGTGACTCGGTGAAGCCGAAGTGGGCCACGACCCTGTGGAATCCCCGACCCAGGTCCGTCACGGAGTATCGCTCTGCCTCGGGTACCCGGGGAACGTCCTGGATGTCCACCGTGAGCAGGAGGACGCGTTCGTGGAGGACGCGGTTGTGCTTGAGGTTGTGGAGCAGCGCTCGCGGCACGCCCTGGGCCCGGGAGGTCATGAACACGGCGGTGCCGGGCACCCGCGAAGGTGGACGGGCTTCCAGGCTCTTCAGGAAGTCGGCGACGGGTAGGGGGCGTCCTTCGAAGCGCTCGGCGAGGATGGCCTTGCCTCGCTTCCACGTGGTCATGAGGGTGAACATGACCAGGGCGATGGCCAGGGGGAACCAGCCGCCGTG
>DATHZE010000066.1:0-5002 GCA_035458765.1 Longimicrobiales bacterium
TCCCGAACCTGGCCCGTCTCACGAGCGAGGGCGCGTCGTTCCAGCATTTCTTCACGTCGGCCCCGCTCTGTTCCCCGAGCCGCGCGGTGTTCATGACGGGGCAGTACCCTTTCCGCAACGGAATCACCGACAACACGGAGCGGGCCGAGCTGAGCCATCGCATCGTCACGTTCCCGAAGCTGCTCCACGACGCGGGGTACACCACCGGGTTCTTCGGCAAGTGGCACATGTCCCACGAGGACGATTCGCCTCGCCCGGGCTTCGACCGGTGGGTGAGCTTCGTCGGGCAGGGCGTGTACTTCGATCCCGACCTGAACATCGACGGCGCCTTCGTCAAAGGCGAAGGCTACATGACGGACATCCTCACCGGCCACGCCGTCTCCTTCATCGACGACGCCCCGACCGACAAGCCGTTCCTGGTCTTCGTGGCCCAGAAGGCGGTGCACCCCGAGATCTTCCCGAACTACGTACGCACTTTTCCCCCGGCGCCCGGGGACGAGGACCTGTACACGGGCGCCCAGCCGCACCACGCCCCGAGCTGGCGCGCCCCCACCGACGGCAAGCCGGCCCTGTCGCGTCCCGTGGACTACACCGACCCCCGGAGTCCCGAGGGAGGGCTTCCCGACGACGTCATCCTCGACCGGATCCGGATGCTCAGCGCCGTCGACCGGGGGCTCGGCAGTCTCATCGAAGCCCTCGAGGCCAAGGGCGTGCTCGACGAGACCCTCTTCGTGGTCACCAGCGACCAGGGCTTCTTCTACGGCGAGTTCGGATTGGCCCAGGAACGCCGCCTGTCCTACGAACCCAGCACCCACATCCCGCTCATCGTCCGCTACCCGGCCCTCGTGCGCGCCGGCGCCACGCCGGGCGCGCTGGCGAGCAACGTGGACATCGCGCCCACCATGCTGGAGCTGGGCGGCGCCGCCGTCCCGGCGGACATGGACGGGCGGTCGCTCGTCCCCGCGCTTAAGGAGGACGCCGCTTCCGTCCGCGACGACTTCCTCGTGGAGTACTACTCCGACACCGAGTTCCCGCGCCTGCAGGGGATGGGGTACAAGGCCGTCCGGACGGCCCGATACAAGTACATCCGGTACGAGGAATTGGAGGGGATGGACGAGCTGTACGACCTCGAGGCCGACCCCTTCGAGCTGGACAACCTGCTGCCCGACCGCGCCCCGGCGGGGGTCCTCGAAGACCTGACCGCCCGGATGGAGCGGCTGCTGGGCGGGGCGGGACGCTCCTCCTGAACGGGGGGCGTGGTGAATCCGACAGGAGTGGGTGAATGGTGAAGGTACCGAGCCGAGGAACCGTGCTGCTGACCGGCGCAACGGGCTTCGTGGGGCGATACGTCCACGACCCCCTCGTCGAGGCGGGTTGGACCGTGCGGTGCACCACGCGGGATGTGCCGTCGGCGCAGGCGCGGTGGCCGGACCGCACGTGGGTGAGACTGGACGTGACGGAGAGCGAGTCGGTTGAGGAGGCCCTGCAGGGGTGCGACGCCGCTCTCTATCTGATTCACGGCATGGCGTCTCCCGCCGAGGACTTCTCCCGGGCCGAGATCCGCCAGGCCGAGACGTTCTCGGCGGCGGCGGCCCGGGCCCGGCTGAAGCGCATCGTCTATCTGGGCGGCGTCGCGGCGGACGTCGATCCCTCGGATCACCTGAAGAGCCGCGAAGAGGTCGGCGAAGTCCTGCGCGGCGGGGACGTGCCGACCCTCGAGCTCAGGGCGAGCATGATCGTCGGCGAGGGGAGCCTGAGCTGGATGATCGTGCGCGACCTCGCCGCCCGACTTCCGGTGATGATCCTGCCGAGTTGGCTCCGCTCACGCACGGAACCGGTCTCCATCCAGGACATCTGCATCGCGCTGGTACGTGCCCTCGAGCTCGAAACGTCGGGCAGCGAGTGGTTCGACGTCCCGGGGCCGGAGGTCCTCTCGGGACGGGAGATCCTGGAGCGCACCGCGACCGCCTTGGGCGTGGTGAAGCCCCTCATGATCCAGGTCCCGTTCCTCTCCCCCAAGCTGTCGTCGCACTGGGTGCGGTTCGTCACGCGGGCGGAGTGGTCCGTGGCCCGCGAGGTCGTCGTGGGACTCAAGACGGACCTCATCGCGCGGGACGACCGATTCTGGTCGCTCATCGACCACCCGGAGCGTCAGAGCTTCGAGGCCGCGGTCCGTCGCGCGCTCGAGGACGAGCGCGCGCGACCGCCTCTGCGGGGAGCGTGGGCGTGGGTCGAGCGGGCCTTGGTGGGGATCTCGGGGCGTTCGCGCGCGTGACGGTGCCGTGCCGGGCCGCCGCCGGGGCCTGAGGGCGCCCTCCGCCGAGACTATTGCGTCTCCCGGCACCGCGTAGCATCAATGGCCGTTGGGAAGCGACCCTTCTGAAGCCCGGCCGGACCCGGTCGGGCCGCACCGGTAGGCCCTGGGGCCCCTGGGACCGTGGAGACACGACCCCCATGGCGCCCTCTACGCACAGGAGATGACCATGTTTGCTCGTACGCTTCGCATCGCTGCGGTGCTTCTCGCCCTCACGGCCCATTCGGCCGCCGCACAGGAGTCGATCCAGGGTGTGTGGGTGATCGCGGAGGCCTGGGGCCAGGACGGACAGGGCGCGGCTTGGACGAACGATAGCCCTCAGCCCAGCCTGTTCATCTTCCAGGACGGGTACTACAGCATCGCCTACGTGAGCGGCGACGCTCCCCGGCCGCTCATGCCGGAGAACGCCGCGCGAACCGACCTCGACGCGGATCAGGCGGCGTCGGTGTGGCTCCCCTATACCTCCAACTCGGGCACCTATGAGATCAACGGCGCCGAGCTCACCACGCGGCCCATGGTGGCGCTGTGGCCCAACTTCATGACCGGCGGCTGGGCCACCTTCACGATGTCGTTCGAGGGGGGGATGCTCGTTCTCCGGGACGGTGAGGTCTGGGGGGCACGGCTCCGGCGCCTGAACTGACGCAGGAGGTCCCCCAGCACGGCGGCCATCGGCGCAGCAGCGACCGCTTTCGCGCGGAGGTGGCGATGAAGCAGGCCATGCGGGACTGCCTCGGCGCCTTCGGCGGGGTGTAGACCTCCGGCACCGACGAGGTGAGCCTGTCGGCTGATCTGGCCGTCCCGCGTGGCACCTGGAACGTCACCGAGACGCCCAAGGCCGGGGCAGATAGGGCGGAGCGCCATGGGAAGTGGTTGACGGTGCTCCGGGGGCAGGAGGACGGCTCGTGGAAGACCTGGCGCTGGGTGTGGAACCAGGCGACGTCTCAGGAGGACCGGCGACGGGCTTCCCCCTCTCGCCCCTCCCCGGCGGCAGGAAGGCCCCTCGCTCCTCGAAGCCTGGCGGGCCCACGGGTTCAGGGGGGGCGGTACTTGGGGAAGGGGTCCTGATCGTGGATATGGGCGCGGTCGCAGTTTCGGGCGTAGCTTCGAGAGAGTAGGAGGAACGGGCGCGAGCGTTCGCGCTCGGCTCCAGGGCCCTCCACCCCGGGGGAGACGATGGAAGTCTTGGTTCTGGCCGCCGTCGCTGGTGCCGGTGCGTTCGTCGCCTGGGTTGCCGATCGCCGGCGGGCACGACGCCGGAACGGATTGGGGCGGTGCGCGAGCTGCGCGGAGGAGTGGGCGGATTCGCGGTCGCGGGATGCGTACCTGATCCACGGGCGACTGGTGTGCGAGGCGTGCGCGGAGAAGGCGAGGAGGCGCATGCCCTGGGAGCTCGGGGCGATTGCCGTGTTCAGCATGGTGGCCCTGGCCTCGACCGCCTCGGCGCAGGGGCCCGTGGCCGTCGTTCTCTTCTCGGCGTTCGGCACGGCGGCCATGCTCGTCGGGGCGGTCAAGGCGATGAAGCTGGCCAACCGGCGGGCCCAGCGCCGCATCGCCTACGGAGAGTACCCGGAGATCGCGTCGGTCCACTCCGACGGGGCGCTCCCGTCCGGCTCCCCCGGCCCCGGGGCGGAGGACGCCGGGTAGGAGACCGCCGGCCCGCGGGTCGCTGCCACGTTGTGTCCAGTTCGGTGCGGCTTCATTCGTTTGCTACCCGGGGGCCGGATTTCATTCGGGGCGTGACCGGGGTGCCGCCTCCCTCCGGCGGATCGGCCATCCGCGGCGTTGATCCCGCGGGCCCGCCCTGCCATCATCAGGGATGGCAGATCCTGCCCTTCACCGCGAACCCGGAGTTCCCATGCGGATCCCGCGCATTCTTCCCGTTCTTTTCCTCCCTGTATTCCTGGGCGCGTGTGGCGGCGGCGATCAGGCCGAGCCGGCGGCGGACGCCGAGATGGCCACCGTCGCCTCCGCCCCGGCCTGCGTCCTGCAGGGCGCCACCATGGCCGAGGCCCTGGAGCGTCCGAGCCCCATCCGCGAGGTCTCCTTCTCGGTGGGCGGCCATGACGGGCTCCTCTGCTATGGGGCCCCTTCGGCCAGGGGGCGCGTGATCCTCGGTGAGATCGAGCCCTTCGGCACGCCGTGGCGGATGGGGGCCAACGAGCCCACCACCCTCCACCTCACCGGGCCGACACAGGTCGGTGGCGTGACGCTGGAGGCCGGCAGCTACTCCCTATACGCGATCCCGGGTGAGACGGAGTGGACCATCTTCCTGAACTCCAACGTCGATCGGTGGGGGATCCCCATCGGCGACGACGTGCGCGCAACCGAGGTGGGGAGCTTCACGGCTCCGGTGGAGGCGACGGACGCCCCGGTGGAGACCCTCACGTTCAGCTTCGTGCCTTCGGAGGACGGTGCCATGGGTGACTTCGTCGTGGAGTGGGAGAGCGCCCGGGTAAAGTTCCCGGTGCAGCCGGTGATGCCGTAGAGCCGGGCGGGATTGACCTCCCCCCCCTTTTCGCGTCATCCTTTCCCCATGATTCCTCAGCGGACGACCGAGACGACCAGCACCGACCGGACTACGGGCCGGGGGGCTGCGCGCGTCGGTTGAGCTGAGGGAAGGCACAAACCGAGAGGCGCGGCCCCCGGACCCCGGGGTCCGCGCCTCTTTTCTTGAACCGAGTCAGGGTC
>DATHZE010000067.1:0-5469 GCA_035458765.1 Longimicrobiales bacterium
GCGGTGCCGCCGGATCTTCCACACGCCCAGGGTGAGCACGGGCACCACGTAGACGGCGATGAACGCCAGCGTCAGCGTGCCGTACCCCTTGGCGATGAGCCCGATGAGGCCGAACTGGGAGACCGCGGTTCCCAGGAGGAGGAAGCCCACGGCCACGGTGGGGCGGAGCCACTCGGGCATCCGGCGCTCCCGATCCTCGAGGAGCCCCGCGATGCGTTCGTTCACTGCGTGGATCAATCCGGTCCCCGTCTCGATGAGGGTTCCGAACAGCACCACCTGGAAGGTGACCTGGAACCCTCGCGAACCGAGCACTTCGAGGATCTGGTTGGACGGGACCCTCTGATCGAGGATGGCCGGGTATTCGCCGATCATCGCCAGCACGAAGAGGAGTGCCGGAATCATGGCGATGGGCCCGGTGAGGGCGCCTGCAACCAGCGTGTCGCGGCGATTGTCGTGACTCCGAAGGACACTGAAGCATGCGGGGATGATGGCCAGGTTGTAGCCGGCGTACCGAAGGCCGGCCCAGGTCCAACCGCTCCCCACCGGGGCCGCCCCGAAATTCCCTACGATATCCCGGCCGAAGTCCCGGAAGCACCAGGCGAAGAACACGACGTACACGCCGTAGAGGACGAAGGACCACGCGGAGAAGACCTTCTCGATGATGGTGCTCCCTCCGAAAGCGAGCCCGCCCACCGCGAGCATGATCCCCGCCACGCCCATCCAGTAGGGAAGTCCGAACGTCTCCTCCAGAATCGCTCCCGAGGCCGCCGCCACCACCGCGAGGACCAGTACCATGAGGATGAGGTACGAAGCCTCGAACAGCACCCACCCCCGTCCCAGCAGTTTCTGGAAGAAGTGCCTGTAGTCGTAGGCCCGATTCAGTCTGGCGAACTCGAAGGTGGCCATGGCGACGGCGCTGAACACGAGGGTGCTCATGGCTACGGCGGCCAATGCACCCAGCGGGCCCTGGGTGAGGAAGAACTCCACGAGTTCCCGCCCGGTCCCGTATCCACCGGCGATGACCACCGACTGGAACACGAAGCCCGGCAGGAAGTAGCGGCGGAACAACGAGTGCGTGGGCATGGGGTGGCAAGCTATGGGTTCGCCCCGCGCCCCAGCAATCGCCGAGGCGATGGTCGCGTCCGTCAGCTCAGGAGATGGCCCAGCAGGGCGAGGTCTACGTTCCCACCGGAGATCACCACCGCCACCGGGGCCTCGTTCTCCGCGGGGATCCGCCCCTCGAGAAGGGCTGCCAGGCCCGCGGCCCCGGCGGGCTCCGCCAGGAGTTTCGTGCGCTCGAGGAGCAGCTTCATGGATCCGACGATGGACTCATCCGAGACCGTGACCACGCCCCGGGCATGCGCAGCAACCAGGGCATGGTTGAGCACGCCGGCCATGGGAGCCGCGAGGCCATCGGCGATGGTGTCCACCTTTTCCAGGTGAACCGCTTGACCGGCTTCGAGGCTGCGGCACATGGCGTCGGCGCCTTCCGGCTCCACACCCCACACGGCGACCTCCGGGCGAACGAGGGCTGCGGCCGTGGCAATCCCGGAGAGGAGCCCACCTCCGCCGACCGGTACGACGATGGTCCCGACGTCGGGGAGATCCTCGAGAATCTCCAGGCCGCAGCTGCCGTGGCCGGCCACCACTTCCTCGTCGTCGAACGGATGGACGAACCTCAGGTCCCGCTCTTGCGCGAGCGCGAACGCCTTGGCGAAGGCGGCCCTGGCGTCCCCGTGGAGGATGACCTCGGCTCCGTATCCACGGCTCGCCTCGACCTTCGCCTGCGACGCATGGGCCGGCATGACCACCACCGCCCTCACGCCGGCGGCGCTCCCCGCCCACGCCACGGCCTGGGCATGGTTCCCCGCCGATATCGTTACGACGCCTCGGGCCCGCTCCTCGTCAGACAAGCGAATCAGGCGGTGCAGGGCGCCACGAACCTTGAACGCGCCGGTCTTCTGCAGGTTCTCACACTTCAGGTAGACCGGCCTTCCCAGGCGACGTGACAACTCCCGCGATCGCAGCAGGGGAGTGCGGTGGATCGAACCGGCGATGCGGGCTCGGGCCTCCTCGAAGCGGGAGCGGTCGAAGTCGGACAAGGTCGCCTGGGGACGGATGGTGGGATCGATGGCGGATCATGGTCTGTGCGGCGCCACCCCGCCAGCCCTACGCATGCCGGGACCGCGGGGGCGCCCATGGCGGGGAATTCCCCCACACGAAGGCAGGGGAGGTGCCGGACAGGATGTCAGCAGGAAACGTTTGCCTCCGGAGGGATCAGGCCCGTAATTTCACGCTTGTCCCGTAGCCGTGTTCATGTGCCCTCCCTTGAGAGGATTTGCACTATGCGCGTTCAGCGTCTCCTCGGAGTTGCCGTCACGTCATTGGCCCTGGCGCTCCTGTCATCGCCCCTGGCGGCCCAACAGGGCCTCCTCACCGGTCACATCGTCGATGCCGATTCGGGGCAGCCCATCGATGCGGCTCAGGTCCAGGTCCTGGGCGGCGGGCAGTCCACGGGAGGTCTCACGGACGCGTCGGGAGCGTACCGCATCCAGTTGGCGCCCGGCAGCTACTCCATCGTTGTGGTCGTCGTCGGGTACCGGCCGGAGCGCTTCGACGGGCTCTCCGTGACGGCCAACCAGACCACCGTCCATGACATCAGTCTGGTGTCCATGGCGATGGAGCTCGATGGCGTGGTGGTCTCCGCTTCCCGCGGAATGGGAGAGAAGGCCACGGAAGCCCCGGCAACGACCTTCACCATCTCGTCGGTCCAGATCAGTGAGCGTCCAGTGGCGTCACCGGTGGAGTACCTGCGGTCGGCGCCGGGCGTGGACATCATCACCGAAGGGCTGCAGGCGTCCAACGTGGTGGTGCGGGGCTTCAACAACATCTTCTCCGGTGCCCTGCACATGCTCTCGGACTACCGGTTGGCGGGAGTTCCCTCGTTGCGGGTCAACCTGATGCACTTCATTCCCTCCAACGAGCAGGACATCGATCGGATGGAGGTGGTGCTCGGGCCAGGCGCCGCGCTGTACGGACCCAACACGGCCAACGGCGTCGTGCACATACTCACCAAGTCTCCGCTGCAGTCCCAGGGGACCACCGTCACCTTGGGCGGCGGACAGCGGAACGTTTTCCAGGGTTCCTTCCGGTCGGCCTTCCTCCTCAACGAGGATCTGGGGTTCAAGGTCTCCGGCCAGTACCTCCGCGGAGACGAGTGGGAGTTCAACGATCCCACGGAGTTGGCCAACAGGGCCGCCGCCGACGCGAATCCCACTCGGTGCCTCAACGACAAGTTGATCCGGGGGGTGAGCCCGGCCGGCGCTCAGGAGGCGTGCGGACGCATCGGAATCCGTGACTACGAGACGGAGCGTTTCGGCCTGGAGGCCCGTGCCGATTGGCGCTTCGCCGACAACGGCACCTTCGTCGGGACCTACGGACGAAACAACTCCACCGGCATCGAGCTCACCGGTCTCGGCGCTGGTCAGACGGTGGACTGGGTGTACGAGTTCTACCAGGCGAGGATGAACATCGACCGCTTCTTCGCCCAGGCGTACCTCAACACCTCCGATGCCGGCGACAGCTACCTGCTCAACAGCGGGGTGCCGCTGGTGGACAAGTCGCGCCTCATGGTGGGCCAAATCCAGCATGGGTTCTCCCTGGCCGATGGGAGACAGGACTTCACCTACGGCTTCGACTACCTGGGAACACGTCCCCGGACGGAAGGGAACATCAACGGTACCTACGAAGACGACGACAACATGAACGAGTGGGGGGTCTACCTCCAGTCGAAGACGTCGCTCTCGGAGAAGGTCGACCTGATCTTCGCCGGGCGCAGCGACGACCACTCGGTGCTCGCCGACAAGGTATTCTCCCCACGGGCCGCCATCGTCTTCCGTCCGGTGCCGGAGCAGAGCTTGCGCTTCTCGTTCAACCGGGCGTACTCGTCCCCCTCCAGCCTGAACTACTTCCTGGACATCTCCAACGGCTTGGCGCCGGGCGCGGCGGGTTCTCTGGGGTTTGGGCTCCGGGCCTTCGGCACCGGGCGAAACGGCTGGACCCTCACCAACGCCGATGGCTCGCTCAAGGGCTTCCGGTCCCCCTTCAACCCCGCCGCGGCCGGTGGGTCCTCGCAGACCCTCCCCATGGGAGCGACCACGGCGTTCTGGCCCGCGACGATCCAGGTTCTTCAGGCGCAGGTGCAGGCGGGGGCTTTGCCGGCTTCGCTGGCACCCCTCCTGCCGATCCTCGCCGGCCTCACCCCGACGCCCGGTTCCATCGGCACCATGCTCCTGGATCCGGTCTCGCTGCAATTGACGCCCCTGGCCTCGGCGAACCTGCCTGGGGTGCCCAGCATCGGGGAGAGCAACTCCGAGTCCTTCGAGATTGGCTGGACCGGGATCATCGACCAGCGTTTCAAGATCTCAGCGGACATCTACAGGACCACGCAGAACAACTTCGTCTCACCGCTCCTGGTCCAGACCCCGCTCGTTACGTTCAACGGGCAGGACGTCGGGGCTTTCATCAGTGGTCCCCTGGGCCCGATCCTGGTGCAGGCGGGCATGGCTCAAGGCCTCACCCTCCAGCAGGCGCAGGCTGCGGCGCAGCAGACGATCACGGCGCTGGCCACCGGCATCGCCAGCGTTCCCATCGGCGTGGTCTCCGCTCCGGAGATCTCGGGCGGATCGGATATCATCGTGTCGTATAGGAATGTCGGAGATCTGACCCTGTGGGGGCAGGACGTTGCCTTCCAGTGGTTCCTCGATGACAACTGGATGCTCAACGGAAGCTATTCGCACGTTTCCGATGACCTGTTCGAGATCGATGATGGTGCCCCCATCGCGCTCAACGCTCCCACGCACAAAGGCTCACTCAGCCTCGCCTATCGTAACCTCAGCAAGGGCTTCAATACCGAGGCCCGGTTCCGCTTCAACAACTCGTTCCACGCGGTCTCGGCAGGGTTCGAGGGTGTGGTACCGGAGTCCAAGATCGTGGACCTGACCGTCGGGCTGCGGGTCCCGAATACGGCCGCGACCCTGCAGTTGGCCGTGACCAATCTGTTCAACGCCGAGAACAAGAGCTTCGTGGGCGTGCCGGACATCGGCCGCTTCCTGCTGCTCCGCATGAGGTACGATCTCTTCTGAACCTGAATTCATCGATGGTAGGGCGAACGGCCCGACCGGATCCCCCCGGCCGGGCCGTTTCCTTGGGTTTCCCCGGAGTTCTTCTCCTCCTCTGGCTATGCCTCCCGGTTCGGGTTGCGGCTCAGGGAGTTCCCCTGGCCGGGCGCGTAGCGGATCGCCGGTCGGGCGACCCCGTGGCGGAAGCCATCGTTCGTGTCATGCGCGGGATTGGACAGCAGGAGGCGGAGACCCGCACGGGGCCAGACGGGATGTTCCGACTGTCCGTCCCGGAAGGGCGCTATTCCGTCCTCGTGGAGGCCGGGGGGTACGCAAGCACACGGCTCGA
>DATHZE010000068.1:0-2696 GCA_035458765.1 Longimicrobiales bacterium
CCGGTGAAGAACCTGAACGAGGGCAAGGTGGAGATCGGATCGCTGGGGCGGGCCCGGCAGGTCCTGGGCCTCAAGCAGGGCATCGACCAGGAAACGGCCAAGAAGATCTCCAAGGACATCCGTGACGGGGGCTTCAAGAAGGTCCAGGTCTCCATCCAGGGAGAGGAACTCCGGGTGACGTCGCCGTCCAGGGACACCCTCCAGGAGGTCATGGCCTTCGTGAAGTCCCAGGACTACGGCATGGAACTGCAGTTCGGGAACTACCGGTAGGCCTCCGGACACGAGCCGGAGACGCCATGGCGAAGCGAGGGAAGCAGCGTGGCCTTCCGGCTTTCGGTGGTCACGACCCCCTGCTGGACGCCACCCCCGCGGCCACCCTCGATCTCCACGGGGACACCGCCCTCGAGGCCGAGCGTCGGGTTCGGGACTTCATCCGCACCCACGCGCGGATCTCGTCGGGAAAGGTGATCCACGTCATCACGGGGAAGGGGAGGGGATCCGCGGGGAGGCCCGTCCTTCCCGGCGTCGTGCGCCGGGTGCTGGGCGGTGACGTGGCTCGCTTCGTCGCCGACTTCGACCGGGATCTGGACGAAGCGGGATTCCTCGTCAGGTTGAAGTAGATTCGTTGCACTGCCGGGACGGCCGCCCTGTCCCGGAAGCTCTCCCCTGACCCTGCGCCACCCATGAAGATCGGGCTCGTCGGATTCGCCGGTTCCGGAAAGACCACGGTGTTCAACACCATGACCGGGCTCGACGTCCCGGTGACGTTCGGCGGCGAGGTGCGCCTGGGCACCGTGAAGGTCCCCGACGAACGCATCGACAAGCTCTCGGCCCTCTTCTCCCCCAAGAAGACCACGTTCGCCGAGATGAGCTTCTGCGACATCCCCGGGGAGCACGGTGCCCAGAAGAAGGGCCTATCCCCCAAGGGGCTCCAGCAGATCCGGGACCAGGAAGCGCTGTGCCTGGTGATCCGGGACTTCGACAACCCGGCGGTGGAGGGGGACCCCGACCCCGAGGGGGATCTCGAGGCCTTCCATACCGAGTGCGTCTTCGCCGATCTGGAGATCGTGGAGCGGCGCCTGGAGCGGGCCAAGAAGGAGCGCGGCGACGCCGGCGAGATCGCAGCCTTCGAGAAGATGAGGGAGACGCTGGAGGCCGAGCGGCCGCTCAGGTCCCTCGCCTCCCATGAACTCAACCGGGATTACCTGAAGGGGTACGGCCTCCTCACCGATCGCGCGCTCCTGGTGGCGGTGAACCGTGACGAGGCCCGGGCAGCCGAGCCCATGCCCGCCGCGCTGGAGGCGAGACTGGCCGAGCTGGGTGCCGCCGGGATGGCGCTCTCAGCGGCGGTGGAGGCGGAGATCGCCAATCTCGAGCCCGCCGATCAAGCTTCTTTTCTGGCGGACCTGGGACTGGCCGAATCCGCGCTCACCCGCTTCATCCGCACGGCGTACGGGCTCCTGGACCTCATCGCCTTCTTCACCGTGGGGACGGACGAGGTGCGTGCCTGGACCATCCGTCGGGGGACGAAGGCGCGGCAGGCCGCCGGCCGAATCCACTCGGACCTGGAACGGGGCTTCATCCGTGCCGAAGTCATGCCCTACGAGGTGTTCATGGCCCACGGCTCCGAACACGCCGTGAAGGAAGCGGGACTCTTTCAGGTCGAGGGGAAGGAGTACGTGGTCCACGACGGCGACATCATGCACGTGCGCTTCAACGTCTAGGAACCGCAGCCCTATCGAACCGGTCCCAAGAATCGGTCGTACCAGTCCAGCGTCTCCTTGATGGCCTGGTTGGCGGCGTAGGACAGGACGAAGTGGTTGGACTCGGTGATGACCAGCCTCTTCTCCGACTCGTCCAGCCCCAGGTGGGCGAAGAATGGCCGCTGGGAACTCTCCACCGGGAAGAACGAGTCGTACCGGGCGTTGACCAGGAGGGTCGGCGCCTTGACCCTGGGCAGGAAGTTGAAGGGGTCCACCATGGGCTGGGTCTTCTGCATTGCGAGTCCGCCGACGATGAGGACGCTGGCGCGGATCCTGGGTTCCAGGGCCGTCACGATGGGCGCCATGGCGGAGCCCCAACTGATCCCGAAGTACCCCAACTTTTCGGGGTCCACCTCGGGCCGTGTCACCGCGTAGTCCAGCGCCCGCCCCAGGTCCTTGGACCAGGCGATGACGTGATCCCGGTAGTTGTTGCTGGCGTCCTGGACGTCCGAAGAGATCGAGCCGCCGCGGTCGTAGGTTCCTTTGTAGACGGGATACACCAACACGCGCCCACTCCGCACGATCAGGTCCGGAGGATCGAGCTGGTCGTAGGACCGCTTATAGAGGTCGTCGGAGCCGGGAAAGTAGACCACGGTCTGGCGTGGGCCGGTGCCTTCCCGCGGCAGGAAGAGGAAGACGGTCAGGCGTTCGCCACCGTAGGCCGCGTCCATTTCCACGCGTTCCCGGATCCATCCCGCCGCGGTGTCGGAACTGACGACGCGGGCGTTCAGCGGCGTGGCGTCGTAGGCATACGCCTGCCGATACGCGTCGAAGACGTCGTCCGTGACCGGGCGCTCCATCGCGTAGTCCCTGAACTCGGGTACGATGGGCGCGCTGGCCGCCGCGAGGTTCGTGGTATCCGGATACTCCGCCAGCCGGATGCCGTTGCTGGGTGAGCGATCGAAGGCAGGCGACGTGACTGCGTCGTTGAAT
>DATHZE010000069.1:0-11535 GCA_035458765.1 Longimicrobiales bacterium
TCCCCAACTACGAGATCCAGAACATTCCCAGGGACCCCGGCACCACGTGGGCCTACGACCTCGGCGTGGGCGTCTCACGGACCCGGGGACCGGTGGCCTTCGGCCTGGACGTCGAGCTTCAGCCCATCTGGAGCGATACCTGGCAAGAAGCCGACGACGACGTGACGACCGCCGATGGTGACCTCATCAAGGCCGGTGAACGCACCATCGAGAACGAGTTCTTCTTCACCAACGTGATCCTCCGCACCGGATTCTCCTACGACGTGGGTCCCGCCACGGTCCAGGCCGGCGTGGAGGTGCGGTCCTACGACTACCAGCTCGAGCAACGCGACCACGTCGCCGTCACCTTCCGGGACCAGAGTGAAGGCTGGATGGAATGGAGCCCCTCGGTGGGCGCCGCCTTCCGGGTCGGGGACGTGGAGTTCCGCTACGCCGGAAGGCTCACCACGGGCACCGGACAGCCTGGCGTCAGGGCCACCCCCCAGGCGCTCATGGCGCGGGACGCCGCCTCCGACTTCATCGTCGCCCCACAGGGCCCCCTCACGCTCCAGGAGGCGACGGTCATGACCCACCAACTGTCGGCCCGGATACCCATCCGGTAGGTGTTGCGGTGGGACGGGGCGGCGTGCCCTATTCTTCCGTCGCCCCGCCCTTCCACCCTGAGGTCTCCGTGAGCGAATCGTTCGGTCTCCGCACCGTGGGTCAGATCTCCATGAACGCCAAGGATCTGGCCCGGGCCACGGCCTTCTACCGCGAGGTGCTGGGCGTGCCGTTCCTGTTCGAAGTGCCGAAGATGGCCTTCTTCGACCTGGACGGCGTCCGCCTCATGGTCGCGACGCCCGAGACCCCCACCTACGACCACCCGGGGTCCATCCTCTACTACAGCGTGCAGGACATCCATGAGGCCCACGAGACGCTGTCGGCGCGTGGGGTGACCTTCGAGAACGAGCCTCACCTCGTCGCCGACATGGGGAGCCACGAACTGTGGATGTGCTTCTTCCTCGATACCGAGGGGAACCACCTGGCCCTCATGGCGGAAAAACCCAAAGGGAGGTCTTGACCAGGGACCACTTTGGGGTCTATTCATCCCATCTGCACACGGGACAACGACCTTTCCAGGAGCCATGATGTCTGAGAACGGCGGCAACCGGATCCGCGTGATCCTGCGGTGGATCCAGATCAAGGACAACAAGGAAGCGGCGTGGGACGACGAGGGCGAGTTCCGCTTCAGCTCCAAGGTCACTGCGGGTGGCGATACCCAAGAACTCACCTTCCCGGAGCAGGGTTTCTGGTCCATCTCCGACCATCCCCGCCGGAACAAGGTCGACAAGATCGACAAGGTGCTCTTCGAGGGTGAAGTCGGTGACTCGCTGGTGGTGGAGTTGTTCGGTGTGGAGTTGGATCAGTTCACCGCCAACGACAAGCTCGAGGACTACCACAGGGAGTACACGGGACCCGTCTCCTCCTGGGTCGGCCGTCACCAGCCCACCGACGAGGGCGTCGGCGACCCGGAGAACATGGTCGACTGGCGGATCTGCTACGACATCGAGATGGCCTGACCCCGAGGCTACGCCCCTTGGCAGGAGGGGTCCTGCCCGGCGCGCCGGGCGGGACCCCTTTTGCATTCCGTGACTTCAAGCCATCCGTGGTGGCCCCGCTCCCCGCGGGCTTCTAGCTTCTCGACCGCGAACAAGACACCCTCGGCCGGGAGTTCATCCTGACTCGATTCACCGCCCTCGACTGGTTCTGGACCCTGGCCTTCCTGCTGCTCATGGTAGGTGGCGCGGCGTTCTTCTATCGCCTGGCCCGACGTTCGGAATCCGACTTCTTCCTGGCCGGCCGAAGCCTCCCGTGGTGGCTCCCGGCGGCCTCGGTCTTCAGCACCCACACCGCCACGGACACCCCCATGTGGATCACGGGCACCGTGTACGCCCATGGGCTGCGGGGGCTTTGGTACACGTTCTTCGCGGGGTGGACCTCGGTAGCCGCGTTCGTGTCGGCCCGGATCTACCGCAGGGCGCTGGCCATGACCCAGGCCGAGTGGCAGGTGGTGCGGTTCCACGGCCTCGGCGCCGAACTCCTGCGCGGCTGGATCGCCGGATGGCAGGTCTTCATGAACATGTTCATCCTGGGCTGGGTGGGCATGGCCATGGGCAAGGTGGGCGCCCTGGCCTTCGGATGGCCCGTCTGGTACGGGCTCGTCATCCCCTCGGTCATCACGGCGTTCTACACCCTGGCCGCGGGGTATTGGGGCGTGGTCATGGGCGACTTCCTCCAGGGGATCGTCGCCATCTTCGCCATCCTCCTGGTCTCCTGGGTGGGCATCGTGGCGGCGGGTGGACCCGCCGGCGTGGTGGACGGAATCACGGGCATGGGCGAGGCGTGGCGCCTCGACTCCATGGCGTTCACGGGATGGCTCAGCGGCGACTTTCCCGTTGTCTGGTGGGCGACCATGCTGGTCATCGCCATCGTGGGCGGCTTCGGTATGGGCACCAGCATCGACTGGTACGTGGAGGCACAGCGCATCCAGTCGGCCAAGTCCGTGCGCGACGCCGCCTACGGGATCTGGTGGGGCGGCGCCATCACCCTGGCGCGCAACGGCATCTGGGCCGCGGCCATCCTGGCGTTCTTCGTCATGGCGCCGGGCATCACCGATCCGGCGGAATACGAGTTGGGCTGGTTCCGCTTGGGATTCGAGCTGCTCCCCGCCGGCCTCATCGGCGTGTTCTTCGCGGCCATCCTGGCCATCCATTTCTCCACCATCTCCAGCCACCTGAACCTGGGCGCCCTCTACTTCACCCGGGACCTCTATCAGCGCTACCTGCGCCCTGACGCGTCGGAGCGCTCGCTGGTGTGGATGGGCCGGGCCGCCACCGCGGTCCTGCTGCTCGGGTCGTTCGCATACGGCCTCATGATGGAGAACATCACCCAGTGGCTCATCTTCGCCCTCTGGCTGATGATGGCGGGCATCTGGCTCCCCAACATCCTCCAGGTGGTCTGGTGGCGCTTCAACTCCTGGGGATACCTGGCGTCCTGGATCGCCAACCTGGGCGTCGCCTGGCTGGTGGTGTGGATCCTGCCGGCCTTCGGCGTCATTCCAGTGCTCCCCGACTACCTGCAGTTCTGGTCCCTCATGGCGTTGGGGGCCCTGGTCTTCTTCCCTGCCACGTTCCTCACCAAGGCCGAGCCCATGGACCACCTGGTCCACTTCTACCTGCAGACCCGCCCCATCGGATGGTGGGGACCGGTAAAGGCCGAAGCGCGCCGCAGGGGCCTGCTGGACGATGAGCCCACCGCAGCCCACAGCGGACCCAGACCTCTCATCCGGCGCACCTGGACCCCCGAAGAGGCAGATGCGTGGAGCCGCGAGGATTGGATCGCCATCGTGCTCTCTCCGGTCATCATGGGTCTTGGCATGATCGGAGCCGCCAACGCCTGCCTTGGGCGGATGTCCGGGCTGTGGCAGCTGGCCCTGGCCACGGGCCTGGGGCTGGTGATGTTCTGGGTCATCGACCCCAAGCTGAAAGCCGTGTCCGTGGAGTACGAGTTGCAGCAGGCCAAGTACCTGGAACGCCTCGAGCGCCAGATGCGGTGGAGCCGGCAAGGCGAATCCGACAACGGGGAGAACGTCTGATGGACAGAGGACTGGTAACCGTCATCGGAATGAGCATCGCCTACGTTGCGTCGTTCCTGGGGATGTGGATGGCATGGTACGGTTGGAAGCGCCGCCACGTCACCGGCGAAGCCGAGAAGGTCGACCTGAAGAAGGTCCGTGGCATCGGCGACGGGGAGGTGGGGTCGTGACCGCCGCCTTCCTGCTGCTCCAGGACGCAGCGACCCGGGCGCCCCTTCCTGCGGGTCCGCCCATTTCCGGACCCCTCTGGACCATCGTGATCCCGGCCATCCTGCTGCTGGTGTCCGTGGCGGGCACGTGGGCGCTGTGGAGCCACTTCGCCAACAAGCCCCACGGGAAGTAGCGTCTTCGTCCAGAAGACGTTCCTTGGTTGAAGGAGCAGGCGCGGCGGTCCGGAGCGGCGTGCGTCAGACAGGAAAATCCCCTACACCATCTGCATACACATCCCCACAGCGTCCCGGTGGGTGGCGACCTAAAGTGGGCAGGTGCTCGTTCCTGCACGTGGATGGGAGGCCCAGGGCCTGACTCCGCGGAAGCCGGAAGCCCTCGAGACGAAGGTGCCTGACGCCCCCTGCTGCCCCTGCCAAGGAGGTCTGGATGCACGCGCCGCCCAGTCGGAACTATGCGGAACCCGAACCCCACCCCCCGCTCGAGTGGAAGTGGATCACCGTCGGGACGGTCCTCGGGGCACTGCTGATCGGCCTCTTTCTTTTTGGGGTCGATTCCAGTTTCGAGCACCTCATGGTGGCTGGGTATACGCTGGGTCTTTCCCTCATGGTGGTCGGTGTCGTCGTGGGCCGGATGTCTCCTGGCGAGACGATCCGCGAAACGGCCATCGTGGGCGTGATTCTCGTGGTGGCGGTGGGAATCGTCAGCAACCTGGTCTTCAACGCGGACCTGCCCATGATCGTATGGGTCTTCGCCCCCCTCTATGCCGCACCCATGACCATGCTCGGGGGATGGGTCGGAGAGATGCTCCAGGGTACCATGCCGGAGGCCCTGGAGGACGAGCCCCTGGACTGGCCCTGGGTCATCGTCAGCGTCGTGGTCGGTCTGATACTGGCCACCTTCACCGTGATGATCGGGTCGGCACGCTTCGGTGTGGAACCGGAGCAGAGTGTCTGGATGTTCGCCGGCAGCTTCCTGGTGACGGGAATCATGGTGGGGTATTTCTCGCCGGGCCGTACCATGGTGGAACCCGCCATCGCCGCAGGGCTGATGACGGTGGTCAACGCCGGGTTCATCATCGCCTGGTTCGGCGATGTGCCCATGACCCGCATCTTCCTGGTGGGATTCGGCGGAGGTATCGTGCTGGCCCTGATCGGCGGATTCCTCGGGGAGCAGATACAGACGATGCGAAGCAGGGGGACCGCGGGGGAGGATTGACGCCTCCACAGCTCCGAGGCGGCCCCAGCTACGCCTCGGCCAGTGCCTTGTCCTGCCGGGCCGAAGGGCTCTGACTCCACGTCCACAGGAAGTTGGTGAACCCTTCGTCGTAGTCGGAGATCCCGTTCTGACCGGTGATCTTCAGTCTCTGGTCGTAGAGCGTCCGCATCACCTCCGAGGCCGTGCTCTCGAAGGCTGCCGCGTCCGGCCGGAGCGCGTGGAGCTGCTCCTTGAGGTCACGGCGAACGTCGAGACCCTCCACCAGCCCGTAGTACGCTTCCCGGTCGTGACCGGACAACACCTTCAGCTGGCGGTGGACCCGTTCGGCCCGCGCCGACTGGACGAGCCACGGGTCGTCGGCCGATACGAGCGCCAGGTAGGACAGCACCTGCGCGTGGAGTTCCTTCCAGTACCCCTTCCGGTGAACGAACTCGTGGCCGATGACGTGGGGCTCGAAGATGCCGGTATCCCGAAAGAGCGCCACGTCACCCGAAAGGACGTCGCACCCGCCCACGGCGAAAGGCAGCAGGACCTGAGCCAGGCCGAAGCCCCGGATCTCGCAACTGGTGAGAACGCGCTGGCCCGTGATGCCGGCGATGGTGGCGGTCAGGCGAGCGTTCACCTGCCGCGCCAACTCCTCTCGGGGGCGGCGTGCTTCACACCACCCCTCTTCCAGACGCCGAGCCAGCGTGGCCACCTCATCCCGGCGCGCCTCCTCCGGCTGCGGCACCAGAAAGTGGACGTCGGCGCCGAACTCCACCTCGAAGTCGATCCAGCGCACGTCGCGCCGGGCGGCCCAGTCCTTCATGGCGCTGCCCGCGTAGAAGCCCAGGGCGGCTGCGCTCAGAACCCGGCCCGGCAGGGTCGCACCCAGGATGAGGCGGGACGCCAGGGGCGCTGTGGTGATGAGGTCGATGAGGGCCACCGGGGCGTAGGTGGCATCGTTGGGAATCCGGATCTCGTCCATACAGAACTATACGACGACGGGGGCCTTTCGGGTTCCGATACGACAAACGCCGCGTGTCTGCGCGGCGTTACGCACGGCCGGAGCCGGCGGAGATAGGGGGGCCCTGACCGCGTCCTGCCCCTGGCAGGCCCACAGTCAGGGCCGTTCAGCAACGCGAGTTGCTGCTCGCCTCCATGGTTGCCGGGGGCAGCTCGATGCTGGCTTGCAGCGCCTCGGATCGCTCGGTGGTGTAGCTCGACTCGACTTCCTTCCCAGCACCTTTGTCATCACCGGTCGAACCTAGAGCGAGTAGCCCCACCAGGAGGGGTACGCCCAGAAGCGGCGCCCCGAAGGCGGCCCACCAGGGGACCGCGGACTTGTTACTCAGGTAAGTGCTCATCGTCGTCCCTTCCACCCTTTCCCTGCTGTTTCGCGGGTCGGACCCCGTGCCCGTCTCCCACACCGTACCCTTCGTACAAACGCCCCGAGAAGTTTCATCCCGTCGCCATCCAGCCCATGCCCGGCTCACCAGGCTCGCGGCGCGTCCCCTTCGTTCAAATACTTGGACGCCCCACGGAGGCGAATCGTTGCATCGGGTCCCGACGGGCTCACTCTTCCCTACCGCACGCTGGGCAACACGGCGTCCAGACCCGGGTCGTCCCGAACCGTGAGGATTCCCTCCACGGTACGCCCCTCCGCCGTGAGGCGGACCACGTAGGTGCCGGCGTCCACCAGGGCACCCTGGGGGGCCTGGTCGCGGAAGAAGTCCGGAATCTGCCCGCCGAACTGCTCCCTGAAGCGCGCCATGCGCGCCTCGAACGCCTGGATGTCCTCTTCGCTCGGGGCCCAGCGCAGGTCCCAGAACCACCGGTTCACGCCCGCGTGAGCCTCGATCTGCCGGCTGACCTTTCGCGACCCGTCCACCGTGGACAGTTCGACGGTCACCGGCCCCGCCGGGGTGGTCTTGAGCCAGAAGCTCACCGTGCCCGAGTTCTCCAACTCGGTGGGCGAGTTCTCCGGCGGTTCCTGGGTGATGGTGAGGGGGTTCTTCCCGATGAACAGCTTGTGGCCGCGCGTGGCGCCACGGCTGATTCCCTTCCACTTGGTGGCCGTCTTCTGATCGAACAGGTGGACGTCGGCGGCGCGCACCGCCGGCGTGAGCTGTTGCAGCGGCGTCACGTCGTCGAGGATCCACACGCTGCGCCCGTGGGTCGCGGCGATGACGTCGCCTTCCCGGGGATGGACGATGAGGTCGTGGACCGCCACCGTCGGCAGCCCTTCGCCCAAGCGATCCCACGTCCTGCCACCGTCTGCGGACACGAACGCCGCGAACTCGGAGCCTGCATAGAGGAGGTCCGGGTTCTTCGGGTCCTCCGTGACCACGTAGATCGGGTTCCCGTCGGGGAGACCGCCGGAGATCTTCGTCCACGTCCTGCCGTAGTCCGTGGTCTTGAAGATCCAGGGAGAGAACTGGTCGGAACGATGGCCGTCCTTGGAGAGGTAGGCGGTGCCCTCCTGGAACCGGGAAGGCGTGACCCGGCTCACCCACAGCGGGTGGACCGCGGCCGGCAGATTCACCCCTACGTCGACCCACGTCGCTCCGTCGTCCCGGCTCACGTGCACGCGCCCATCGTCGGTGCCCGCCCATATGAGCCCCGGACGCACCGGCGACTCGGCGGCGGAGATGAGCGTGGCGTGGGTCTCCGCTGCGGTGACGTCATAGGTGATGCCGCCGCTCCACGGATTCACGAAGGCCGTGTCCCGGGTGGACAGATCGGGGCTGATGATCTCCCAGGTGTCGCCCTGGTCACGGGAGCGGAACAGGTAGTTGCCTCCGAACAGCAGCGTCTTGGAGTCGTGGGGCGAAAGCGTCAGGGGCGACGACCAGTTGAAGCGGAACTCGGGGCTCGGCAATTCGTCCATGTCGCCCGCGTACCCCGGCATGATCTCTCCGAAATTCAAGATCGTGGAGGGCGTCGGCACGATGCTCTTCCCGTCCTGGCGGTGGACGGCGTCCAACCTGCGGATGCTGCCGCCCTGAGCCTCGGTGTCGACAGTGCGCCAATCGTCAGGGTCCACCGTGGTGTGGAAGCCGTCACCGGAATGGAACTTGAACCAGTGGTCGTTGAAGATCCCGTTCCAGTCGCGGCTGTTGGACGGACCGCCCCAGTTCCCGTTGTCCTGGAGTCCCCCGTATACCCAGTACGGATCGCGATTGTCCGCGGTGACGGCATAGAACTGTCCGATGTCCATGTTGTCGAACATCACGAAGTGCCGGCCCCGGTCGAACGTGATGTAGGCCCCCTTGTCGTTGCCCACGTAGAACCGGTCCGAGGCATCGGGGTCCACCCACAGTGCGTGGAAGTCGCCGCTGATGCCCTCCAGAGAACGATCGAAGGTGCGCCCGCCGTCCTCGGAGACCTGGGCCGAGCCCGAAAGCACGTAGACCCGCTGCTCGTCGCCGGGATCGATCCAGATGTGGGAGTAGTAGAAGGGGCGGTTGTTGAAGCGGTTCACGTAGGTCCAGGAGTCGCCGCCGTTCTCCGAGCGGTACAGGCCTGTACCGAGCTTCGACATGTCGGCGAAGTCCGCGCTCCGAGGCGCGGGCTGGAAGCCGTGCTCGACGATGGCCATGACCACTTCCGGATTGGAGCGCGAAACCGCCAGGCCGATCTTGCCTGTGTCTCCCGAGGGCAGGCCCGTGGAGAGCCTGATCCAGGAAGCGCCCCCGTCGGTCGACTTGAAGATCCCCCCGTTGGGGCCGCCGGAGAGGAAGCGGTACGGCATGCGTATGCGCTCCCACAGGGCGGCGTAGAGCACGTCCGGGTTCCGGGGATCCATGACCAGATCCGAAGCGCCGGTGCGGCCGTCGTCCGGGAGCCCATCGGTGAGATGGGCCCAGGTACGCCCACCGTCGGTGGTCTTGTAGATCCCCTGCTGACCGCCGTGTCCCCAGAGGTGGCCCTGGGCGGCCACCCACGCGATGTCCGGATTCGTGGGGTGGGTCAGCACCTGGCTGACGTGGTGCGAGTCTTCCAGCCCCACGTTGATGAACGTCTTGCCTCCGTCGGTGGACCGGTACACGCCGTCTCCCCACCCCACCGAGTTCCGTGTGCACGACTCACCGGTGCCGATCCAGATGATGTCGGGGTTGGGCTGGAAGATGGCGATGTCGCCGATATTGGCGGTTCCGTACCCCTCGAAAATGGGTTCCCAGGTGGTCCCTGCGTCGTCGGACTTCCACGCGCCGCCGGACGCGGCCCCCACCACCACGCGGGCGAAGTTGCCTTCCACGGCCTCGATGTCGGTGACGCGCCCCGCCATGTTCGCGGGTCCGATGTTCCTCCACCGAAGGTCCTGGGTCAGATCGGCGGTGGTCTGGGCGTCCAACGTGCGGCCCGTCAGGGACGGCACGGCGAGAACGGCCGCGAGCAGCGCGGCGACGGGGATGCGTCGGGACATGCGGGCCTCCGGAACTGGATCCGACGGGGGCACATCCCCCGCCGATAGGCCAGCATCGGGCTCCCCTCGCCGCCATGCAAGGGCGAAGTGAGGAGGGGTCCTCGCGCCACGCCGCCGCCTCGCCCATCTTCCGGGCTCGAATGACATCCGGACCTGGAGATGACCCGTGCCCTGTACCCTCCCCAGACGACCTCAGTCGGCCCGGCGCCTCGCCCCGTTTTTCGTGGCTGCCTGCCTTTTGCTCCCCTTCTCCGCCCACGCCCAGTCCGTGCCGCCCGACGGCGACGGCGCCGCAGCCCGGCTGGGCTCATCGCCGCGGCACGGTGAATGGGTGAAGGTGGACGCAGGCGGCGGGGACATGGTGGAAGCCTTCGTCGTCTATCCCGAACGGAGTGACGCGGCCCCCGTGGTCCTGGTGATCCACGAGATCTCCGGCATGTCGGACTGGGTCAGAAGCGTGGCGGACCAGCTGGCCGCCGACGGCTACATCGCCATCGCGCCGGATCTCCTCTCCGGGAAGGGCCCGGGAGGCGGCGGAACGGCCTCTTTGGAGCCCGGGGGGGTCGGACCCGCGATCCGTGACCTGGATCGCGCGGAAATCAACCGCCGTCTCCGCGCCGTCGGCACGTACGCCCTTGCCCTGCCCGCGGCCGCGGGGGCCATCGGCGTGGTGGGGTACTGCTGGGGCGGGTCCTCGAGCTGGCTCCTGGCCGTCGACTGGCCCGACCTCGACGCTGCCGTGGTGTACTACGGCGCGTCGCCTGATTCGGGCTACGAGAGCATCCATGCCCCGGTCCTGGGACTCTACGGCGGCAACGACAACCGCGTGAACGCGACCATCCCTACCGCCGAAGACGCCATGGGCGGGATGGGGAAGGTGTATCGCCCCCACGTATTCGAAGGCGCCGGCCACGGCTTCCTACGCAACCAAGCGGGCCAGGACGGCGCCAACCTGCGTGCCTCTCAGCAGGCTTGGCCCCTGACTCTTTCCTTCTTCCGAGAGTTTCTCGGCCTTTGAGGTCAGACTCGCTGTGAACGCTCCCCCCCTCGTGGTTCTCGCCGCCGGGATGTCCACCCGATACGGCCGTCTGAAGCAGGTCGATCCCATGGGCCCTTCCGGTGAGTCCATCATGGACTACAACGTCTTCGACGCGGCCCGCGCCGGCTTCTCCCGCGTGGTCTTCATCGTTCGCCCGGAGATCGAGGATACGCTTCGGGAGCACGTGGGCCGCGTGGTAGGCGATGCCTTTGCCACCGACTTCGTCCTTCAGACCCTGGACGATCTTCCCGGGGACCTGCTGGGGTGCCCGCCCGAGCGGACGCGTCCATGGGGAACCGGCCATGCCGTCCTCGCCGCAGCCGAGCGGGTCCAGGGGCCTTTCGCCGTCTGCAACGCCGACGATCTCTACGGGGCGGACGCGTTCAGCAAGCTCTTCGAGCACATGTCCGCTCGACCCCTCCCCACCGAAGCCGCCATGGTGGGATACACGCTCATCGATACGCTCTCGGGGTCGGGAGGGGTGTCCCGCGGTATCTGCGTCCTGGGCCGTGATGGACTCCTCGAGGGGGTCACCGAAGTCCGTGAGATCCGAAAGACGGACGGGTGGATCACCGGTGAAGAGGTCACGGAGGAGCCGGTGGAACTCCGGGGCAACGAAGTCGTCTCCATGAATCTGTGGGGATTCAGCGATCCCGTCGTTGTACTGCTCAGACGACAGTTCCGCCGATTCCTCCGGCGATGGGGAGGCGATACCGCCGCCGAATTCCCTCTTTCCACCGCATTGAGCGAACAGGTTCAGTTGGGCACCGTGCGGGTAGCCGTGATCCAGGGAAAGGCCGACTGGTTCGGCGTAACCCACGCCGCGGATCGCGAAGGTGCCCAGGCCATGTTGAAGGCCCGTGTCGCCGACGGGACCTATCCCGCTGATCTCGCCGAGGCGTTCCGTCAGGGCATGGAGACCGCATGAGACTGGAAGCGTTGGATTGGGCCGTCGTGGCCGCATACGGGATCGTTGCCCTGCTCACCGGGCTCTGGTTCGCCCGCCGGGCCGGCTCCGGGACCGACGAGTACTTCCTGGCGGGTCGCTCCATGCCATGGTGGCTTCTG
>DATHZE010000070.1:0-7104 GCA_035458765.1 Longimicrobiales bacterium
CTTTTTCTTGAACCGAGTCAGGGTCCGGTACCATGTCCAGCGAACAGATCAGGATCACGCTTCCCAACGGGGACGTCCTCGAGCTTGCCCGTGGAGCGACTCCAGCCGACGTGGCGGCGGCCATCGGCCCCGGGTTGGCCAAGGCGGCGGTGGCGGCCGTGATCGACGGCGAGACCGTGGGCCTGATGACGCCGCTGGAGGCCGATGCGTCGATCCGCCTTCTTACCGAGAAGGACGCGGATGCGCTGGCGGTGCTTCGCCATTCGGCCGCGCACATCCTGGCCACGGCGGTCCGCGAGTTGCGTCCGGGCGCGGGCATCGGGTTCGGGCCCTCCATCGAGGACGGCTTCTACTACGACTTCGACGTGGAGAAGCCCTTCACCCCCGAGGACCTGGAGGCGTTCGAGGCCAAGATGAACGAGGTCATCGCGGCCGATCAGCCCTTCGAACGGCGTCGGGTCGACAAGTCGGAGGCTCGCGAGTTGTTCTCCGACGATCCCCTCAAGCTCGAGCGCCTCGAGGAGTTCGCAGAGGACGAGGTCATCACGGTCTACCGGAACGGACCGTTTCTGGACCTCTGCCGCGGTCCCCACGTGCCGAGCACGGGCCGGCTGAGGCACTTCAAGCTCCTCTCCGGCGCCGGCGCGTATTGGCGCGGCGACGAGAAGCGCCAGATGCTCCAGCGGATCTACGGGACCGCGTTCTTCAGCAAGAAGGACCTGGATGGGCACCTCCACCAGTTGGAGGAGGCGAGGCGCCGGGACCACCGGCGGCTGGGCCGGGAGTTGGATCTGTTCCAGTTCCACCCGGTGTCTCCCGGCGCGGCGTTCTGGACGCCGCGGGGCACGTCGCTGTACAACACGCTGGAGCAGTTCGTTCGGGAGCGGCAGCGGGAGGACTTCCTCGAGGTCAAGACGCCGCTGCTGTACACCAAGCAACTGTGGGAGCAGTCGGGCCACTGGGGGAAGTACCGTGAGAACATGTTCCTGGTCTACGACAACGAGACCGAGGAGCACGACATGTCGCTCAAGCCCATGAACTGCCCGTCGCACCACCTCTTCTATGCCTCCAAGGGCCACTCCTACCGGGAGTTGCCCATCCGGTACGTCACGCTGGACGTCCTGCATCGCAACGAGTTGTCAGGAGCGCTCTCGGGCCTCACGCGCGTTCGGCAGTTCGCCCAGGACGACTGCCACGTCTACCTGCGCCAGGACCAGATCGCCGAAGAGGTTTCCTTCCTCATGGACTTCATCCTCGGCCACTACGAGACGTTCGGACTGAAATCCCGTGTGATGTTCGCCACGCGTCCCGAGATGCGCATCGGCAGCGACGAGCTCTGGGACCAGGCGGAGGCGGCCTTGCGGGAAGCCCTGGAGTCCACGGGCAGGGAGTACGAGGTGCAGCCGGGGGATGGCGCGTTCTACGGCCCGAAGATCGATTTCCATGTCACCGACTCCATCGGCCGGAGCTGGCAGCTCGGGACCATCCAACTGGACTACAACGCCCCGGAGCGGTTCGATCTCACCTACACGGGGCAGGACAACGCGGAGCACCGGCCGGTGGTCATCCACCGGGCGGTGTGTGGATCGTTCGAGCGCTTCATCGCCATCCTCATCGAGCACTATGCGGGCGCGTTCCCCACGTGGCTCGCCCCGGAGCAGGTGAGGGTGCTGCCTGTGTCGGAGCAGTGGATCGACAGCGCCGGAGACCTGGTCGGGGACCTGAAGCGGGCGGGGATCCGCCCCGGACTGGCCTCCCGGGAGACGCTGGGGTATCGCATCCGCGAGGCGGAGACGCACAAGATCCCCTACATGGGGGTCGTGGGTGAGCGTGAGGCCGCCGACGGCACGGTGGCCGTGCGCAAGCGCGGCGCCGGAAAGAAGCAGGAAGTCATGGAACGGCAGCGCTTCGTGGAACTCGTAGCCGAGGAGATCCGGAGCCGCGCCCTGAGCTGACGCTGGGTCGGCCACCCTCCGGCGACTATCGGTCGCCCGCAGGCTCCAGGAGGCGGGTGCGGCGCTTCAGGACGTGGAGGACGAGATACGCCAGGGTGCCGGCGGCGAAGTACGCCGCCCACCCGGCCGATAGACGCCAGCCCGTTCCGGAGGCCACCGAGCGGGTGAGCACCACCGCCGTGGTGGCGGCCACGAACCCGTACACGGCTTGATAGTCGCGCCCCAGCACGAAGCGGAGGCTGAAGGGGTGGGGCCAGTGGCGCCACCCCCCCATCCGAGGAACGAACGGCGGGGTTTCGGCCGCCCAGGCGCTGAACGTCTCACCGAAGCGCTCATAGAGGAAGCGCTCTTCGGCCATCATGATCCGCTCGTAGTAGAGCCAGAACACCAGGGTTGTGACCAGGACGGCGGTGGGCTTGCCCGCCACGACGGCCACGCCGATCCACATGAAATAGTTCCCCAGATACAGAGGATGGCGCACCTGCGAGTAGATGCCGCCGGTGTTCAGCGTTTCTGCCCGGAGTTCCTTCGTCCCCCGACCAGACGTGCCCAGCGGCACGTGTCCCACGGTCCACCCCCGGATGGCCAACCCCAGGACCCCACAAGCCAAGCCAAGCCCCGCCCAGAGTGGAATGGTTTCCTCGCCGCCGGCCGGGAGCGGGCGCCAGGACACCAGCACCGTGACGTACGCCATCACCACCAGGGGTGGGTAGCTCCGCCACCGGAAGAGCCAGTTGCCGGATTGGAGTCTCTCCGACACGATGCCGGGAGCCGGAGGGGGTACGGAGGGTCTGGGTTCCACATTCACTCCTGAATGTCATGCGGGGACGCAGGAGTTTCGTTCCACCGGCCCCGGGGCGAAAGTCCTGGGAGCGCGGGCGTTGACCACGGAGAGTCGTTCCCCCATTTTTCCTGGTCGCCCTTCGGGGCGGTGAAACAACGGAAAAGTGGGTCGCTGGACCGGCGACTCCACCCTCAGGGCCCCGAGAGGCCGACGTGAGGGTCGCGAGGGACGGCGGACGGAAGCTTGCTTCCGGCCGCGCTTCCGGTTGCGGCCCGAGAGATTTCTCGGGCTTTTTCGTTGGACCCGGGTGCCGCATGGGCCCCCGTCACGAAACTCGAATCGGAGGTAACGGAGATCGGCGAGAAAAGAGTCCGCGTCAATGAGCAGATCCGGATCAGCCCGGTGCGGCTCATCACAGACGACGGCGAACAGCTTGGGATCGTCTCCATCGACGACGCGCGGGTGCAGGCGAATGAGCGCGGTCTCGATCTGGTGGAGGTAGCCCCCGACGCACGGCCTCCCGTAGTGAAGATGATGGACTATGGGAAGTACAAGTACGAAGCGGCTCGCCAAGCGCGTGAAGCGCGGAAGAAACAGCACACGATCCAGGTGAAGGAAGTGAAGTTCCGCCCTGGCATCGAAGACCACGATTACGAGTTCAAGACCCGCCACGCACGGCGGTTCCTCGAGGAAGGAAACAAGGTCAAGCTGACCATGATGTTCCGCGGTCGGCAGGTGACCCACCCCGAGTTGGGATTGGAAGTCCTGGCCCGGGTGACGCAGGACCTCGAGGACGTCGGAAAGGTGGAACAACATCCGAATTTCGAGGGGCGCCTGATGGTGATGGTCATCGCCCCGCTGAAGGTCAAATAGGCCCCGGGCACTCCGGAGCCCTGGAGCCAGAAGAGGAAGATCCATGCCGAAGATGAAGACGCACCGGGGTGCCGCGAAGCGCCTGAAGAGCACCGGCACCGGCCGGCTCAAACGCAACAAGGCGAACAAGAGCCACATCCTGACCAAGAAGACGACCAAGCGGAAGCGCGGCCTGCGCAAGCCGGCTCTGGTGGCCAAGTCCGATGAGAAGCGGTTGAAGAACATGCTTCCCTACGGCAGCTAAGGAGGAAGACCCATGCCTCGCGCAACATCCGCCCCCGCTCGGCACAAGCGGAAGAAGAAGCTGCTCAAGGTCGCCAAAGGCTACTTTGGCGGCCGGAAGAACCTGCTCCGTACCGCCAAGGACGCGGTGGAGAAGGGCTGGCAGCACGCGTACCGGGACCGCAAGAAGAAGAAGCGGACCTTCCGGCAGCTCTGGATCACCCGCATCAACGCGGCGGTCCGGGAGCACGACCTTTCCTACTCCCGCTTCATCAACGGCCTCAAGCATGCCGGGGTGGAGATGGACCGGAAGGCCATGGCCGACCTCGCCGTCCGCAGCCCCGAGGGTTTCGCCGCCCTCGTGGACCGGGCGAAGGAAGGACTGGCCGGCAAGGCCGACTGACCCTTCCCGGGCTCGGTCCGAAGGGCTCCGTGGCTTCGTGCCACGGGGCCCTTCGTCGTTGCAGCACCGGTCCTCGGTGAGGTTTTCCCCATTCCCCGCCCCTGATAGCTTTCGGCCTCTGGCGCACTTCTCCGTTCCGACCTGCCGACACCCATGAGCGATCCGCATCCCATCGACGTCCTGCGCTCCCTCGAGCGGGAGGCCCTGGAGGCCACCGCAGCGGCGGTCGACGTGAAGTCCCTGGAAGACGTGCGCATCGACTTCCTGGGAAGAAAGGAGGGGCGGATTTCCGCGGTTCTGCGGAGCCTGGGGGCGCTGTCCGCCGAGGAGCGCCCGGCCCTGGGACAGGAGGCCAACCGGGTGAAGGGCGTCGTCTCCCAGGCGCTTGAAGCGCGCGAGCGTGAGCTTGCCGGTCCCGTCGGGGGCGCGTCGGAGGATCTCACGCTCCCGGGACGGGACGCATGGAAGGGCGGGCGTCACCCCATCACGCAGGTGGTGGACGAGATTTCGGGGATCTTCAGGGACCTCGGCTTCTCCCGGGCGCGGGGGCCCGAAGCCGACACGGAGTGGTACAACTTCGAGGCGCTCAACACGCCCCTGGATCACCCGGCGGCCGACGAGCAGGACACGCTGTATCTGGTGGACTCGGTTCTGTTGCGCAGCCATACGTCACCGGTGCAGATGAGGACCATGGAGACCCACGAGCCCCCCATCCGCATCATCGCGCCGGGGTGGGTCTATCGGAGAGACACGTACGACGCCACCCACACGCCCGCCTTCCTCCAGATCGAGGGCCTCGTCGTGGACGAGGGGATCACCTTCGTGGACTTCAAGGCCACGCTGGCCGAGTTCGCCCGCCGCTTCTGGGGTCCTGGCACGACGGTGCGCTTCCGCCCGTCCTTCTTCCCCTTCACGGAGCCCAGCGCCGAAGTGGACGTGCGACGGGTGATCCAGCGGCCCGACGGCAGCACGTATGAAACCGATTGGCTGGAGATCATGGGTGCGGGCATGGTAGACCCCAATGTGCTGGACAACGCCGGGTACGACTCGGAGCGTTACACGGGCTTCGCATTCGGCATGGGTCCGGCCCGCATCGCCATGCTCAAGTACGGCGTGGACGATCTGCGCACCTTCTTCGAGAACGACGTCCGCTTCCTCAGCCAGTTCGCCCGATGAACGTCTCGTATCGGTGGCTCAAGGCCATGGTCCCGGGGCTCGACCTCAGCCCCGACGAGTTGGCCGCACACCTGGCCCTGCGCGGGGCGCCGGTGGAAGAGATGCTGTCGCCCGGCGCAGACTTGGGTGACATCGTCGTGGGGCGGGTGATCACAGCCGGGCAGCATCCCAACGCCGACCGCCTTTCGCTGTGCACGGTCGATGCCGGAGACGGAGTCGTCCAGGTCGTGTGTGGAGCCCCCAACGTGAAGGCCGGGGCATGGTATCCGTTTGCCCCGGTGGGCGCCGTGCTCCCCGGCGACTTCAAGCTCAAGAAGTCCAAGATCCGGGGTGAGTTCTCCGAGGGTATGCTCTGCTCTGCCAAGGAGTTGGGACTTGGCGCGGACCACGCGGGCATCCTGGAGATCCACGGGGACTTCACGCCGGGTGAGTCCTTCGTGAAGGCCATGGGGCTCGACGACGTCACCCTCGAGGTGGAGACCACCTCGAACCGCGGTGACCTGCTGAGTCACGTCGGAATCGCGCGGGAGCTGGCCGCCGAAGGATCGGGCACGGTGGTCCTGCCGGATATTCCCGGGGCGCCGACCCTCAGGGTGGAGTACGTCCAGGACGCGGCGGAAGTGCGGGCCGGGGACGTGAGCATCCGCATCGAGGCGCCGGAACTCTGCGCCCGCTACCTGGGCGCGGTGATCCGAGGGGTGAAGATCGGCCCCTCGCCGGCGTGGCTCCAGGAGCGCCTCCGGGGCGCGGGAGCCAGGCCCATCAACAACGTGGTGGACGCCACCAACTACGTCCTTCTGGAGTTGGGGCAGCCCCTCCACGCCTTCGACCTGGCCCGCCTGACGGACTCGTCCATCGTGGTGCGCCGCGCCGGGGCCGACGAGAAGAACTTCACGACCCTGGACGATGAGGAGCGCCGGCTTTCGGCCGAGATGCTCATGATCTGCGACGCGCGCCGACCCGTTGCCGTGGCAGGGGTCATGGGCGGCCAGGAATCGGAGGTGACCCAGGACACCGTCGACGTGCTCCTGGAGTGCGCCCTGTTCGACCCCAAGTCGATCCGCGCCACGCGCCGGGCGCTCAACATGTCCACCGACGCGTCCTATCGATTCGAGCGCGGCGTGGACCCCGAGGGCCTCCGCCTGGCGCTGGAGCGGGCGGTGGCGGTCATCGTCGCCACCGCTGGGGGCGCCCTGGACGGACCCGTGCTGGACGTCTGCCCCCGGGCCTTCCAGGAAGCCGTGGTTCCCCTTCGTGTCAGCCGGATCGAGCGCGTCCTCGGCGTGCCCATCCCCGCCGAGACGGTCCGGGGTTACCTGACGCCGCTGGGCCTCACGGTGGTTGGCGTTGAGGGGGACACGCTCCAGGTCCGGGTGCCGGGGTTCCGAAGCTACGACGTCACCCGGGAGATCGATCTCATCGAAGAGGTCGCCCGGACCCACGGGTATGACTCGTTTCCGGCGGACCTGGGTGCGTTTCGGCCCGGCACGGTTCCGGACCACCCGATGTTCCAGCTGGAGAACGAGCTCAAGGACACTCTGGTGGCGCGCGGCTTCTTCGAGACCCAGACCCCGGCGTTCGTTTCCGATCGCGAGGGCGAGGTTCGGGTGGCGAACCCCTTGAACAACCGGGAGCCCTACGTTCGGCGGACGCTGCTCGCCTCGCTCATCCGAAGGGTGGAGCACAACTTC
>DATHZE010000071.1:0-5703 GCA_035458765.1 Longimicrobiales bacterium
GGTCACACCGCTCTCCCTGGAGGCGCCCAGTTTCGTATCGCGTGTCAACCAAGTACTCCATCCGTTAACTCCAGTCCAACAGAACCGACCCACATAAATGCCTCGCATCCCCTGAGTAGGCGGGGTTCCAGACCGCGAGAAGGTGGAGCGAGCGATCGGGCATCAATCTCCCTGCAGTCGTGAGGCGCGGCCCCAGGGCGAAGGGCCTCGGGGGATCGCCACCTGAGCGATGGTATCTGCGCAACAGGAGGATTGGCCCGCCACCCTCAGTCCCGCCAGTCAGGCAATTGCCCACTCTGAGTAGGGATTAGCCCCACCCCCCTCACGCCCACCGTGCCCACATTCCCCTATCCCGCCCCAATCCGCCGCCGCTCCGCCGTGACGACCTCATCGTAATACGCCTCGAGTCCCGGGTTCACCCCGCGGCAGCCCGCCACCACCCGCTCGGTCCAATCCAGGTAGTCCAACCGGCGCTGCGTATCCCAATCGGGCGGGGGGCGCTGGCCCACGTCCATGGCGTTGCAGGCCTTGTCGCCCAACCGCACGAGCTTGGCCCGGTCCGAGAGGTTCGGGGCACGCTGGATCTGCAGCTCCTTGCGGACGGCCTTCGGCAGGGTCTTGTCGTCGGTGACCTCCAGGACGACGTCGGCCACCTCGTGTCCGAAGTGGCGTCGGATCTCCTCGGCCGAGGTCTCCGTGTCTTCGACGGTGTCGTGCAGAACCGCGGCGCTGAGGGTCACGAGGTCCGCCACGCCGTGGTTCGACAGCAGCTCCGCCACGCTCACCGGGTGGTTGATGTAGGGGGAGCCGTCGGAGTCCTTCCGCCTCTGCGCCCGGTGCTTCTCGGCGGCGAAGCGGACGGCCCGCAGCAGCATGCCCAAGGGGTCTGTGGTCATGTCTCTCCTGGCTCGGGTGCGCCCGTTCCCAGCCGGCTTCCGGTGCTCCGTTTTCGGAGAGCCCAGCGGACCTCCACGGACTCCAGATAGGCCCCGTCACTCGGTTCTCCGGGCTCCGCTTCCCACGCGTCGATGGCCTCCTCGAGCGCCGAGAGCAGCGTGAACCCCGCCTCCTCCGCGGCGCTCCTGGACACGTACCCGGAGAAGATGCTCCCGGCGAAGACCCCCCAGCTTCCCTCCAAGTCGACGATCCTGCGCGTGAACCGCTCGAAGATCAGCGAGTTCATGAAGTCCGTCTTCACCAGGTATCCCGACACCGCCTCCACGTCCGGATCCGGCAGGATGCGCTTCACGTCCAGACGCCCGTCCTCCAACTCGTCCGCCTCGAGGATCCACCCCACCCCCGCATCCTCCGGTGTGTCGTCGTCGGCCCACACGCAGAACCCGAACAGTTCCTCGAGGCGGTAGCGACCCGGCGCGACCTCGGACACGTACACCGCGCCTTCCCGTCCGTCGGCGGCGACCAGAACCCTCTGTTCCTGGATGATCGGGCTCATCACGCCCCTCTGGCTGGAATGGGGAACGGTTCTGCCCCGTCGCGCCGTGCAGGGAGCCTCGGCCCGGTACCACGTTCGGGGTGGGGTGTGACAGCCAGGATCGAGGCGCCTCTCGATGCCATCGAGGACGGTCTGCGGCATGGGTGTATCCATTCCACGCACAGTCTCGTCTCTCACTCAGAGGCGCCAGACGATGGCGGCACGCCAGGTGCCGCGACTCCCGGCGCCCACCCTGGAAAGAGAGACCGAAAATGTTCACGCAAAGCAAACATAGAGGATGGGCACTCACCATCGCGCTCGTGGCCGGCCTGCAGGGCCTGGCGTCCCGACCCGCAGCGGCGCAGCAGGACACCGTGCCGGAGACCACCGGAGGGGTCGGACGCGCACGCTTCATCCTGGGGCTCCGCTCCCTCGACCTGACCGATCTGAACGAACGGATGGTGGGCACCGGGCTCACCGCGTTCGACGAAGGATTCCTGTCCATGGGCGGCTCCCTGCTCACGGAGAGGAACCGCCTTCTCGTGGGCGTGGAAGGCTACCTCCTGCTCGGAACGGAACCTCTCGAGACACAGCGCACGTCCGCGCTGCTCGGTGCAGTCGGCCAGGTCGACCTCGGATACCTGCTGCACGCGGGTGAGCGGTTCGACGTCTGGCCCACCCTCGGCCTTGGGGGCGGTGCCGTGGGATTCGATGTCACCCGATTCGATGATCCCCGCTTCGATGACGTCATCACGGAGCCGGGACAGGGCTCCCGACTGGAGTCGTCGGGGCTCCTGGCCGATCTGTCCCTTGGCATGGAGTACCGGTTCGGTGAGGAGAAGGGTCTGGCCGTCGGCCTGAGCGTGGGCTACACCCGCGCCCTGGGTGATTGGAACTGGAAGGTGGATGGCGTCCAGGACGTGATCTCCGGGCCGGACGTCGCGATCCAGGGACTCCACGTGGCGCTTTCCCTCGGTGGTTGGAGCTGAGCGGTGGGGTGATTCCCCACGCGCCGAACCGGGAAGACTCCCTCATGCGCATGCTCCGCCCATCCCGTAACCTGAACCGTAGTTGTGCGCCGATGTCTGGTGATGCTGTCGTGGAGGGTGACACGATGCAGGAGCCCCGCAGAGTACACGCGGAGACGGATCCTGTCGCGGTGTTCGAAGAGTACCGCGACAGGGTCTTCCGGTACGCCTTGCGCCTCGTACACGATCCCGCGGAGGCCGAGGACCTCACTCAGGATACGTTCCTGAGGGCTCAAGACCGCCTGGCCGGACTGCGGGATCCCGGGGCAGTGGGAACATGGCTGTTCCGGATCGCCACGAACCTCGCCCGCGATCGCTATCGTCGACAAGCGACCCGAGGGGGGACCCCCCTATCCCTCGACGGCCCGCTCCAGGACGGCGCACCCGCCGCCAGCGAAGCCCTGACCGACGAAGACGCCCCGCGCATCGACGAGGCCATGGAGAAGGGGGAGCTGAGCACCTGCGTCCAGAAGTACATCGAGGCGCTGCCGGACGATTACAGAGCCGTGATCCTCCTCAAGGACCTTCAGGGGCTCACGAACCCCGAGATCGCCGAGATGCTCGGGTGCTCCGTGCCGACGGTGAAGATTCGGCTGCACAGGGCGCGCACGAGGCTGAAGGCCGCCCTGGAGGCCGGATGCGATTTGGAGACCGACACGCGCGGTACCGTGGGGTGTGAGCCGAAGCCGGCGGAGTAGCCGCGGCCCCACAGGATCTACTCCGGTTCGGAGGAGGATTCGTGAACTCTGCTACCCGAACGCTCCCGGGACGCCCCGCTGAGCACCGCGCTTCGCCCTGAGCGTCTGATGAGCCCTGACTTCCCTTTGAGGCAAGCCGAACGCCTGGCCCCGCCCTACGCTTCGGCCGAAGCCATCGCGGCTCGCGACAACAACAATCTCTACCTGACGAGCCGCTTCTTCCGGAGCCCCGAGCGGTACAAGGCGTTCTGCGCGTTCTACGCTCTCATGCGGATCGTCGACGACCGCATCGACGACATCCCCGATCGCATCCACCTCTCGGAGCGGAGCCGCAGCCGGGAACACGCGGTGGTGTCGGCGTGGGAAGCGTCGGTTCTGAGCTGCTATGAGGGGCGACGTCCCTCCAGGGACGTCGTGGAACGCTGCGGCCACCCAGATGCCGCGCTCCTCCTGGAGGCCTTCGCCGAATCCCTGGTTGCGTTCCCCGCTCCTTGCCGCCTGTGGGTCGACTTCTTCCGCTCCATGCACTGGGATCTCGACCACGACAGGTTTGCCACGTGGCAGGATTTTCTCGCCTACGCCGAGGGAGCGAGCGTCTCGCCCACGACCATCTATCTCTTCCTGCTCGCCTCCCCCCCGCGGCACCCCTCGGGGGCGCGCCCACTGCCCGCAGGATTCGACCTGAGCACGTGCGGTCGCCAGTTGGGGATCTTCGCCTACGTCGGCCACGTCGTCCGGGACATCGCGGAGGACCTGCGCATGGGACGGAGGGGGCTCCTCTACCTGACCAACGAGGACATGGCGGCGCACGGTGTCACGGAGGACACCCTCCGCAGCGATCTGAAGCGCGAGCGAGCGAGCGTGGCCACGCGACACCTCGTGGCCGAGCTCCTCGGCCGGGCCCGCTCCTTCCTCGGCCGGGGGCGAGCGTCCCTGGCTCCTCTCTGGGGCAACGTCGATGGTGACTGCGCCTTCATCGTCGACCTGATCGTGACGATGTACGAGCGGGTGATCGACAAGATCGAACGCTGCGGCTTCGACCCCCTGACGGGTCAGCATCGACTTACCCCCACCGAGAAGGGAGCCGTCGTGCAGGAGGTCGCGCGTCGTGTGCGTGTCGAGCCAACCACACTCCGAGGGTCGGCCCAGTAGTGTCCCGCTCCAGCTCGCCGGCAGCCAACGTCGCGTCGTTTCTCCAGGAGACCTTCGGAGCCGGTGTATCTCTCTCGGGCTCCTCTGCGTCCTCAAGAGGATGGGAGGATCACCACCGTGGGGACGTTCGATCCCCACGAGAACCGAGGAGAGAACGATGTCTGACACGACAAGCAAGGACCGGGCAGCCAGCTGCTGCCCCGACGGATGCAACTGTTCCGAGTGCTGCGAAGACGGCCGGTGCGACTGCGCGGACGTCATGTCGAAGATGATGGAGACGTGCTGCAAGCCTGGATCCAGAGCCGAGCAGGGCAGCCCTGCGGATTCAGGGAAGGGCTGCTGCTAGGCGGGGCTCGAGTGCCCAGCGAAGCGAGTTGACGACGGGGGGGCCTGGCCAAGGCCCAGGCCCCCCCTGCCCAAAGGACGCCGGAAGCGCGACGGGAGAGAGAACGATGAGAGTTGAAGAGCTTTCGAGCTTCGGGAAGGCATTCGATCACATGCCCCTGAGCGGGCAGCTTCTGCAGGCGAAGCTGTTGCTGTCCCAACTGAAGGACAGGTTCGGTTTCTGGGGAATGCTGGCCTTCCTCAGGGACGTCATGGGGAAGAAGCGTGCGCTACAGAAGGAGCACGGCATCACCATCGGGCGGGACTTCGCGACCGTTCCGCGGTCGGTCATCGGTGAACTCTACCTATTGGCGTCCATGTACTACGTGCTGGGCGAACGAGAGGACCAGGCCGCCGCCCTGGAGTTCATCCTCGGGATCTTTCGGAGCATGGGCCCCACCGTACACGCCACGCTATACAACACCACCGACCTGTTGAAATGCGAAGGGGACGTCTACACGAACTTCTGCAGACTCAACCGCTCCATCTTCGAGAACAGCGCCGCCAAGGGCTTCTACGACGTAGAGGAGATCCAGGAGTCGCCCGAGCTCCAGTTCGTTCGCCTGACCCGGTGTCTGAACATCGACCTGTGTTCCGTGATGGGGTGCCCGGAGCTGGCGCCGGGGGGCGGCGCCATCGACATGGGGGGATACGCGCCCGACGCCATGGGGGACCTGGTCCAGTTGGACTTCCGTCGGCCGCGGACGCTGGCCAACGGGGATCCGTCGTGCGATTTCCACTACTACCGCAAAGGACATGCGCCTGCGGAGATGGAGACGCTGTAGCCTGGGCCTCTACGCCGCCAGTCCATCGTGAAGCAGCACCTCGGCCTCCGGAGAGCAGGGCCTGCGATGACCAATGTCATCCGAAGGACGCGACTGCTCGAGCGTCCACTCGCGCCCCTACCCGGTCGGGATGCTCATGGAGATCCGCCCCGCGCCGGCAACAGCGATCAGCCGGGCTCGAGGTCACCGACGAACACCACTTCGATGGGGACGGCAGTGGGCTC
>DATHZE010000072.1:0-19348 GCA_035458765.1 Longimicrobiales bacterium
CGTCCATCCACGCCCAGCACGCCCAGGCTGGCGTCGGCGTCCGGCCTCACCTGCTTGCCACCCACGTAGAGCTTCGCCGTCCGGTCGATGTCCTTGCCCTTCGGCACGGCGTGCTCGGCGGACGCTCCAGCCTCGGGCAAAGGCTGTCCGGAACCGGCCGCTTCCCAATCAGGCCGGACGTACTCCCAAAGCCCTTCCTTGCCACCCTCCCGCCCGAAGCCGCTCTCCCGGTAGCCACCGAAGCCGGAAGCCGCATCGAACATGTTGGTGCAGTTGATCCACACGGTGCCCGCTTTGACCTTGGGCGCAACGTCCAGGGCCAGATTGATGTTCTCCGACCAGATGGATGCGGCCAGGCCGTAGCGGGTGTCGTTGGCCATCTCCACGGCCTCTTCTGGCGTGCGGAAGGTCATGAGCACCACCACGGGCCCGAAGATCTCCACCTGGGCCAGCGTCCCGGAGGGTGCGCACTCGGTACAAAGGGTCGGGGGATAGAACCACCCGTCGGTGGGCAGGCTCCAGGACGGCTGCCAGACCTGAGCTCCCTCGGCGCGTCCCTTTTCCACCAATTCCCGGATCCGGTCCAGCTGGACCGGGGCCACGATGGCCCCCATGTCCACGGTCTTGTCCAGGGGATCCCCCATGCGCAGGGTCTCCATGCGGGCGCGCAGCTTCTTCTCCAGGGTCGAAGCCACCCCCTCCTGGACCAGAATCCTGCTCCCGGCACAGCACACCTGTCCCTGGTTGAACCAGATGGCGTCCACGACGCCCTCCACGACCGAATCCAGGTCCGCGTCTTCGAATACCAGGAACGGCGACTTGCCGCCCAATTCCAGGCTGAGCCGCTTCCCGCTCCCTGCGGTGGCCTCGCGGATGATCCGGCCCACCTCGGTGGACCCGGTGAACGCGATCTTGTCCACGCCCGGGTGAGCCACCAAGGCGGCTCCCGTGGCGCCATCCCCCGTCACCACGTTCAGGACGCCGGGGGGAAGCCCGGCGTCCCGGGCCAACTCCGCGAAGAGCAGGGCCGTGAGGGACGTGAACTCGGCGGGCTTGAGGATGACCGTGTTCCCCATGGCAAGGGCCGGCGCCACCTTCCAGGCCAGCATGAGGAGCGGGAAGTTCCACGGGATGATCTGCCCGACGACGCCCACGGGGCCATGCCCAGGCAGCTCCTCCTCCATGAGCTGGGCCCATCCGGCATGATGGTAGAAATGCCTCGCCACCAGCGGGACATCCAGATCCCGGGACTCCCGGATCGGCTTGCCGTTGTCCAGGGTCTCCAGGACCGCGAAAAGGCGCGCGTGCTTCTGGATTCCCCTCGCCAACGCATACAGATGTCTCGCCCGTCCGTGCCCCCCCAGACCCCACCAGGACGCTTGGGCGTCACGGGCGGCCTGGACGGCAGCCGACACGTCCGCCTCCGTCCCCTGGGCAAGCCGCGCCAGAGGCCTTCCCGTGGCGGGATTGGCCGTGGCGAACGAGGCCCCCCCCGCGGGGTCCGTGAAGGAGCCCGCGATGAAGTGACCGAACGAGCGCCGGCGCGCCTCCAGCCACTCCATGGCGCGCTCTGCGCCCTCGGGCGCGGGACCGTACTCCATCGTCTCGAAGATCTCTGCGACCTTGCTCATGCCATGGGATGTCTGTGGGCCGCGGAGTAGCGCCCGGTCACGTGATGCTCGATCTGGCGCTCGATATCTCCCAGAAGGGAGGAGGCGCCGAAGCGGAAGAGTTCGGGAACCAGCCAGCCGTTCCCCAGCTCCTCCTTCATGAGGATGAGCCAGACCAAGGCCTCCTTGGCGGTCCGGATGCCTCCTGCGGGCTTGAACCCCACGGCATAGCCGGTCCGCTCGGCGTACGCCCGCACCGCCCGGGCCATGGTGAGGCCCACGGGCAGGATGGCGTTGGTCCCCTCCTTGCCGGTGGAGGTCTTCACGAAATCGGCACCGGCCATCATGCACACGAGGCTGGCCCGCGCGACGTTGCGCAGCGTGGCCAGTTCGCCGGTGGCCAGGATCGTCTTGAGGTGCGCGTCCCCGCAGGCCTCGCGGAAGGCGCGCACTTCGTCATACAGCGCCTCCCAGTCCCCCGTGAGGACGTGCCCCCGGGTCACGACGATATCGATCTCCTGCGCCCGGGCGTCCACCGAAGCACGGATCTCCTGGATGCGCTGGGGCAGGGGGCTCAGCCCGTGGGGAAAGCCCGCGGCGACGGCCGCCACCGGGATCCCGCTTCCCTCCAGCGCTGCCACGGCCGTCGCAACCATCTGGTGGTAGACGCACACCGCGCCGACGCGGATCCGGTCGGGCTCGACGCCGAGCGCTTCGAGGAGATCGGGTCGCACGGGCCGCCGCGCCTTGGCGCAGAGACGCCGGACGCGCCCCGGGGTATCGTCCCCGGCCAGGGTCGTCAGGTCCATGAGGGTCACGGCCTTGAGCAACCAGGCGGCCTGCCAGGCCTTCTTCACCGTTCTCCGCGTCCCCAGGGTGGCGGCGCGCCGCTCCACGGCACTCCGATTCACCCGCACTTCTCGTACCCAGTCCAGCTCGAGGGGGAGGCCCGGATTGCGCTCGCCCTCGCGCAGCAGACCCGGCAGGAGCGGCGGGCTGGTGGGCGCAGACGCTCGACTGCGCTCCCGGATTATTCTGTCGGAAGTAGTCATGACGTCGAAGTTAGTGACGGACGGGTTCGTGAGACAGCGGACGATGCACGGCTTGACGGAGGAGCCCACGTCGGGGAGCTTCGAGGCCCATCGGGGGCGGAGGGGGCCTGGTGGCTCCGGCGGTCTTCAAAACCGTGCAGCCCGGCTAAAACCCGGGCGGGTGGGTTCGATTCCCACACGCTCCCGCCAACGTCGGTCGGACCCCGGAGGAGAGTGCCTCCGGGGCCCGACCCGTTGATGCCTCCCTGGCCTTCCGGTATCCTTCGCCCGGCCATGGAAACCACACGCCCCCCTTCCTGATGCTCCTCCGCAACCGCCGGGAAATCGGCACGCTGGGCATGATCTGTGCCCTGGGCGTCCTGGCCCTTCCCGGACGCCTCCAAGCTCAGGTATCGACCCCGACGGCACCGGCCGAGGACACCGTCACGGTGCAGGCCTCGGGGGTCTCGCCCCGCGGCGCCTTTCTCAGGGCCGCGGCGATTCCGGGTTGGGGGCACGCCTCCATCGGCTCCTACAAGCGGGCAGGCTTCTATTTCTTCACCGAGGGAGCCACGGCCTGGTCGCTGGTGAAGACGCGGCGCCGCGTCGCCGAAGCCGAGGAGCGCGTCCGCTTCCGGGAAGGCATCGTCCGGGCAGACCTGGCCGCCGAGGGCGTCACCGACCCCGAGGAGATCCAAACGAGACTGGACGACGACAAGGTCCTCCAGGACCTCCTCGCCCTGGAGGAAGCCCGGCGCCAGCAGCGCGAGGACTGGACGGCCCTGGCGATCTTCCTGCTCTTCCTGAGCGGCGCCGACGCCTACGTATCGGCGCACCTCAAGGATTTTCCCGCCCCCATCCAGGTGAACGTCGAGCCCGTCGGCAACGGGCGGATCGACCTTTCGGTGGGGGTCAAGCTCCCCAGGTGAGGAGCTGCGGGGGATGCCCCTCCCGCAGGACCGCGTAGCTGGTGTGGTAGACCCAGTCGCCGGCGTTCAGATACCATCGCCCTGCCCCCACCTCGCGCAGCAGGGGAACGTGGGTGTGCCCCAGCACCACCAGATCCAGGTCGGGCTCCGCCTCCAGCTTCGAGACGGCCCATGCTTCCAGGGCCGTGGCGCGGGCCTTGTCGTCCGCCGTGGGCTCACCCCACCGATGCTCCGTCTTGGATACCCTACCCGCGATCCGGTCTCCCCAATCGGGGGTGAGCAGGGAGAAGGCGAAACGAGTGAGTCGCCCGCGCAGCAGGATGCGCAGCGCCAGGTAGCCCAGATCCCCCTTGCCCAGTCCGTCGCCATGGGCGAGGAACGTCCGAAGCCCGGCGTAGGAACGAACCACCGGATGCTGCAGGAAATCGACGCCCACCTCCTCGCGCAGGTACCGCCCACCCCACCAGTCGTGGTTCCCTCCCATGAGCGTTACGGGGACTCCCCCCGCCACGACGGACTTCAGGGTGTCCAGCACGCGATCGTGGCCCCGGGGAACCCCGGTTCGGTACTCGAACCAGAAGTCGAAGAGATCGCCGTTGAGGACGATTTCCGAGGCGCACGCGGCAGCCTCCTGCATCCACGCCAGGAAGGCCTCTTCGCGTTCCGCGGGGACGGAACCGAAGTGGACGTCGGAGGCGAGATAGACGGGCTTGGCAGTCATGGGCGTCCAAGGATGACGGCTCGGGCGGGGACCTCACAACCCCTCCGACGAACGGATCGGCGATCCCGGGGGTAGAAGCAGCGATTCCCACCCTCTAGCTTGGTGCCCATGCTCTCCATGCCGTCGACCTCCTTGCCCGCGGTGGCAGCCGCCCTGCTGGCGCTCTCCGCCTGTGTCCCTCCACCGCCCGAGGTCAAGCCCGCCGCCGTGGACGGCGAACAGGTCGCGCTGGCGCTCGAGGATCAGACGTCCCTGCAGGAGCCCATCCGCGTGGTGTTCGCGTGGCAACTCAACGAGGCCGGCGTGCGCGTGAAGGGCAGGGGGGTCGCCCGGATCGAGCCGCCCTACAGGGCACGCCTCGATCTCTTCCTGGGGAACGGGGAAACCGTGATCCGTGCCGCCCTGGTGGATGGAGACCTCCGGCTTCCGCCCGGGGCGCCCGAGGGCATCCTCCCACCGGCCGACCTCATGTGGGCGGTTCTCGGCGTCTTCCGTCCCCAGTTCGGCATCGAGCTCCTGGGGGCCGAGCGCCTGGCGGTGGGCGAAGTGCGACTCCGCTATCGGTACGCCGACGCCAGGGAACTCTACTTCGGGGTCGAAGCCGGCCGGATCAGGACCGTGGAGGTGCTCCGCGACGGTCACACCACGGAGCGCGTGGAGTTGGGCCTGGAGGACGGAGACCGCTATCCTGCCGAGGCAACCTACCGCAACCTGACGGCCTTCAGGGAACTCAAGCTGACGAGGGAGAGCATGGAACGCGTCGAATCCTATCCCCCGGACATCTGGGACCCCAACAGCGTGACGGCCATCCGATGAGTCGTCCTCTGGCCGTCGCCGCGCTGGCCTCTGCGCTCCTCGTCTCGGGATGCATCTACTCCTTCCGTGCAGGCAGCTTTCCTCCGGAGCACGTGAAGACCATCTCCGTCGCGCCCTTCGAGAATGAAACGGCCCGCTTCGAGTTGTCGGGAGAGATCTACGACAAGCTGCTGCGGGGCCTGCCCGGGGCCCTCGGCATCCGGACCGCCGGTGAGGACGTGGCCGACGCGGTCGTGCGTGGCACCATTCTCCGCTACGACGTCGCCGCGCCGAACTACCGGGCGGGCCAGCCCGGCCAGCCCGCCGAAGTCCTTCAGCGCCAGGTGACCATCACGGTCAGCATCGAGATCGTGGACATGGTGGAGAACGTGATTCTCTGGGAAGACCGGAACGTCTCGGCCCAAGGTCAGTTTCTGGAGGCTTCGGAAAGCGAGGATGTCGGACGCGCCGAAGCCATCGAACTCCTCGTCCAAAAGATAGTGGACGGAGCCCAGTCCAACTGGTAGATTCGGCCTCCGTTTCCCCCGGGGGTCGTCCAGCCACCCGGAAGAACGTGAATCCAGCCTGGGAACGCCGTTGCCCCGACTATTCGGTCTTGGTGCAGTCCTTTTTGCGTTCTGGCTCGTCCTTTCGGGCCATTTCGAGCCTCTTCTCATGGGGTTCGGTGTCGCTTCGTCAGTGCTCGTGGTGTTCATCGCGAGCCGCATGGAGGTGACGGACAGCGAGGGACTCCCCTTCCACGTGGGAGGACGCTTCTTCGTCTACTTCCCCTGGCTCATGAAGGAGATCTTCGTGGCCAACCTCCACGTGGCGAAGGTCATCCTCGATCCCAAGCTGCCCATCACACCGATCCTCGTTCACTACCGGGCCAGCCAGAAGACGGACCTGGGCCGGGCCATCTACGCCAACTCCATCACGCTCACCCCCGGGACCATCACCACCGGGGTGAAGGGCCCCGAACTGGAGATCCACTCCCTGACGTGGTTCGACGTGGATGGCCGCGAAGAGGACGAGATGGACAGCCGGTGCACGTGGGTGGAGCAGGGGGCCGTGCACTGATGTTCGCCGTCGCAGCTGCCGGCATCCTCGTGGCCATGTGTCTCGCCATGGTGAGAGCGCTGCTGGGTCCCACGGTCTACGACCGGGTGCTGGCGGTGAACACGTTCGGCACCAAGACCGTGGTCTTGCTGGCCGTGATCGGCTTCCTCACGGGTCGCCCCGACTGGGTGGACCTGAGCCTCGTGTACGCCCTCATCAACTTCATCGGCACCATCGCCGTCCTGAAGTTCTTCGAGTTCGGGGACCTCGGCCACCAACGGCACGGGGCGGAGGGCGACTGATGCTGGACATGGTGTTCGACGTCCTCTCCTGGGTCAGCATTCTGGGCGGCCTCTTCTTCATGATCGTGGGGACCATCGGCGTGCTGCGCATGCCCGATGTGTACACGCGCCTCCATGCCGCCGGCATGACCGACACCATGGGTGCGGGCCTGCTCATCCTGGGCATGTGCTTCCAGACCGGCCTGACGCTGCTCACCCTGCGCCTTCTCCTGGTCTACGCCTTCCTTCTCTTCACCAGCCCCATCGGAACCCATGCCCTGGCGCGTGCAGCGCTGGCGGGCAAGGTCGAGCCGTTCCGGGCGCCCGTCCCGGGGGAGTGACATGGACGCGGTCGTAGATATCACGGTCCTGGCACTCCTGGGCGTGACGGCGGTGGCTCTGCTCCGGATCCGCAACCTGGTGGCGGTGGTGATGCTCTCGGGGATCTACTCCCTGCTGTGCGCCGCGCTGTACACCATGCTGGATGCCGTGGACGTCGCGTTCACCGAGGCCGCCGTGGGAGCGGGCATCTCCACGGTGCTCATGCTGGGGACGCTGTCCCTGGTCAAGCGCGAGGAGAAGAAGCCCGCCCATCGCCCCATCCTCCCGCTGTTCGTGGTCCTGGTCACGGGCGGCGTGCTCATCTACGGCACCTCCGAGATGCCCCCGTTCGGACAGGCGGACAACCCCGCTCACCTCCACGTGGCGCCTCGCTACGTGGAGGAGTCGGGCCACGAGATCGGCATGCCCAACATCGTGACCTCCGTTCTGGGCTCCTATCGAGGCTACGACACCATGGGCGAGACCACGGTGATCTTCACCGCCCTGGTGGGGGTGCTTCTCCTCCTTTCCACCGGGCCGCGGAACCGGCGTCCCTGGTCCGCGGAAGAGCGGAAGGCCGACCACGATCGAGCAGGGACCGACCCCCATGGATGATCGCGTCATCCTGCGGGTGGGAACCAAGTTCCTCATCCCCTTCATCCTGCTCTTCGCCCTGTATGTCCAGTTCCACGGGGACTACGGCCCCGGCGGCGGATTCCAGGCAGGGGTGATCTTCGCCGCGGCGTTCGTCCTGTATGCGCTGGTGTACGGGCTCGGGCATGCCAAGCGCGTCCTGCCGCCTCTGTTCGCCCACACCTGCTCGGCCCTGGGGGTGATGATCTTCGCGGGTACCGGCGTGGTCACGATGCTGAAGGGCGGCCTCTTCCTGGACTACAACGTCCTGCTTCACGATCCACACCACGGGCAGCACTGGGGCATCTTCTCCGTGGAGTTCGGGGTGCTCGTCACGGTGTTCGGGGTCATGGTCTCCATCTTCTACGCCTTCGCCGGCCGGAGGAGAGACGAGGCATGAGACTCCTGGGCTATTTCAACTACTGGATCGTCGTCGTCCTGATGATGGTGGGATTCTACACCATGATCTCCCGCGGCAATCTCGTGAAGAAGCTCGTGGGACTCAGCGTGTTCCAGACGTCGGTCATGATCCTGTACATCAGCTTGGGCAAGATCTTCGGAGGCACGGCGCCCATCCTCCTCGAGGGCCAGGAACACGTCATCTACACGAACCCGATCCCCTCCGTCCTCATCCTCACGGCCATCGTGGTCGGCGTCGCCACGCTCGCAGTGGGGCTGGCCCTGGTGGTGCGCATCAACGAGGCCTACGGGACCATTGAAGAAGACGAGATCCACCAGCAGGACGACGTGATGTGATGAGCGAGAACCTGCCCGTCCTTCAGGTCGTCGTCCCGCTCCTCCTGGCGCCCATCGCCGCCCTGGTGCGGCGTCCACTCCTGTCGTGGCTCGTCGCCATGGCGGCTGCGATCTGGGCATTCGGGGCATCCCTCGGCCTGCTGTCCCGGGTCCTCGCCGAGGGCACGATCTCGTACCACCTGGGCGCCTGGGCCCCGCCGTGGGGCATCGAGTACCGCGTAGACGCGCTCAACGCCTTCGTCCTGGTCATCGTGTCGGCCATCGCCGCCGTGGTCATGCCGTACGCCAAGAGCAGCGTGGAGCGGGAGGTCGCGTCCGACCGCGTCTCTCTCTTCTACACGGCGCTCATCCTGTGCATGACGGGGCTTCTGGGCATCGCCATCACGGGAGACGTCTTCAACGTGTTCGTCTTCCTGGAGATCTCGTCCCTGTCGGCCTACGCCCTCATCGCCCTGGGACCCGACCGCCGCGCGCTCACGTCCTCGTACCAGTACCTCATCATGGGGAGCGTGGGCGCCACGTTCATCGTCATCGGCATCGGCCTGATGTACAGCATGACGGGCACGCTGAACATGGCCGACCTGGCCCAGCGTCTCCCGCTGGTGGCAGGCACCCGCACGATCCCGGTCGCCTTCGCGTTCCTGGCGGTGGGCATCAGCCTGAAGCTGGCCCTGTTCCCCCTCCACCTGTGGCTTCCCAACGCATACGCCTATGCGCCTTCGGCGGTCACCGCATTCATCGCGTCCACGGCGACCAAGGTGGCGGTGTATCTGCTCCTCCGCTTCTTCTTCACCATCTTCGGGCCGGCGTTCTCCTTCGATGTGATGCAGCTGGACCGCATCCTCATGCCCTTGGCCCTGGTGGCCATCGTCACGATGTCCATCTCGGCCATCTACCAGGTCAACGTCAAGCGACTGCTGGCCTATTCCAGCGTCGCCCAGATCGGGTACATGGTGCTCGGCATCAGCCTGGTCTCGGTCTTCGGGTTGGCAGCCGGTATCCTCCACCTGTTCAACCACGCCCTCATCAAGGGCTCGCTGTTCATGGCCATGGGCTGCGTCATGTACAGCGTCGGGTCGGTGCGCCTGGACGACATGGCCGGCCTGGGCAAGAGCATGCCCTTCACCATGGCGGCCTTCGTTCTGGGAGGCTTGAGCCTCATCGGCGTGCCGCTCACCGTGGGCTTCATCAGCAAGTGGTACCTTGTGCAGGCGGCGCTGGAGCAGGGGCTTTGGCCGGTGGCCGTCCTCGTTCTCATGGGTTCGCTTCTCGCCGTCGTCTACGTCTGGAAGGTGGTTGAGGTCGCGTACTTCCGAACACCTCCCGAGGGACGGACCGTGGGGGAGGCGCCCCTGAGCCTCCTGATCCCCACCTGGGTTCTGGTCCTGGCCAACCTCTACTTCGGCATCGACGCCAAGCTCACCGCCGGCGTGGCCATCGAGGCGGCGCGGATGCTTCTGGGGGTGGCCTCGTGAACCTCGGCGTGGTGGCGTTGGCGGCGGTCTTCCTGCCGGTGGCGGGCGCGTTCCTGGTCCTGGCCCTGGGCAAGTGGCCCAACCTCCGGGAGGCGGCGACGCTCCTCACCGCCACGGCGCTGTTCTGGCACGTGTATTCCCTGCTGGGTCCCGTCCTCGGGGGCGAACTGCCGAGCCTCACGCTCATCGAAGTCGTGCCCGGCGTGACCCTGGGGCTGCAGGTGGAGCCTCTGGGGATGGTCTTCGCCCTCGTGGCCTCGTTCCTGTGGATCGTCACGTCGATCTACGCCATCGGCTACATGCGGGGGCACCACGAGAAGAACCAGACCCGGTTCTTCTTCTTCTTCGCCATCTCCATCGCGGCCGCCATGGGGGTGGCGTTCTCCGCGAACCTCTTCACGCTGTTCGCGTTCTACGAGGTGCTCACCCTCTGCACCTTTCCCCTGGTCACGCACCACGGCTCGGAAGAGGCGCGCAGGGCGGGGCGGGTCTACCTGGGCATCCTCCTGACCACCTCGGTTCTGTTCCAGCTCCTGGCCGTCATCTGGACCTGGCAGTTGGCCGGCACGTTGGAGTTCCGCCCGGGTGGCATCCTCGCCGGTACCGCATCCACGGGCGTCCTGGCCGTCCTTCTGGTGCTGTTCGTCTTCGGCGTGGGAAAGGCGGCGGTGATGCCGTTCCACAGGTGGCTCCCGGCGGCCATGGTGGCGCCGACCCCCGTGTCGGCCCTCCTGCACGCTGTGGCCGTCGTGAAGGCGGGCGTCTTCACGATCCTGAAGGTGTCGGTGTACGTGTTCGGGCTGGACCTGCTGGGGACCTTGAGCACGCAGCCGTGGCTCGCCTGGGCGGCGGCGGCCACCATCATCCTCGGCTCCCTGGTGGCCTTCACCAAGGACAACCTCAAGGCGCGGCTGGCGTACTCCACCATCAGCCAGCTCTCCTACATCGTTCTGGGCGCCCTCCTCGCGAACTCCTACGGCGTCATCGGGGGCGGCATGCACATCGCCATGCACGCCTTCGGCAAGATCACGCTCTTCTTCGCCGCAGGCGCGGTCATCGTGGCGGCGCACGAGACCGACATCAGCCGCATGCGGGGGCTGGGTCGCACCATGCCCATCACGTTCGGCGCCTTCTTCGTCGGAGCGCTGAGCATCGTGGGCGTCCCCCCGGCGGGCGGATCCTGGAGTAAGTGGTTTCTTGGGCTCGGCACCCTGGAGGCAGGGGAACTCGGACTCTTGGCGGTGCTCATGGTGAGTTCGCTCCTGAGCCTGGTGTACCTGCTGGAGGTTCCCGTCCGCGCGTTCTTCAGCCCGCCGCCGGACGACACGACGTTCTCCGAGGGGATCCACGAGGCACCCTGGCCCATGCTGGTGGCCATGATCGTCACCGCCTCGGCAACGGTGGCTCTCTTTTTCTACCCGGACGTCTTCTACGACCTGATGACCATGGTGGTGGCCCGATGAGTCACGACGCTCCGCACCCGCGCCTTCTTGGCGGCGGTGAGCCTCAAGCGCCGGATCTCGGCCCTCGCGCCCACATGAGCGCAGGAGGGGAATCCCCCGGCATGTGGGACAAGAAGGAGAACGCGGACCGTCTCTTCCGCGTTCTCTACGCGGTGAGCGCGCTGTTGGTGATCGTGGACTTCTTCGTTCACCGGCACACCGAGCACCCCTGGGAGCACGTCAAAGCGTTCTATCCCCTCTACGGCTTCGTGGGGATCGTCCTCCTCGTCCTCGTGGCCAAAGGGCTGCGCCGGCTGGTGATGCGTCCGGAGGACTACTATGGCGCTGAGTAGCCTGCCTCCGTTCGTCATCTTCCTCGTCGGCGCCCTGCTCGTGGCCCTGACCAAGGGGAACGTGCGCCGCGCCGTGCTCGTGCTGGTTCCGGTGGCGGGGGCGCTCAACCTCCTGCGCCTCGAGCCCGGCATGTCCATCGAGGTGGGTCTGCTGGGGTACACGCTGGTCCCCTTCAAGGTGGACAAGCTCAGCCTGCTGTTCGGCTACCTGTTCCATCTGGCCACCTTCATCGGCAACGTGTACGCCCTCCACCTCGAGAGGGACGAGCACGCCGGAACCCAGCACACGTCGGCCATGCTCTATGCGGCCGCAGCGCTCGGGGCGGTCTTCGCCGGGGACCTGATCTCGGTCTTCGTTTTCTGGGAGCTGCTGGCGTTCACGTCGGTGTTCCTGATCTGGGCGGCGGGCACGGAACGCTCGTTCAAGGCCGGATTCCGATACCTGGTCATCCACGTCGTCTCCGGGGTCATCCTCCTCTCCGGTGCGCTGATCCGGGCCCACGAGACGGGCTCCATCGAGTTCGGTCACATCGGCCTGGACGGATCCCTTTCGGGGTGGCTGATTCTCCTCGCCCTGGGCATCAAGGCCGGCTTCCCGCTCGTGCACAGCTGGCTCACGGACGCCTACCCTGAAGGCACCCCCACGGGAACGGTCTTCCTGAGCGCGTTCACGACCAAGGTGGCGGTCTACGCCCTGGCCCGGGGCTTCGCCGGGACGGAAATCCTGATCTACATCGGCGTGGTGATGACCTGCTTCCCGATCTTCTACGCCGTCATCGAAAACGATCTGCGGCGCGTGCTGAGCTACAGCATGATCAACCAGATCGGGTTCATGGTGGTGGGGATCGGGCTGGGTACGCCCCTGGCCGTGAACGGGGCCGTGGCCCACGCCTTCGCCGACGTCCTCTTCAAGGGCCTCCTCTTCATGAGCATGGGGGCGGTCCTGTACATGACGGGGCGGTCGAAGGGATCGGACCTCGGCGGCCTCTACAAGAGCATGCCCATCACGGCAACGTTGTGCATCATCGGGGCCGCCTCCATTTCGGCGTTCCCCCTGTTCAGCGCGTTCGTCACGAAGTCCATGATCATGACCGCCGCGTTGGACGAGGGGCACACCTGGCTCTGGCTACCGTTGCTGTTCGCATCCGCAGGCGTGCTGGAGCACGCCGGCATCAAGATCCCCTACTTCGCTTTCTTCGGCCACGACTCGGGGATCCGTACGACCGAGCCTCCCCGGAACATGCTGGTCGCCATGGCCATCGGGGCGGCTCTGTGCATCGGGATCGGGACCTTCCCCGGCGTCCTGTACGGCCTTCTGCCCTACACCCTGGATTACTGGCCCTACGACCTCACCCACGTCCTCACGCAGACCCAGCTTCTGGTCTTCGGGATCCTGGCCGTCGTCGTGTTGATCCGCTCGGGGATCTATCCGCCTGAGCTCCGCTCGACCAACGTGGACGCCGAGTGGACGTATCGGTGGGCGGCGCCCCGGGTGGTGCACGCCGTGGGCGGGGCCGTGGCTCGGGTGGACGGTGCGCTCCGGAGCGTGGCGTTGCGCATCGTCCGCGGCGGAATCGCGCTGACCGCTCGCGGACATGGACCATCGGGCCTCCTGTCCCGTACCTGGCCCACGGGCAGCATGGTGCTGTGGGTAGCTATCTTGTTGGGCATCTCGCTCATCCTGTACCTCTGACGGCGCCGGGCTCCAGAGCCGCGGCAGCCCCGGTGACCTAACGGTGACGCTGACCTTCGCCGCAGCAGCCGACCTGACCGCCGAAGCGCCCCGCGTGGTCGAAGCCCTTCGGGGTCGTGGGGTGACGGTCCTGCCCGTCAAGACGCCCGGCTCCGCCCTGGAGTCACTCCGGGATGGATCGTTGCACCTGCTCCTGGCCCGTGGCGATGGGCACGAGGAGTTCGCTCAGGCCGGGGACGTCACGGCCGTCGCCGTACTGCGGCGGGAAGAGGCGCGCGACGTGCTCATCCCGGCGGTGGGCCGCCCGTCGACGTTGGCCCTCCTGCCGGGTGGCAGCCGGGTCAGCGCCTCCGGGGCCCGGCGCCGTGGCTTCCTCCTGGCCCACCGCGCCGACCTGGACCCGGTTACGCTCCAGAACGGGGGCGGGCCGGCCGAAGCCCTCCGCTCCGGCACGGTGGACGCGGTCGTCCTGGGTGCAGCGGAGGCCCGACGCCTGTCCCTGGCCCATCTGGCGTCGGAGGCCCTGGACTCCAAGGCATGGGTCCCCTCCGCCGGGCAGGGCTCGCTTGTCCTGCTCGCCCTCGTCGGCACACCCATGCCGGCAGGGATGGAGGGAATGGATCACGCCGCGAGCCGCATGGCTCTCGCAGCGGAACGGGCGTGCCTCTCGGCCTTGGGCGGAGGGGCGGACTCACCCCTCGGCGTATTGGCCGTACCCCACGGAACTTGGATCCGTATCTGGGGGATGATCGCGTCGGACGATGGGACCCGCGTGGTGCGGGCAGACCTGACGGGTGACCGGGAAGACCCTCGGAAAGTCGGCAACAGCCTGGCGGAACTCCTGCTCGCCAGGGGCGCGGGCTCCCTGATGGCCCGGAGCGCCCGCCCATGACCGTTCCGTCCCCCGAGAGCAAGGTCCTCACCCGTGCCGAGCTCCTGGCGCGGCACGGTCGACCCCGGCAGGGGCGTCTCGTCTTCACCAACGGATGCTTCGACCTGCTCCATCGGGGGCACGTGGCCTACCTCGAGGCCGCCCGCGCGCTGGGCGACGCCCTTGTCGTCGCCGTGAACAGCGATGCCTCGGCCCGAAGGCTCGGAAAGGGGGCCGACCGGCCGCTGGTCGCAGAGGCGGACCGTGCGTACGTCCTCGCCGGCCTTCAAAGCGTCGATGCGGTGTGCCTCTTCGACGAGGACACGCCGCGTGAGCTCATCGCCGCCCTTCTGCCGGATGTCCTGGTCAAAGGCGGCGACTACACCCTGGACGGCGTCGTGGGCCGGACCGAGGTGGAGTCCGCCGGGGGCGAAGTCGCCCTCATCCCGTTCATCGAGGGGTACTCGACCTCGAACCTCGTAGCCCGGATCAAGAAGAGCTGATGCCATCGCCCCGCACCGACCGACGAAACGACCAACTCCGTCCGCTGACCATGGACGTGGGCGTCGCGCCCTATGCCGAAGGGTCGTGCATCATCACCGCCGGGAACACCCGGGTGCTGTGCACCGCCTCGGTGGCCGAGGGCGTGCCCGCTTGGCGGGAATCCAGCGGCCTGGGATGGGTCACCGCCGAATACGCCATGCTCCCCCGGGCTACACACACGCGCACGCGGCGGGAGCGGGACGGGGTAGGGGGCCGCACCCAGGAGATCCAGCGCCTCATCGGACGGTCGCTGCGCTCGGTCTCGGACCTGCGCGCCCTCGGGCCACGCACCATCACCGTGGACTGCGACGTCCTTCAGGCCGACGCGGGAACCCGGACCGCTTCCATCACGGGTGCCTGCGTGGCTCTGGGGATGGCAGGCCGGTGGCTCCTGGAGGAGGGGAAGGTGGACCGGAACCCGCTCCGGGAACGGGTCGCCGCGGTGAGCGTCGGAATCGTGGACGGGGAGCCGCGCCTGGACCTGGAGTACCGCGAGGACTCGGCGGCCCAGGTGGACATGAACGTGGTGGCCACCCAGAGCGGAGGCCTCGTCGAGGTGCAGGGCACCGCAGAGGGAGACCCCTTCCCACGCAAGGATCTGGACCACCTCCTGGACCTCGCCATGTCGGGCATCGAAGAGCTGCTGGCCGCCCAGGCGCGCATCCTCGAGGGTCGCGGATGAAGTTGGTGGTGGCCACCCGCAGCGCCCACAAGCTCGCGGAGATCCGGACCATCCTCGCCGTCGTACCGGGCCTCGAGGTGCTGGACCTGAACGAGGCGGGCGTTCAGTGGAGCCCGGCGGAAGAGGAACTCGAGCCCTACGAGACGTTCGAGGAGAATGCCCACTCCAAGGCTCGCTACTACCAAGAGCGCACCGGGCTGTCCACCGTAGCCGACGACTCAGGCATCGCCGTGGACGCGCTGGGCGGAGCGCCGGGTGTGCACTCCAAGCGCTTCGCCCCTGCAGCGGACCTCGACGGCGAAGCCCGGGACAAAGCCAACAACCAGCACCTCCTCCATCGGCTGGCGGGCGTACCCGAGGCATCCCGCACGGCCCGCTACGTATGCGTGGCGGTGATGGTCACGCCCGGCGGAGACCGCGTGGTATGCCGGGGCGAGGCGCCGGGTCGGATCCTGGAGGAAGAGCAGGGCACCGGTGGCTTCGGCTACGACCCGCTGTTCTTCGACCCGGAGCTTGGACGCACCTTCGGCCAGATCTCCCCCGGGGCGAAGCACGCCAGGAGCCACCGCGGCAAGGCGTTCCGCGCCCTGGCCCGGCACCTCATCTCCGAGAGCTGACCCATGGACCCCCGCTTCAAACCTGAAGAGATCGGGCCGACCCCGGACGCCACGCGCCTTGCGATCCGCTGGGCCGACGGCGTCACGTCGGAGTACGAACCGTGGCTGCTCCGCACGAGATGCCCCTGCGCCGGGTGTGTGGACGAAATGACGGGCATCCGAACCCTGCACCCCGAGTCGGTCTCGCGGGACATCTACCCCCAGGCCATCCACTACGTGGGGCGATACGCGCTCCAGTTCATCTGGAGCGACGGCCACTCCACGGGGCTCTATCCCTTCGAGTTCTTGCGGAAGCTGGCGGACGAGGGGTGAGGCGCTACCCGCGCCAGCCTCTCCTGACTACCTTCTTCCCCGACACGGGGCGTGGCGCAGTCCGGTAGCGCACCTGCTTTGGGAGCAGGGGGTCGCCGGTTCGAATCCGGCCGCCCCGATTGGAGGTCCCGCAGCCGCAACGCGGCTGCGGGCCTTCTTGCTATTGCGGCCGGATCGGTGCACGCCACATCGCTCTCGAAGACCGACCCGGGCTTCGTGCAGCAACATCCGGCCGCCCCGACTGGAGGTCCCGCAGCCGCAGAGCGGCTGCGGGCCTTCTTGCTATTGCGGCCGGATCGGTGCACGCCACATCGCTCTCGAAGACCGACCCGGGCTTCGTGCAGCAACATCCGGCCGCCCCGATTGGAGGTCCCGCAGCCGCAGAGCGGCTGCGGCCTTTGACAACCCGGGCCAGTGCACCCGATTTTGCCGCCTTCTTCCTGCCTGGGGGATTTCATGTTCGACCTGCCCATCCGCTCGATCTCGGTCAGCTTCGTGCGCCGCGCCTCCGCTACGTGGACCTTTCTGGCCCTCGCCGTGGCACTCACGGCATGTGCCGACCGCCGTCAGGAGGCATCGCCTTCGTGGGACGCGGCCGCCGTCGATGATGCCCGCCTCGTCGCCGCGGACGCGGACCGGGAGAACTGGCTGGCCCACGGCCGTACGTACAAGGAGCAGCGGCACAGCCCGCTGACCGAGATCAACGAAGGGACCATCGACCGTCTCGCCCTGGCGTGGTATGCGGACATGGGCACCATCCGGGGGCTCGAGGCCACCCCCATCGTGGTCGATGGAACCATCTACGTCAGCAGCTCGTGGAGCATCCTTCACGCCTTCGACGCGGCGACCGGCGAGCATCGATGGACGTACGATCCCAAGGTGGACCGCGCCCACGCCCGGTTCGTGTGCTGCGACGTGGTGAACCGAGGCGTGGCGGCCTACGACGGGAAGATCTATGCGGGGACCATCGACGGCCGCCTCGTCGCCGTGACGGCGGACTCGGGCGAGCTCGTCTGGGAGGCGCAGACCACCCCGGTGGGCAAGGCGTACTCCATCACAGGGGCGCCGCGAATCGCCAAGGGCCGTGTGCTCATCGGCAACGGCGGTGCGGAGTTCGGAGTGCGGGGCTACGTGTCGGCCTACGACGCCCGTACGGGTGAACTGGATTGGCGCACGTACACGGTGCCGGGTGATCCGGCCTTGGGCCACGAGAACGAGTGGATCGCCGCCGCGGCCGGGACCTGGTCGGGCGACTGGTGGCAGGCAGGCGGCGGCGGCACCGCCTGGGACGCCATCGTCTACGACCCGGAACTGGACCTGGTCTACATCGGGGTGGGGAACGGGTCGCCCTGGTACGCGCGACTGCGCAGCCCAGGCGGCGGAGACAACCTCTACCTGTCGTCCATCCTCGCCGTGCGCGCGGACGATGGGACCTACGCGTGGCACTATCAGACGACCCCGGGCGACAACTGGGACTACACGGCCACCCAACCCCTCATGCTGGCGGAGCTTGAAATCGACGGGGCTCGGCGGCGCGTGATCATGCAGGCGCCAAAGAACGGGTTCTTCTACGTCATCGATCGCGAGACCGGGGAGTTCATCTCGGGCAAGGCCTTCGCGAACATCACCTGGGCCACCGGACTCACCCCCGACGGGCGACCCATCGAAAACCTGGCCGCGCGAGCGCTCGAGGGTGGGACCCACGTGGCACCGGGCCCCAACGGGTCGCACAACTGGCACCCCATGTCGTTCAACCCCGAGACCGGACTCGTGTACTTCTCGGTCTACGAGCACTCGGAGCTTCACTCCCCGGACGATGCCTGGGCCTACGACGCCCGGCGCATCAACATCGCGGGCAACTGGAACTACGACGGACCGACCACGGGGGAACCCACGCCCTATTCAGGCCATCTCGTGGCGTGGAATCCGGTGGAGCAACGCGAAGTGTGGCGGGTGGAGCATCCGCAGCCGCTGAGCGGCGGAACGCTGTCCACCGCGTCAGGCATCGTCTTCCAGGGACGCGCGGATGGGCGCCTGCGAGCCTATCGGGCCACGGACGGAGAAGTGCTCTGGGAGTTCGAGCACGAGACGGGAATCGCCGCCGCACCGATCACGTACTCGGTCGATGGCAGGCAGTACGTGGCCGTCGTCTCCGGCTGGGGAGGACCGGAGGTTCTCATCAACGGAGGCTTGGGAGAGGGCAGGACGGGGCCCGGTCGGCTCCTGGCGTTCGCTCTGGACGCGGGCGCCACCCTGCCCGAGCCCCAGCCGCCGCTCCCTCCCATCGCCGCGCCGACGTTCGCCCTGGAGGCGACGGAAGCAGAGATCGCGCTCGGTGATACGCTGTTCTCGGACAACTGCGTCGGGTGCCACGGTCTCGAAGTCGTGAGCGGTGGCATCACGCCGGACCTGAGACGCACCAGCGCAGCCCTGCATGCCCAGTTCGAGCAGATCGTGCTCGGGGGGCTGAGGGCGCCCCTGGGCATGCCCAGCTTCGCCGACCTCCTGAGTTCCGAGGAGGTGCGACGCATCCAGGCCTACGTCCTGCACCGGGCCAGGGAGTCTGCGGGAGGCTACTGAGGGGGGGTGGAGCACGGTGGTGGCCGATACGCTCGACGACCCGGGTGCTGCCCCCCGCCCACCCCGGGGCCGAGGCGTCGGTCGGTTTCCTTCCCCCTGGTGAGGCCCCTATACTATCGGCCATGACTCCTCCCGCCCTTCTCGACCGCCTCAAGCGGGCCCGCATCGTGCGGGTCATGGTCTTCTATCTCGGCGCATCGTGGGCCGTTCTCCAGGTGGTGGACGTGCTGGAGAGTGCCCTTTCGCTTCCCGAGTGGGTGGCGCCCGTCTCGGTGATCCTCCTCCTCATCGGGCTGGTCATCATCGTGGCCACGGCTACGGTGCAGGCCCCGGGCGGTCCGGACCGGGCGGAAGATTCCCCCGGCGGCAGCAAGCTCTCTTCCGAAGAGATCGAAGCCCGCGTGGAGGCGGTGGTTCCGATTCCCGTGCCCGGCTGGGCGACGGCGCTCTTCACGTGGCGGGGAGCCCTCCTCGGTGGCGTAGGCGCCTTCGCCGTCCTCATCGCCGCAGCCATCCTCGTTCCGGGTTTGCCCGGTCCCTCCTTCGGACCGGAGGAGGCCGCTGCCGAGGGTGCTGGCTTGGGCGTCGCCGTTCTGCCCTTCACCGCGAACGGGGCGGACATGGAGGTCTGGCGCGAGGGGATG
>DATHZE010000073.1:0-6220 GCA_035458765.1 Longimicrobiales bacterium
CCGATCTTTCCCAGCGTGCCCTGGGGAAGCCCCGGGTTGCGGCTGATCTCGGTCCAGGTCTCGCCGCCGTCGGTGGACTTGAAAAGGCCCGACCCGGGACCGCCGGAGCTCATGCCCCACGACTTCCGCCAGGCTTCCCACAGGGACGCGTACAGCACGTCGGGGTTGTTTGGGTCCAGCGCGATGTCCTGGGCGCCGGTGCGGTCGTCGCGGTAGAGCACCTTCCGCCATGTCGTCCCGCCGTCCGTGGTCTTGTACACGCCGCGCTCGGCGGAGGGGGCGGAGTGGAGACCCCAGGCGCCGGCCCACGCCACGTCGCAGTCGGACGGGTGGATGCGGATGCGGCTGAAGGCCTGGCTGGCCTCGAGGCCCAGATGCCGCCACGTCTTGCCCGCGTCGTCGGAGCGGTAGACGCCGTCGCCCTGTTGGATGTTGCCGCGGATCTCCGACTCGCCCATGCCGATGTAGACCACGTCGGGGTTGGCGGGGCACACCTGCACGGCCCCCACCGACGCGGAGTTGACTTGGCCGTCGGTGACGGGTTCCCACGTGGTGCCCCCGTCGATGCTCTTCCAGAGGCCGCCCCCGCTGGCGCCGAAGTAGTACTCCATGGGGCGGGCGGCGCTGCCGGCCACTGCGGTGGAGCGGCCGCCACGGGCTGGGCCCATGTTCTGCCACTGCAGGTTGTCGTAGAGGGCGGCGGGATAGGTCTGGGCCTGCGAGGGGGCGGGGATCGCCAGGAGGGACAGGGTGGCGATCACGCCCAAGGCGCTGGAGAGGGACTTCATGGAACGTGCCTCGGTCAGTTGGTTGGGTTGCGAGGCAAGGTGGGGAGCCGCAGGGGCCGACGAAAGGGGCGATCCTGGCACGGATCCGGCGCTGGCCACATCATTCCGTACTGCCCGTACTGCGACACTCATCCCCCAAGGAGTTGTTCATGTCTCGCCGTTTCAGTGCGCTGGCTGCGTTCACCGTTCTGCTGGGCGTCGGGGTGCCCGCCTCCGCTCAGCTCCGATACACCTCCACGACCCGCCTCGAACTCGGCGGCGCCATGGGACGGATGGCCTCCATGATGCCGGGGCTGGGCGATCCAACCGAAGAGGTCACGTCGATCCAGGGCTCCAACATCCGCCATGACGCGGGGACTTCTTCCACGATCGTGGATTGGAACACCGGCGCCATGACCATACTGGATCACGAGGCGCGCACCTTCGTCCGCTTCGACTTTGCCCAGATGGCCCAGGGAATGGCGACTGCGTTACAGCAGGGAGCGGCCCAGGCGCCGGCGGAGGATGCCGGGCGCGACGCCGAGTCGAGGCCGGAGATCCAGGCGGAGATCTCCGTGGATCGCACGGGAAAGAGCGAGAGGATCGCCGGATACCAGGCCGACCAGGTCTTCCTCACGCTGACCCTGGCGCCGACGGACGAGGCGGTGGAGGAGAACCCGGAGATGGAGGGCGCCGTGCTGGCCGTCGTCACCGAACTCTGGCTCAGCACCGATTTTCCGGAGGCCGCACTGATGGAGGCCATGCGGGGCGAGGCGATGGATCGCATGCGCGAGACCTTCAGTGCCCAGGGGGGCGCGGCCTCGTCCATGGAGGCCATGAGCGCCTTCGATCCGCGCCTGAAGGACGCCTGGGCGAAGAACGCAGAGGAACTGTCCAAGCTGGAGGGCACGGCGCTGCGCACTACGATGCATTTCGTGAGCGTGCTCCCTGGCGCGGAACTGGACCGTGACCGGGTCCTTGCCGACGCCGAGAAGAGCCTGGCCTCCGACGCCGCGGGCGCCGCGGCGGCCGGTGCCGCAGACGCGGCCAAGAAGGCGTTGGGAGGCCTGGCCGGACGCTTCGGGCGTGGCAAGAAGGAAGAACCCAAGGAGGAGGAAGCTCCGGCCGCAACGCAGTCGGTCTTCCTGCGGGCGGTCACCGAAATCGGGGACGTGAAGACGGGCGACCTGGACGCCTCGCTCTTCGTGGTGCCCGACGGCTACACGGAGCAGACGTCGCCGACGGGCGGCTGACTCCTGACCCGGCGCCGTCGCGAGGACACCGAGCGCACTAGGCTCGTTCGTCCAACTCCGCCCATCGGGCGTACGCCGTCTCGATGGCCGTGGGGAGGACCTGCGAGCGCTCGGTGACCTCGCGAATGGCCTCGGCGTCGCCGCGGTAGAACGCGGGGTCTCCCATGCGCGTGTGGAGGGCCTCCAGTTCGCGCTCGAGGTCTTCGATGCGGGCGGGAAGGCCCTCCCACTCCTTTTTCTCCGCCCAGGTCAGCTTCTTGGGTCTCGGGGGGGCGGGCGCCGCCGCATGGGTGGGCGGCGCGCTCCTGGACTTCCTGGCGGCCGGGCGCTCCGCTTCGGGGCGGCTGTCCACCGTCCGCCTCCAGTCGGAGTATCCGCCGACGTACTCCTTCACCCGCCCGTTCCCCTCGAAGACCAGCGTGCTGGTGCACAGGTCGTCCAGGAACTGCCGGTCGTGGCTCACCACCAGGACGGTGCCGCTGAAGTCCATGAGGCGCGCCTCCAGGAGTTCGAGGGTCTCGGCATCGAGATCGTTGGTGGGCTCGTCCAGGACCAGCACATTGGCGGGCTGGGTGAAGAGGCGGGCCAGGAGGAGCCGGTTCCGTTCGCCTCCCGAAAGGGCGGATACGGGCTGCCGGGCGCGTTCGGGAGAGAAGAGGAAGTCCTCGAGGTACGAGAAGATGTGGCGACGCTCCCCGTCGATGACCACGTGGTCGCTCCCGTGTCCGACGCTTTCCTCCACGGTGCGGGCCTCGTCCAGCTGCACGCGATGCTGGTCGAAGTAGCTCACCTTCAGGGCCAACCCGTGGACCACCTCGCCGGCGTCGGCCTCAAGGGTCCCGAGGAGCACGCCGAGCAGCGTGGTCTTTCCGCACCCGTTCGGACCGATGATCCCGACCTTGTCTCCGCGGAGCAGCGACGTGGAGAAGTCTCGCAGGATGACCTGGTCCCCCCAGGCGTAGTCCACGTGCTTGGCGGTGATAACCTTGGCGCCGGACCGCTCCGCCTGCTGGATGGTCATCTTCACCTGACCCACCCGTTCCCTTCGCTGGGCCCGATCCGCGCGGAGTGCCTTCAGTGCTCTGACCCGCCCCTCGTTCCGCGTCCGACGGGCCTTGATGCCTTGCCGGATCCAGGCCTCCTCGGCCGCGAGCTTCCGGTCCTGCAGGGCCCACTCCTTCTCCTCGGCGGCCAGCAGATCCTCCTTCCGCCGAAGGTACGTGGGGTAGTCGCACGCCCATGACGTGAGGCGGCCCCGATCCAATTCGACGATGCGGGTGGCCAACCTCTGGAGGAATGCCCGGTCGTGGGTCACGAAGAGGAGACTGCCCGTCCAGCGCAGGAGGAAGCCCTCGAGCCACTCGATGCTCTCGAGATCCAGATGGTTCGTGGGTTCGTCCAGGAGCAGGAGGTCGGGTTCGGCCGCCAGCGCACGGCCCAGGAGCGCGCGCCGCTTTTGCCCGCCGGAGAGGGCGCTGAACGGGTGGGAAGCGTCCAACTGAAGCAGGGAGCAGAGCCGCTGGACCGTATGGTGGGGATCGCTGTGGCCGGCGACTCCTGAGGCCATGACCTCCTCCACCGTCGCCTCGGTTTCGCGGAGTGCCTCGGGGACCTCCTGGGTGAGCAGCGCCACCCGTACGCCCGAGTCGCCCACCAGCTCGCCGCCGTCGGGGAGCAACTCGCCTGAGAGGATCTTCAGGAGCGTCGACTTCCCCTCGCCGTTCCGCCCGACCAGGCCGATGCGCTCACCCCCCTCGATCTGGAGGGAGGCGTCGTCCAGGAGAGGGCGCCCGCCGAAGGCGATGCGGAGGTTTTGACAGGAGAGGAGGGCCATGGCCCGGAAAGATGACCCAAGTCCGGCGGCGGCGTCAGCCCCCTAGGAGTGGGGCCGGACCGGCGTCCAGCGGGCTACATGGCGGAGACCCCGCTCCACTCCAGCACCCGAGCCGGCAGGAACAGCAGGACGAAGGCCACGAAGGCCGATCCATCGGCCAGGGCACGGACCAGGATCACCGGCCCCGCGGCCTCACGACTGCGCCCCCGCCAACCTCCGCGCGGCGGGACCCACCGTCAGCCCCTGGACCACGATGGAGAAGACGACGACCACGTAGGTCACCGTCACCAGGATGTCGCGGACGGGTCCCGGCGGGAGGGACAGGGCCAACGCCACGGAGATCCCGCCGCGGAGCCCCGACCACGTGAGGATCTTCACGGCGTGGGGGCTGAACGCCACGAACCGACGGATCAGTGAAACGGGGAGACCCACACTGGCGAAGCGGGCCAGCAGGACCAGGGGGATGGCCGCCAGCCCGGCGACGAGCACGGGGGTGTTGAGGTCCAGCACCAGGACCTCCAACCCGATGAAGACGAACAGCACGGCGTTGAGCAGTTCGTCCACCAGTTCCCAGAAACCGTACATGTGTTCCACGACTTCCGGGCTCATGGCGAACACCCGACCGTGGTTTCCGATGAGGAGGCCCGCCACCACCATGGCCAGGGGCCCCGACACGTGGAGGGCATGGGCCAGGGAATAGCCGCCGGTGGCGATGGCGAGGGTCAGGAGGACCTCCACCTGGTAGTTGTCCACGCTCGACAGCAGGCGGTAGACGAGCCACCCCACGACGAACCCGAAGAGCAGCCCGCCCCCCACCTCGACGGCCACCAGGTTGAGAATGGCCATCAGGCCCTGACTCCCACCTGCCTCGGAACCGTGTCCCGAGCCGCCCGTCGCGACTTCCAGAATGAGAATGAAGAGGACGACCCCGACCCCGTCGTTGAAGAGCGACTCGCCCGAGATCTTCACCTGGAGGGAGTCGCTGACGCCTGCCGTCTTCAGGATGGCGCCGACCGCGATGGGGTCTGTGGGAGAGATGAGGGCGCCGAACAGGAAGCAGTAGACGATGGGGACGTCCAGGCCCAGCCCCCGGAAGATGAGGAGGGCTCCTGCGCCCACCACCGCCGTGGACAGGAGGACGCCCACCGTGGCCAGCACCGAGATGGCCAGCTTCTTCTCGCGGAGGTCGTTGAGGTTCAGGTGCAGGGCGCCGGCGAAGAGGAGGGCGCCCAGCATGCCGTTGAGGAGGGTTCCGCTGAAGTCCACGTCGAGCATGAGGCGCTGCACGTGCTCCGATGCGCCCAGGCCGAATCCCTCGATCCCCACCAGGACCAACGAGAAGAGCATGGACAACACCATGACGCCGATGGTGGGTGGGAGGCGGACGTAGCGGTGGTTCACCCATGCCAGCAGCGCCGCCAGGGTGATGAGGGCCGAGGCGAGTTCGAACGTCGTCACGTCAGTTTCCGTGCTCCTTGGCCCAGGCGGCGACCTCTGCATGGGTGGCGAACCACACGTCGCCCATCCCCTTCGCCAGGCGGATCAGTTCGTCGACGATCCACAGCCTGGACCGATACGCGATGTGGTGGGGGTGCATGGTGAGCTGGAAGACGCCCCCCTCCGCCCAGGCTCCCTCCAGCTCCCGGCGGAAGATCTCGAACACCGCGTCCACCGGCATCTGGGGCCGCAGCGACTGGAACCGGTGCATGCCGAAGTAGACGGCGTCGTCGCGCATCCACTCCACGGGGAGCTCCACGATGCCCGTGGGCTCGCCGTCCAGGATGAGCTCGTAGCAGTCGACGTCGGCCATGAGGGACGAGTCGTACAGCAGGCCCATCTCCTGTTCGATGCGCAGAGTGTGGGGGCTGAAGTCCCAGGACGGCGTGCGGAGCCCCACGGGACGCACGCCGGTGATCTGCTCCAGGGCATCGGCGGAGCGCAGCATGAGGTCGCGCTCGGCCTCGTAGGGGAGCACCGAGTTCAGCTCGTGGATCCAACCGTGGATGCCGATCTCGTGCCCCTCCGCCACGACCCGCCGCTGCTCTTCGGGGTGCAGGAGGGCGGACACGCCCGGGACGAAGAACGTGGCCCGCACGTCGTGTTTCTTCAGCAGCTCCAGGATGCGCGGCACCCCCTGGCGGCTTCCGTACTGCCCCCATGCCATGCGCCCGAACGACGTTCCGCCGTCCCGGAGTTCGTTGGTCTCGTGGTCCGAGTCGAACGAGAGGGCCACCGCACAGCGGGCGCCGTCCTTCCACGCCGAGGGCCGCAGGGGACGACCGGCGCGCACGTGGTTCACCTGACCGCGCCAGTGCTCCTCGGGCCACTGCCAGGGAGGAAGGTCGGCGGCTTCGCTGGGGGACGCG
>DATHZE010000074.1:0-2457 GCA_035458765.1 Longimicrobiales bacterium
TGATCCCCGCATGGTACCGAAACTCGCGGGCGGCTTTGCCGCTGGTGGTGAAGATGGAGCAGGCGTTGCCGTAGCGGCTGAGCTGCATGGAGGCGATGGCCTCCTCCAGCGTCGCGGCGCGGTTGAGGCACGCCACGGGCCCGAAGATCTCCTCGGTGCCGATGGAACTCTCCAGGGAGACGTCCTCGAAGACCGTGGGCCCCACCCAGTTGCCGCCCGGGAGGTCGGGCACCGTGGCGTCGCGCCCGTCCAGAAGGAGCTTGGCGCCGTCCTTGGCACCCTGGGTGATGTACTCCTTCACCCGGTCGCGGTGGCGGGCGGAGATGACCGGACCCATGTCGGTGCCGGCGTCGAGTCCGTTGCCCATGCGCAGCGCGGACGCACCGTCCAGCATGCGCTCGCGCAGGGCCGGCCACGCTTCGCCCACCCCCACGAAAATGCTCCCTGCCAGACAGCGCTGCCCGCTGGACCCGAACACCGAGCCCAGACACGCCTCGGCGGTGACGTCCATGTCGGCGTCCGGAAGCACGATCATGTGGTTCTTGGCGCCGCCCAGGCACTGGGCGCGCTTGCCCGTGGACGTGGCCCGCTTGTAGACGATCTCCGCCACGTGGCTGGAGCCCACGAAGGACACGCCCTGGATGTCCGGGTGGTCGCACACGGCCTCCACGGCTTCCCGCCCCCCGTGCACCACGTTGAGCACGCCGGGCGGAAGTCCCGCCTTCGCGGCCAGATCCACCACCTTCTGATGGGTCAGCGGGTCCTGCTCGCTGGGCTTGAGCACCACCGTGTTCCCCGTGGCCACGGCGTAGGGCCAGAACCAGAGGGGAATCATGATGGGGAAGTTGTACGGCGTGATGATGCCGAAGACGCCAAGGGGCTGCCGCACCGTCTCGCAGTCGATGCCCGGAGCGATGTCCTCCACCGTGTCCCCCATCATCAGGGTCGGGATCCCGCACGCGTGCTCCACGTTCTCGATGCCCCGCTGGATCTCCCCCCGGGTCTCGGGCAGGACCTTTCCGTGTTCACGGGTCAAGCTGCGCGCCAAATCCTCCTTGTTCTCCTCGAGAAGGGCCTTCAGACGGAACAAGACCCGGGCTCGCTCCACGGCGGGCGTGGCCCGCCAGGCCGGAAAGGCGGCCTTGGCCGCCTGGACCGCCGCATCCACGTCGGCTCGGGTGGAAAGGGGAGTACGGCCAAGCTCCTCGCCCGTGGCGGGATCGAGGATCGGCAACGACTCGGCGGCACCGGCCGGAGTCCAGGCCCCGTCGATGTAGTTCTGCGCCACCTTCGTCATCGAGGATTCCTCCACGCCGGCGCGGCCCTCTCCATGATCTCCCGCAGCCGATCGTGGGGCATGGCGGGCACTCGGTATCCGTTGACACCGGTCACGGTTTCCGCCGCCAGCATGGCGTTGAGGATCGCCTCCTCGGTGGCGTGCACCGTGGCGGCGATGAGCGGGTTGATGCCGTCGTTGGGGATCATCTGGAGATCCACCACCCTGCCACGCTCGGCGGCGGCCTGTCGGTTGGCGGTGCTGAAGCCGATGAAGATGTCTCCGGACCCGTTGTAGCCCATCCCACCGATGCGTGCCAGGCCCAGCGCCGTGCGCGTCACGAGACGCTTCACCTGGGTGGGCAGGAGCGGTGCGTCCGTGGCCAGCACGATGATGATGGATCCGTCACCCTCGCCCGCCATGGTCCCCTCGCCGTCGCCGGCATGGTCGGCGCCGCGCACCCCTCGACAAAAGGGAATGCCCCGGGCCCTGTTCTCCGCGGGCACATCCGGGTCGGCGTAGCAGGGCGCCGGCTCCGCCAGCAGCTCCCCCAGGGGCAGCCCGGCGACCCGGAGGTCCGCGCGAGCGCCCTGGTTGCACTGCACCAGCACGCCCACCGTGTAGCCGCCCTGTTCGGCTGGAAGCACGCGCGACGAACTCCCGATGCCCCCCTTGAAGCGATGGCAGATCATGCCCGTGCCACCGCCCACCGCGCCCTGCAGCACCGGACCGCTCCGGGCTCCATCCAACGCAGCGAGTGCGTGCTCAGGCTTCACATGGAATCCGTTGATGTCGTTGAGGGATCCGTCGTACGTCTCCGCCACCACGGGGAGCGCCCACAGGAATGTCGGGTCGCGCCGCCTCATCCACTCGATGGTGGCGTCCCGCACCACGCCCACGCTGTGGGTATTGGTGATGAGGATGGGGCTTTCCAGGATCCCGCCCTCCTCGATCCACGTGGTCCCCGTCATCTCGCCGTTTCCGTTCAGGGTGAACCAAGCGGCGAAGGCCGAGTCACCCGCCATGCGACCGCGTGGGAGGATGGCCGTGACCCCGGTGCGGACCGGGCCCCGCCCCACCACGAGGACGCCTTCCCCGGACCTGATCGTGGTGTGGCCCACCTCCACCCCCGCCACGTCGGTGATTGCGTTATGGCGTCCTGGTGTCCCTGTGAGAGGGAC
>DATHZE010000075.1:0-11518 GCA_035458765.1 Longimicrobiales bacterium
GGGTATGGGATACGAGAAGGGCCCGGCACCCATGGCGCCGGGCCCTTCTCCATGCCGGGGAGGAGGAGCGCTAAGCCGATTCCTCCTCCTCCTTCAACTTGCAGTCGATGCAATAACGGGCGTGCGGCAGCGCGTCGAGGCGCTCGAAGCCCACGTCCTGTCCGCAGGTGTGACACGAGCCGAAGGTCTTCGGATCGTTGTACATGCGCCGGAGAGCCTCCTCGAGACGATAGAGGTACCGCCCTTCCTTGGTGGCGAACACGGCAGCCTTCTCGCGCTCCATGGCCTCGGTCCCCTGGTCGGCCATGTGGTCCGTGTACGCCGCTAGATCGGAATCACCGGACTCACGGTCGGCCTTGGCCATCTCGTCGAACAGCCCCAGGGCTTTCAACGCTCGGGCCCGCTCCTGCTGGAGCCGCTTCTCGATGTGCGCCAGTTGCTTCTTGTTGAGAGGCATGGGTCGTCTCGGGAGATCGGGTGGAAAATTAGCCTAAAAACGTAATCCCGAACTCCCGACCCGTCCACTGTGCAAGCCCCCTCCTGCCCTGCCGACGCCGATCGGGCTCTAGGCTCATCGCCCGACGACCATCTACCAGCGCACCAACGCCGAACCCCACGTGAAGCCAGACCCGAATGCAACCATGCACACCAGGTCACCGCGCTCCAGGCGACCCTGGCGAACCGACTCCGCCAGGGCGATGGGTATGGTGGCTGCCGTGGTGTTTCCATATCGGTCGATGTTGCTCACCACCCGGTCGTCGGGCAGACCCAAGCGACGCTGGACCATCTGGGTGATGCGCAGGTTGGCCTGGTGGGGTATCAGGAGGTCGATGTCCTCCGTCCGGAGCCCGTGGGCTGCAAGCGCCTCCTCCACCACCTCGGGCATGCGGGACACGGCGTTCTTGAACACTTCCTTGCCTTCCATCCGGGGATAGTGGCGCCCCTCCGCCAGCACCTCGGCGTCGATGCGGGGATGATGCTTGGAGGAGGAGTACTCCGCCCACAGGACCTCGGCGTGGCGCCCGTCGGCGTGGAGGTGGGTCGACAGCACCCCGCGCTGGTCGTCTTCGGTGGCCACGAGCACTGCCGCACCCGCACCGTCACCGAACAGCACCGCCATGTCCCGACCCCGGTCCGAGAGGTCCAGGCCCGTCGACTGGATTTCCACACCCACCAGGAGAACGGTCCGATACTGGCCTGCGCGAATCCACGCATCGGCCACCGACAGCCCGTAGACGAACCCCGAGCACTGAGCGCGAATATCCAGCGCGGGAATCCCCTCGAGACCCAGTTCCCGCTGGAGAAAGACGCCGGTTCCGGGGAAGAAGTGGTCCGGGCTCAAGGTGCCGAGAACGATGGCGTCCACGTCGGAGGCGTTCATGCCGGCCTCCTCCAGCGCCATCAGGCTGGCGCGGCGGGCCATTTCTGCGCCCGTCATTCCCTCGGATACCCAGCGCCGCTCCCTGATGCCCGTCCGCTCGACGATCCATGCGTCGGACGTGTCCATGAGTTCGGCGAGATCGGCGTTGGTGACGATCCTCTCAGGGACGTAGAAGCCGGTTCCGGCAAAGGCAGTGCGAGCCAAAGCGCTCCTCCGAAGGGGACAGCGGGTACGGTCAGGTCGGATCCCGTCCGGGTTCGGCGGGTAGACGGTCGCCGAACCGAGTCCGTGTTCACGGGCCGGGTCCACGATCATAAGGTACGCCATGGCTGACGACGAGACGATCCACTGCCGACGATGCGGCGAAGACGCCCCCCGCATGTCCCGCGCCCCCTTCAGGAACGAGATGGGCCAGAGGATCGTGGCCGAGATCTGTGCGAACTGCTGGAAGGACTGGCTCCAACATCAGACGCTCCTGATCAACCACTACGGCCTCGATCCCCGTGAGCCCAAAGCCAGGAGCTTCCTCTACGAGCAGATCGAGCAGGTCCTTCTCGGGGACGGGAACGCCGAGCAGGTGGACACGTCCCAGCAGGGCAACATCGAGTGGTGAAGGTCGGCGCCTACCGGTTCGCGGGGCCGTGGGTGAGTCCCAGGGACTCCGCGCAGGCCTCGTCCCAGTCCAGGCGCACCAACAACTGAGGCGGGAAGTCCGCCATCAGCCTCACGGCACCGGGACAGCGCTCGTCCAGCAGGTCCAGGGCGGCGCCGTGAATCTGCCCTCCCTGTTCGAGCAGGACGAAGTCCACCCCTGAATCCCACCAGAGCTGCAGCTGCTCCATGGGCGTTCCCCACAACGGCTTGGCCACGTCGTCGGCCCGGGGCGTGAAGCGGGCGCTGGGAGCCGCACTCCATCCGCCGTGAAGGTGGAGCGCCGCCCAGAACTCGGGGGCGCCGACGACGGCATCCTCCGGCGCCGTGTTCCGCAAGGCCTCGACGGCCGCCGCCAGCCTCACGGACCGGAGTTGGTACGCCGCCACAGGCCAACCACCGGCGGCCCGGCTCGCGGTAACGGCCGTGTGCGACGAGATCCACGCAAACGCGACGACGCCGAGCCCCCACCGCAGCCCGCGTGCGCTCCATCGGTCGGCCAACGAGAGGATGCCCACCCCTACCAGGGCCACGATCCAGGGATGCACGGGGGCCACCAATCGCCGGTCCACGAAAGGCCAGGTCAGCAGCATGGCCAGGTAGAAGGCGGGCACCCATACGAGTGGGGGGAAGCGGCGGCACAGCCGTAGGACCCCCGCTGCGGCGAGCGCCAGGAGGGGAAGACCGGCGACCCAGAGCGGCCACCCCAGAAGCCCGGGCACGAGGAGGCCCAGAACGCGACCCGCCAGGTCTGCGGTGTGAGCCGGAAGACCTCCGACGAAGGCCCCCGGCGCGGACCAGACTTGCCCCGCCAGCCAGGCGCCATAAGGACCCAGGACGTCCCGCATGCCCGGGGGAATCTCGTCGGCATGCGCCGATGCCCAGGCGGCCCAGCTCGCCGCCGCCGCGAGGGCCGGCGCGCACACCGACAGCGCAGCGCGACCGCTCCGCCGGAGGAGAAGAGCCGTTCCGAACCCGACCACCAGGGCGAGACCCGCGGAACGGGTGAGTACGGCCAGGGCCAGAAGAACCGAGAGCGTCACCGCACCCCGGCGATCGCCGACACGGCTCGCCGCCGGCCAGGCCGCCATCGCTCCGGCCGACAGGGCGATGAAGAGGGCCTCCGACAGCGGGACCAGGGCCGGTCTCCAGAGGTCGGCCGAGACGAAGGCCAGGGCCGCGATGGCCACGGCTGGTCCTTTCCGGATCCCCGCGCCCTCGTGGAGAACCCACCCCAGGAGCCCACCCGCCGTGGCCATCAGGACGAGATTGAGCCACACCGCCACGAGCGTGACGGGGCCAACCGAGCCGAGCATCATCCAGAGGATCCCCAGAACGGCCGGGTAGAGAGGGGGAAACTTCACCGCCGGAGGATTCGCGGGCACCCCCAGGTAGCGAAGGCCTTCCCCCTGGGCCAGCGACTCGCCGATGAGCATGTACACCCCGTCGTCGTGCCAGACGCCGGCGGGAATCGGGCGCCAGAACGAGATCCCAACCCCCAGAAGACCGAGAGCCAGGACCAGGAACGGCCAGGGCCGGGAGGGCGCGACACCTCCCGGCCCCTTCCCCCTTCGGGGGTCCTCGGTCAAAGCGAACACATCCTCACGCCAAGACCTCGCCGATGTGCTCCAGGGCATCCTCCAGCGTCTCCTGGTCGATGACCAGAGGCGGAGCGAAGCGGATCACCTGACCGTGGGTTTCCTTGGCCAGAATCCCTCTGGCCTGGAGAGCCTCGCAGAACGGGCGCGCCGTTCCCGAGGACTCCTTGATGACCACGCCGATCATGAGGCCCTTTCCACGGATTTCCGCCACGTGCGGCGAGCCCATGGCCCGCAGCCGTCCCATGAACCAGGTGCCCAATCGGTCGGCTCGCTCAGGCAGGCCCTCCTCGAGAATGACCCGGAGGGCCGCCCTGGCCACGGCGGCACCCAGGGGATTGCCGCCGAACGTCGAGCCGTGGTCACCTGGGTGGAACACGTCCATGTACGCCCCGTCGGCTATGGCTGCGGAGACCGGATAGACCCCACCGCCGAGCGCCTTTCCCACGATCAGCACGTCGGGACGTACGTCCTCCCAATCGGTGCAGAAGAGGCGACCGGTGCGGCCCAGACCCGTCTGGATCTCGTCGGCCATGAACGCCACGCCGTGCTGGTCACAAAGGATCCGGGCCCGGCGCAGATAGCCCTCCGGGGGCACGACCACGCCGCCCTCCCCCTGCAACGGCTCCACGAGGAAGCCCACCGTGTGCTCGTTGATCGCCGCTTCCAGGGCCGCCTCATCACCGTAGGGCACCATCCTGAAGCCGGGGGCGAAAGGCCCGAAGCCTTCCCGATACTGGGCCTCGGAAGAGAAGCCCACGATGGTGGTGGTACGGCCGTGGAAGTTGTTCTCGCAGACGATGATCTCGCCCTTCCCGTCGGGGACGCCCTTCACCTTGTACCCCCACTTCCGGACCATCTTGATGGCGGTCTCCACGGCCTCGGCCCCCGTGTTCATGGGGAGCGCTCGCTCGAATCCGGTGGCCTCACACAGCTCCCGGAGGAACGGGCCCATCTGGTCGTTGTGGAACGCTCGGGACGTGAGGGTCAGGCGCCCCATCTGCTCCTCCGCGGCCCGAAGGATGGCGGGGTGGCGATGTCCCTGATTCAGGGCGGAATAGGCGCTCAGCATGTCCAGGTAGCGCGTCCCCTCCACGTCCCACACCCACACGCCTTCTCCCCTGTCGAGGACGACGGGCAGGGGATGGTAGTTGTGGGCGCTGAAGCGATCGACCTCCTCGAGAAACGGCTGCGCGGCGGACGTTATGGTCTGGCTCATGGAAGAGACTCCACGACTTGACGACGCGGGCGAGCTCGGCGGGAGCCTGCCCCTGCCGGAGGGTAACCGCCGTTCAGGACCCGTTCAAGCGGGATTCACCCGTCTCGGGTCCGCTACGATACCGGGGGCTTGGGACGCCGGTCCACTTCCAGGCGGAAGACGTCGGGGCGCGCATAGTGTCCGGTGACGTCGAAGTCGAACTTGGCGCGAGTGATGGCGGTCAGGTCCAGGTCCGCCACGAGGATGCCTTCCTGGTCCCAGAGCGGGCCGGCGATGCACTCTCCGAGCGGGTCGTAGATGGCGCTTCCACCGCGGCACAGGGTCTCGGGCCAGGCCTGGAGTTCGTCCCTGATCTCCAGATCCTGGGGATACATGTCCCGGCGAACGAACTGGTTGCACCCCAGTACGAAGCAGCGGCCCTCCAGGGCGATGTGGGTCAGGGTCGACTGCCAACGCCCCCGGGCGTCGGCGGTGGGAGCCAGATAGAGATCCACTCCCTTTCCGTACATGGCCATGCGAGCCAGAGGCATGTAGTTCTCCCAGCAGATGAGCCCCCCCATGGTACCGTAGGGTGTGTCCACGGTGGTGAGGGTGCTGCCGTCCCCCTCCCCCCAGATGAGGCGCTCGGCTGCCGTGGGCTTGAGCTTCCGATGCTTGCCCAGGAGGGAGCCGTCAGGCCCGAAGTACAGAAGCGTGCAGAAGAGAGTGCCTCTGCTGTAGGTGGAGTCCCGCTCGATCACACCCACGCAGAGGTAGACGCCGGCTTCGCGGGCCGCCTCCGCCAAGCGGGCCGTCTCGGGACCCGGCACGTCCACCGCCCCTGCCCAATACCGCTCCCAGGTGCGTCGACCCTGATCCGAACGGCCGCCCACCGCCGTCCCGAACGCCAATCCCCACGGATACCCCCCCACGTAGGCCTCTGGAAAGACGACGATGCGGGCTCCCTGCCCCGCAGCCTCCACCGTCATGGCCGTCACCTTGTCGACTGCCGCCGGAGTGTCGAAGAAGGCGGGTGACGCCTGGACCACGGCGACGCGGACGGCGGGAGAACGGGTCACGGGAAGGCTCGCGTGGAAGGCTGGACCGAAGGACCGTATCGAGGGGTGCGGAGGACAATGTCGTGGGCGACCCATGCCCCCACAACCCCGAAACCCGCCGGGGATCCGCGCTGTGCTACCCGCCGGAGTAGATGAGCTCGGCCACGACCTCGGCCACCATCTTCAACGTGGCCGCGCTGACCTTGTCCGCGGTGTCTTCGGGGGTGTGCCACCATCCGTTGCCCGGCCCGTAGGAAAAGTCGATGACGTCGATGGTAGGGATGCCGGCTTCGTTCAGCGGGATGTGATCGTCGCCCAGCGGGTCGCCGACCGTGTTGGGGAAGAACTCGCCGTGTCCGGCGCGACGAGCGGCCTGCCAGACCTTGCGCACCACGATGGGCGCGTACCCCACCGAGTTGGCTTCCTGATAGAAGCGTGGGTCGACGTCACCCACCATGTCGAGAAGCACCCCGTAAACCGGGCGACCCTCCTCGGGCAAGGTGGCGGCGTACCGTCGCGCGCCGAGGAACATGTCCTGGGACCCGGGCCCGTAGTCCTCACCGTCCACGAAGAGCAGGTCCACGCCCATGGGCGGCGCCTGCTCGGAGAAGATGCGGGCCAACTCGATGAGCACCGCCGTCCCCGAAGCGCCGTCGTTCGCGCCGGGAACGGGAAGCGTCCGCTGCGCCGAGTCCCTTGCCTCGTTGGCCAGGGGGCGCGTGTCCCAGTGGGTCAGGAGCAGGATGCGCCTCGTTTCGTCAGGCCGGAAGCGCGCCTGGACGTTGACCAGCGTGAGGGAGTCCCCGTCGGTGGTCACGTGAGGAAAGGTGTCGGCCACGACCTCGGGCGCGAGGGAAGCCAGGTGACTCAACATCCAGGAAAGTTGAGCCGCGTGCCCGGGGCTGCCCGGGATCCGAGGTCCGAAGTCCAACTGCCGGCGCACCAGGGCCAAGGCGGCCTCGCCGTCCAGCGGCGGGTGTGCCGCCGGAGGATCGACGGTGGACTCGGCGCATCCGGCCAGGGCGGCCAGGCCGATGAGGGAGAGCAATGTGCGTTTGGTCATGGCGGTGCCTTCGTACATCAAAGGCCCCACGATGTTTCCGCCGGAGGCCGGTGCACGACCGGCCCGTGACCATGGAGGCGGGCAAGCCCCAACGCACGAGCGCCCCCCCCACCTGCACGGCGGGGGGGGCGCTCATGGAACACGGGAGAGGCGCGACTCGCCTCAGTTCGATGTCACCCGCATTCCGAGTATCCGCAGATGTGGCACTTCATGCAGCCCTCTTCATACGCCATCTGGCCGCCACCGCACTCCGGGCAGGCGGCGATGAAGCTCTCCTGCTGGATACGCTGGAACGACGCCTTCGCCTGACCCTGGGCGGCACTGCGCGCGGAGGGCACGTTCAACGGCAGCTGCTCCTGCACGCCCTCCTTTTCCTCCAGGTACCGCTCGATGGCCTGGCCCACGGCGTCGGGCGCCGAAAGCACCTTGTTGGGACCCACACCCACGGCCCGGTCGCACGAAATGCCCCGAAGCTGGTCCTTGATCCGGCTGATGGGGATGCCCGAACGCAGAGCCAGCGACACCAGGCGACCGATGGCCTCCGCGTCGGCCATGGCCGGTCCGCCGGCCTTGCCCAGCGTGCAGAAGACCTCGAAGGGACGCCCGTGGTCGTCCTCATTGATGGTGACGTAGAGATCACCCAGGGGCGACATCATCTTCATGGTGTAGCCACGCAGTGCCTGAGGACGCTGCCGCTTGTGACGCGTGGCGCCGGCGGTGGCGTCCCGCTCCATGAGCTCCGCCTTCACCTGATCCAGTTCGACGTTCAGGTTGTGGGCCTCTTCCCGAGCGTCCGCGAGCTGCTGTTCCAGATCCGCCACCCGCACCTGCGCGTCGCTGTCCTCCGGGGCCTGGACCGTCTTTCCGGTGGAGAGGACCTGCCCCTCCCGGGAGCCGTCCCGGTACACCGTCACACCCTTGCACCCGAGCTCGAAGGCGAGGTTGTAGATCTCCCGCACCTGCTCCTCCGTGGCCTCACGGGGGAAGTTCGTGGTCTTGGAGATGGCGGAATCGCAGTGCTCCTGGAACGCCGCCTGCATCCGCACGTGCCATTCCGGCGTGATGTCGTGGGCGGTGCGGAAGACGCGCTGGACCTCCTCGGGCACCTCGTCGAAGTGGATATGGCCCTCGGTGGCGATGCGCTCCATGAGATCCTCGGAGTACCACCCCTGCTCCTTGGCCGTGCGCACGAAGTCTGGATTCACGTCGGGCATGAGCGAGCCGGCCTGGTTGCGCATGAACGCCACAGCGAACAGGGGTTCGATGCCTCCGGAGCAGCCGGCGAAGATGGAGATGGTCCCGGTGGGGGCCACCGTGGTGAGGTTGCAGTTGCGCAGCGCCCGCTCGGGACGAACGCGAGAACCGTCCTCACGCCTTGCGGCCGTGGTGTCCGGTCCCCAGATGGACTCCTGCCACGCAGGGAAGACGCCACGGGACTCGGCCAGCTTCTCCGAGGCCTTGCGTGCCTCTTCGTTCAGGAAGGCCATGACCTTCCTGCCCATTTCCACGCCCTCCTCGGAGTCGTAGGGGAGACCAAGCCGGACCAGCATGTCCGCCCACCCCATGACGCCGAGACCCACACGGCGGATCTCCTGCGCCAAAGCGTGGATGGCCGCCAACGGGTACTTGTTGGCGTCGATGACGTTGTCCAGGAAGTGCGTGGACAGATGGATCACCTGCCGCAGACCATCCCAGTCCACCGCTTCGTCGGGATCGTCACCGGCCCGCGCTCCATCCTTGACGAACAGCCCGAGGTTGATGCTCCCGAGGTTGCACACGTCGTAGGGGAGAAGAGGCTGCTCGCCGCAGGGGTTGGTGGCCTCGTAGCTCCCCAGGGCCGGCACCGGGTTGTACTCGTTGGCCCGGTCCACGAAGAAGGTGCCTGGCTCTCCGGTCAGCCACGCGCCGTGGACGATCATGTCGAAGATCTCCCGCGCGTTCTCCTGTCCCACGACCTTCTTGGTCTTCGGGTGCACCAGATCGTAGGTGCCGTCGGCCTTCACCGCTTCCATGAACGCGTCGGTGATGGCCACGGAGATATTGAAATTCGTGATCTGCGTAGTGTCGTTCTTGCACATGATGAACGACCGGATGTCCGGGTGGTCCACGCGCAGGATGCCCATGTTCGCCCCGCGTCGCGTGCCTCCCTGCTTCACGACCTCGGTCGATGCGTCGTAGAGCTTCATGAACGACACGGGACCCGACGCCACACCCATGGTGGAGCGCACGGGATCCCCTTCGGGACGGAGCCGCGAGAAGCCGAACCCGGTGCCGCCGCCGGACTGGTGGACGAGGGCCATGGCCTTGAGCGTGTCGTAGATGCCGCTCCGCCCGTTCGAAAGGGCGTCCTCGACGGGCAGCACGAAGCACGCGGACAGCTGACCCAGCGGCCGACCGGCATTCATGAGCGTGGGGGAGTTGGGTTCGAACTTTCCGTTCACCATGAGGTCGTAGAACTGTCGCGCGACCTCGCCCACGGCAGCCTCGGACGCACCGTAGTCCGCATCCACGTCGGCGATGGACTTGGCCACCCGCCAGAACATGGTCTCCGGTCCCTCCACGGGGTTTCCTTCCGGGTCCTTTTTCAGGTACCGCTTGGCCAGGACGATGCGCGCGTTCTCCGTAAGCTCGGCCGCCGGGATGTCGTCGGGCACGACGTCATCGAAAATCACGGACTCACGGGGGGGCCGGGGCTTGTGAACGCGCGGCATAGGGCTGGGACTCCTGTGGACAAAAACGTGGAAAACCTGTGCAGGGCAGGTTGAAAAACGACGAAAACCCATTTCCGCCGCGCGCAGACGTGTGGAAAGCCCGCGAACGCCACTAGATGTTGTGGCGGGACGCATATTAGGCCTACCGGATGTTGGGGTCAAGCGCGTCCTGCGCACACCGGAGGACCGATACATCGGAACCCCATGTCGCAACGGAATTTCCGGAAATCAGTCGCCTAGGCGACACCGCCGGAACACCCTAAGTTCGGTATTTGTTCGGGTTTCCGCAAGGGACGGATCTTCTCCGGGGGTGCCCTCAGAACGAGAGGCCGAGCCGCACGTACACGTGCGTTCCGCTGCCCGATACGAGGGGGTGGGCGGCCCCCACCCGCACCCGGGCGGGAACGATCCATCCGGCGAGGAGATCCGCCGTCATTTCCGCCCCCACGGAAGCGATGGCCTCTCGCCGCCCGTTGAGGAAACCGTGGGGGCCGACGGCCGGCCCCCAGGCGTTGCCCGCGTCGGCGAACACGGTGCCGATGACCCGGTTCAGGTACAGAGGCCACGCACCCAGGCCCTGGTGCACGGGCAGGAGGGGGAAGCGGTATTCGGCGGACGCCGACCAGGCACGGGAGCCGTAGCGACTCGACGGGTCGTACCCCCGGACGGGAAAGAACAGCGGGGACCCCGAGATCAGTGACAGGCGCGTGACGTTGTCGGTATCCCCCGACGCCCCACCCACCTCGAAATGACCGGCGTCGGCCCCGGGGCCTCGCGCCACGCCGGCGCTTCCCCGGAGGGCCAGGACATGGGATGCGAAGCCCGGGCCTCCCAGCGACCGGAAGATCCGGAGTTGGGCGAGGACCTCGTCCAGGGAGCCGTCGCTCCCCATCATACCGACGACGGAGTCCGGCAGGGACATCTGCCTGCGGGTCCGGCCTCGGACCAGGGCCGCGAACCCGTCGGCGCCGCCCATCTGGTAGGCGTAGCTCCGCGCCGTGGAGTACGACAGCGTCGCGCCGAAATCCCCGAACCGGCTGTCCGGCCGGTTCAGCTTGTACGAGGCGGTCGGCTCCAGGGCATTGTCCAACAGGTCGCGGTGTTCCCAGCTCATTCCGGCACTGAGCGTCAGCGCCAGATCATTCCGCCACCTGGGCTTGAGGAAGGTCGCCGACGCGCTCACGGCCCGACGCCGCTCGAGGACGAAGAGTGTATCGACGGGCGCGTCGGCGGCGCCTTGCCCAAGACGGGGACCGTCGTCACCCCAGAACTGACTCGCTCCGAGGGACACGATGGGGTTGGCGAGACCGAAGAACGACCACGAGCCCCCCAGATCGGGATGATCACCCGAGGTTCGTAGCCTTGCGAAGGCGCTCCACGCGTGGCGTCCCACCAGGTCCCGTCCGCCGGTCTGGAGACCCAGCGCCGGGCCCAGCAGCTCCCTGCTCCGCACGACGCCGCCGTCCGCCGTCCGGGTTGCGCCGGTGCGCACGGCCTCGCGGAGGAGCGGCTCCCAGTAGGTGGGCAGGAGCGTCGGGAAGGCGGAATAGGGCTTCACCTCACCGGGAGCGAGCGCGTCCTGGATGGCCGGCGAGCGGGGAGGGGCTTCGAATCGAGCGTCTGCCGGGGGCGCGGCGAGCCACGACGCGGGCTCCATGGCCACACGTTCGACGCTCCACCCGTCCGCATGATAGCCGCTGAAATAGAGATACTCTCCCGACTCATCCACGGCCGGGTAGGCGGCCCCGGTGAGCACGCGCGTCGCCATGCGGACCTCGCCCACCCTGCCCGCGGCGGGATCCACCTCGGCTGCCAGGATGTTGGGGATACCCGTGCGATCCGAACCCCAGAGCAGGGT
>DATHZE010000076.1:0-9584 GCA_035458765.1 Longimicrobiales bacterium
CAACCGCGGTCTCTCCCACGGTGGCCACCAACTGGTACTCGTTGTCACCGCGCCGAACGTACTGGATCTCGGGGGTGAAGCTACCGGCGTCGGACAGATCGGCCGGCGCCACGCCGTGCTCGATACGGTAGTTCTCGATCCGCTGGGCCTGGAGATACATCGCCGCAAGGAGGGACTCCTCCCGGCTCGCAAGCTCGGGGGCCTCGATGGGGTTGATCGTTACGAACTGCGGAGGAGCGATGAGCAGATAGACCGCGAGCACAGCCAGGTTGAGGCCCAACGGGAGCATCCACCTCGGCTGTTGCTTGCGGGGAGGCTTCTCCTGGGCCGCCTTGTCCCGGTCCGCGACGTGCTGGAGCACGGCGGCCAGAGCGTCGGCGGCTTCCTGGCCGCGAGCCTCGTCCTTCGCGTGATAAGGACGTACTTGGTCCTCAGAACTCATGCCCTACCGAAGTTTGTGAGGATCGGAGCGTCAGCGATCGCACGACTCGTCCACCAAAGTACACCACCGTCCCGGCTTCTCACAGAGGTCACTCCGGACTGTCTCCCCCCGGCCGCGACCAGGGAACGAGGCGCCACGACGGCAGGGAGCATACAGCGCGGATCGGGGTCGACGGAAACCCACCGCCCACGGTACCTTGAGCATCATGCCATCGTCCGCGCCCCAGCCACGCCTGTCCCGGTCCGCCGAGGACTATCTCAAGGCCATCTATGGCCTTTCCGAGAAAGGGGAGCCGGCTTCCACCAGCGCCATCGCCGACGTCCTCACGGTTCAGCCGGCCTCGGTCACCGGCATGGTGAAGCGCATGGCTGATTCGGGCCTGCTGGAGCACGTCCCCTATCGGGGAGTCCGCCTCACGAACCAGGGAGCCCGAGAGGCGCTGCGGGTGCTTCGCCGTCACCGGATCATCGAAACCTATCTCTGCGAGCGGTTGGGGTTCTCCTGGGACGACGTCCACGAAGAGGCGGAGCGACTGGAGCACGCGGCTTCGGATCGACTGGTGGAACGGATGGCCGCGGCCCTGGAATTCCCGAGCCACGATCCCCACGGAGCCCCGATCCCCACAAGCGCAGGGGAGATCGAGGTCACGGACTCCTCCACGCTGGCCGATGCCCTCCCCGGCGCCGAACTCCGCATCCGGGCCGTGCGCGACGAGGACCCGCAGCGGCTGCGTTCCATGGAAGCCAAGGGACTCACCCCGGGGGCGAGGATCATCGTGGCGACGGAACAGGCCAGGCCCGACTCGGTGGAGGTTCGGGTCGGTGACACGCCCGGGATCGCCCACGCCGTACGCACGGACCTGGCCCGGCGCATCTACGTCGTTCCCGCGGAAGGGTGACCATGGAGCCCCGGCCTCGCCCCGTGGTCCTCGGCGTGGCCGGTGGAAGCGGCTCCGGCAAGTCCACGGTGGTACGGGAAGTATGTCGCCTCCTCGGCCCCGGCGTCGCGTCGGTCATCCACCACGACGCCTATTACAGAGACCTGTCCCACCTCCCCCTCGAGGACCGGGTGGCCGTCAATTTCGACCATCCGGACAGCCTCGAGACGGAGCTCATGGTCGCCCACGTGGAGTGCCTGCTCGCGGGACGACCGGCGGAGCTCCCGACCTACGATTTCTCCACGCACACGCGCGCCCCGGGCGTGGAGCCGCTGGAGCCTACGCCCCTCCTGGTCCTGGACGGCATTCTCGTGTTGGCCGACTCGCGGCTGCGCTCGGCCATGGACCTGAAGGTCTTCGTGGACACGGACGCAGACCTGCGTCTGCTCAGGCGCATCCGCCGGGACGTGGTGAAGCGAGGCCGCACCGCCGACTCCGTCATCGCCCAGTACGAGGCCACCGTCCGGCCCATGCACATGGAGTTCGTGGAACCCAGCAAGCGACACGCCGACCTCGTCGTCCCCGAGGGCGGTTACAATCGCGTGGCAGTGGACCTGGTGGTCAGCAAGCTGCGCGCGCTCATGGCCGAACGAGCGACGACGGCGGCTCGGCCCTAGGACCGTCAGCCGCCTCCGCAGGAAGGGATGCCTTCCACCTCTCCCGCAGACGCCACCAGGACCCGGAACGTCTGCGACACCGTGGCGGCGAAGACCCCCGTCCCGTCCCCCCGCAGGCTCGGGATCTTGACCAGGCCGGAGGGATTGAAGTTCCCTCCGCGAGCCCAATTCACGTAGTTCCGCTCTCCGGCGGTGATGGACACCACGGCTCCGGTGCCCTCGGGAAGACCCTGCTGGAGCACCAGGGCCAGGTCCTGATTCAGATCGAACCGATCGAAGACGCCAAACTCCGACGGGAACCTGATGGTGGTGTCCGCCGCCGAGACGGCGAGCCCCAGGAGGTAGAGCGGGTCCTCCTCCACCTCGATGCCACGGGGCTCCAGCGCCGCGCGGAGACCGGAGATGAGGGTCTCGTTGATGTAGGCCCACGCCCCCGGAGAGCGGGTCCAGCGCACTTCGAAGGACGTGGCGGGCTCCACCGTGCAGGAGGCCTCGGTAGGCACGGTCAGGAGCGAAAATGCGCCGGGCACCGTCGCCGCGCCTCTCAACAGCCCTCCGCCGGGCAGTTCGATGCGCACCTCCAGTGCGTCTCCGGGCTCGAGCCGCGCCGCGAGCTCCGGCGCCGCCCAATAGCAGGAACCGGTGCCATCCACGGGGAGGGACACGACGCAGGTCTCCAAAGCCGTCTCGGCCAACTCGATGGAGAGGCCGTCGGAGCGCGTTACGATGACCCGCGCGCCGGGAACGGGTCGCGATGCCCCCGTCCCCCCTTCCAGGGTCCGGTGCAGGAACGCGGAGAGTCGGTCTCTTCCGGGGACTGCCGAAACCAGTTCGACGTACACCTCCGCGACCACAACGTCCTCGGCCTCCACCAAGGTGACCTCTTGCAGCGAACAGCCCGCCAGGACCCCGACCAGCACGGCCAGGACTCCCCCCAGTCCGATCCCTCCGCGGGCGCTTCCGGGCATCAGAAATGCACCTCGAGGCCGAACGTGGGCAGCAAGGGGAACATGGAGACGCCCGACCGCACAGGGGGGACTTCGGAGTATTCGTAGAAGTAGAAGAGCACGTTGCGCCGGTTGTACATGTTGAGCACGTCCACGTAGGGGGTCAGCGTGCCCCACGACTTCCGGATGGTCTTGCGAGCGCTGAGGTCCAGTCGGTGGTAGGTCGGGTACCGCGACGCGTTCCGGTCCTGCAGGAAGACGGCGTATCCGCCGAACGCATCGCCCTCCGCGTCGGCTCCGTCCCAATTGAGGCGGCCACCGTTCTCGACGAACCGCGGCGAGTAGGAGCCGTAGGCGCCCAGAGCCCGGGTGTAGGGTGTGCCCGTTCCCACGTTCCAGCGGATGCCGCCGTCCCAGCCCCAGGGCAGGGGGACCCGCAACACCAGGTCCGCGTCGATGCGCCGGTCGAAGATGGGGGGATACGTGACGCTCGGCGCTGGCTGAAAGGGAGACAGCAGGTCGGGGAAGGTACGGGTCGCCTTGAGGAACGAGAGGGACAGCCAGCCGTTGACCGTCCCCCCCTCTTTTCGAATCAGGAGGTCGCTCCCCCAGGATGATCCCCTTCCGGACAGAATGTCGTCCAGGGGGTCGTTGGGGTCGTCGCCTGGGTTGAAGGTGACGACCCCGTCGAAGGACCGGGTGAACGCCTCCAGGGAGACATACCAGTCCTCCCTCGGGTACCCCTCCACGCCGAACTGGAGTTGGTCGGACACCAGGTGTGGCGCTCGCGCGCCGGCCAGGACCCAGAGGTCCAGGCCCAGGGGAAGCTCCTCGTCACGCAGGGAGTGCATGAACTGGGTGTAGCGGCCCGCCGCCAACTTCACGGCGTAGTCGCCGTCGTGGAAGAACCGCTTCGCCGCCAGGCGCGGGGACACCTCCAGGGCGGTCTCTCCAGGGTCGGGAAACCACGCGTCCAGGCGCAGGCCTCCCTCCAGCAACCAGGCCTTTGGCCGAGACCAGGTGACCTGACCGAAGGACCCGGCGAGAAAGCCGTCCCCTACCCCCCGGCCGAACTCCGTACCGCCGGATTCCGCCAGATTGTCGTACGACAGGACGTCGGCGCTGACGCCGGTCCGTATCTTCAGGAACGGCGTCGGCCGACCCTCCCAGTCCAGGCGGGCCTGCGTCTGGGAGATGCGACTCCGGAACTCGGTGTCGCCGAAGTCCGGAAAGGTCAGACCGGTGGCGTACCGTGAGCCGTTCACGCGGATATCCAACGAACCCCCACCGCGGCGGGGGTGGGTCCATCGAAGCCCAACGAGGTCGTTCCCCCAATCCCAGTCGATGCGCAGGGGGAAGCTCTCGTCGTCCAGGCCGCTCAGGGCGAGGACGTCATCTCCGGTGTACGCGGTGAGGCGCAGCCGGTCCCCGCCCTTCGTCCAGCCCTCGGCCACCGCCTGGAAGTCCTGGAGGTGGTACGGGAAGTCGAAGGCGGGCTTGAGCAGCCAGTCGAAGTACGAGCGCCGCGCCGAAGCCCTCCAGTGCACGTTCCCGTAGCCCAAAGCCTCGGCGAACCCTTCGGGAAAACCGCCGGACACCGCGACCCGGGAAGCAAGCATCGACACACCGCCATCCACGGCGAAGCGGCCGTCGCCGGGGTCCGTCTCGATCTGGAGCACCGAGGACACCCGCCCTCCGTGCTCGGCGGGGAATCCACCGGACTGGAGCTCCGCCCGGTCCAGCATGTCGGCGTTGAACACCGAAAAGAAGCCGCCCAGATGGAAGGGGCTGAAGATGGGAACGCCATCCAGCAGGATGAGATTCTGGTCCTGGGCCCCACCTCGCACGTGATAGCCCGCCGAGAAGTCCGACGTCGACACCACTCCGGGCAGCACTTCCACGGCGCGCAGAGGATCGGCTTCGGCGACGCCAGGAACCTGCCGCATGTCGGCCAGGGCGAGTTCGCGAATGGTGGCACCCCCTATTTCCTCGAAACGGATGCGCTCGCGGCTCCGCTCGGCGCCTACCGTGATCCCCTCCAACTCCACGGCCTGTCGGGGCAGGCTCAACTCCACCTCCACCGTCTCGCCGGGCCCGACGCCCAGGGACTGCGCGGTTTGGCCATATCCCAGCCGACCGGCGCGCAGGGTGTAGGCGCCCGGGGGCACATCCGCGAGGCGGAAGAAGCCGAGGCGGTCCGTCTCCGTCGCACGCACGAACACGCCGGCTTGTGCGAGCTCCACGCGGGCGTTGTAGACTGCCGACCCTTCGTCGTCGCGCACGCGCCCCAGCACCTGACCCTGCTGGGCCTGTGCGGGCATGGCTCCGGCGACTCCACACGCCCACACGAAGCCGGCAACGAGCCACCGTCTGTGATTGGGCAAACGTTTCCTCGTTTCTCCTGGATCCACTAATGTAGCCCGCCGCGGTCCGCACCTTCCGTTACCGAAGACCACGTTTCCCGTTCCCCCGACAGCCGTGCGCGTCTTCTACTGCGATCATTTCGTGCTCCCCCTTCCTTCGGGGCACCGCTTCCCCATGGAGAAGTACAGCCGATTGCGCACACGGATCTCCACTTCGGGCCAGTGCGCCCTGGCCGTCCCCGAGGCCGCCACCGACGAGGAGCTCACTCGCGTCCACGACCCGGCATACGTCGCCCGGGTCACCCAGGGTGCGCTCAGCCGGGAGGAGGTTCGCCGTATCGGCTTTCCCTGGTCTCCCGGTCTGGTGGAACGGTCCCGGCGCTCCGTCGGCGGGACTCTGGCCGCTACCCGGGCGGCCCTGCAGGACGGCGTTGCGGCCAACATGGCGGGGGGTACCCACCATGCCTTCCCGGATCGCGGCGAGGGATTCTGCGTGTTCAACGACGTGGCGGTGGCGGTCCGCGCGGCCCAGGCCGAAGGGTCGGTTTCCCGGGTGTCGATCCTGGACCTGGACGTGCATCAGGGAAACGGCACAGCCGCCATCTTCCGCCATGACGACTCCGTGTTCACGCTCTCGGTGCACGGCGCCGGCAACTACCCCTTCCGCAAGGAGGTGGGCGACCTGGACCTGGAGCTTCCGGACCGGTGCACGGACGGGCGCTATCTCTCCGCGGTGCAGCGAGGCTTGGACGCGGCCCTGGGGCATGCGCCGGACCTGGCATTCTACCTCGCCGGAGCGGACCCGTTCGAGGGCGACCGCCTCGGCCGACTCTCGGTCACGAAAGCGGGGCTCTCGGAGCGGGACCGACTGGTGCTGGACGCGTGCGCCGCCCGCGGCGTGCCTCTGGCCGTGGTCATGTCGGGAGGGTACGCTCGAGATGTCGACGATACCGTCGACATCCATCATGCCACCATCGCGGCGGCTGCCGAACGCGCCGGTACCTGGAGCAAGCCATGAACAGCACCGCACTGGAGCGCCTGCGGTCCTGGCCCAGGACCCCGCTGGCCGCTCTCCCCACCCGCATGGTCCAGGCCTCGCACCTGGCGGCGACCTTGGGGGCGGCTCCTGACCAGATCCAGGTGAAGATGGACGCCGAGACCGGATTCGCCCTGGGGGGCAACAAGGTCCGCAAGCTCGAATTCGAGTTGGCTCCGGAGCGCCTGTCCCGGGCTACGCATCTCATCACCACCGGTGGACCCCAATCCAACCACTGCCGGGTCACCGCCGCCGCCGCCGCGCACCTCGGGCTACGGTGCATCCTGGTGGTGAACGGCGAGGCGCCCGGGGATCCCCGAGGCAATGCGCTCCTGCACCGTCTCTTCGGCGCCGAGATCCGAACGGTGGCCAGCCGGGAAGAACGGGCCCCGGCCATGGAGGCCGCGGCCGCGGAGATCTCCCGCAGCGGAGGCCGGCCGCTCATCGTCCCTTTGGGAGCGTCCACTCCGGACGGGACCCTCGGTTACGCTCTGGCCGCTGCCGAGTCCATGGAGCAGCTGGAGACGCTTCGTTCCGTGGGACGGACATGGATGTTCGTGTCCGCCTCGTCCTGCGGGACGCTGGCGGGACTGCTCCTGGGCATCTCCCTGCTCGGCCGGAGGGATGTGGCGCTCGTAGGCGTGAGCGCCGACATCTCCGCGGACGACATGCGCGCCGAGACCCTTCGCCTCGCCCGGGGCGGGGCGGCGCTGTTGGATTGGGACGGCCGCCTCACCGACTTCACGCTGGAATGCGACGACACCCAGATCGGAGGGGGCTACGGAGTGGTCACGCCGGCGGCCCGGGAGGCCATCGACCTCTTCGGACGCACCCATGGCATCGTCCTGGACCCGGTCTACACGGGAAAGGCCGCCGCCGGCTTGGTGGCATGGGTACGGCGCGGCGAGATCCCGCCCGGCGACCGGGTGGTCTTCGTCCACACCGGCGGACACCCGGCGCTCCTGGTCTAGCCCCCTGGAGGCGGAGGGCACACGGCCCTATTGCTCGGCGGTCATGCCGTTATCCATTATGGATAAGGGGGGATCGAACTGCCCCGCCGCCAGCCGTCAGACCCTCCGTCCAACGCTCACCGTGCGAACTGCCTTCCTCGCGGGCCTCGTGATTGTGCAATCCTTGGCCGTCGCCGCACCCTTGTGCGGGGCGGGCCCAGGACTCGTTCCGCAAGACCTGGCGCCATCGGACACGGCCAGCCTCGCCTTGCGCCTGGCGCACGAACGCCTCGCCGAGGACGTATCCGCGCTGAGCGCGTTCCGCCCGGCCTACCCGTTCTGGCGGTATATCTGGACGACGCCCGACGGCGCCGTCGTGTACGGGAGCCTCGAGGACGGGCGCCTCCTGGCACGATTCCCATCCCAGGGTGACTGGAAGAAGAACGGCACATGGGAGGATCCCTCCCTGGCCCGCCTCCTGGACGGGTCGGCTCTGGACAGGGGCCTCACCCGACGGCGTGACCAGGTCGCCCAGCTCCTCGAGGATTCGGTGGGCCCCGTGGTGCACAACGCCACCCGGGGCGATTTCCTCCTTCCCAACGTCGCCCGGTACGGCGGCTTCCTGGACGAGTGGGCCGCCATCTACGAGCGGTTCGGAGTCCCTGCGGAGATCGGCTTGGCCCAGGCCATCGTGGAGTCGGGCCTCAGCGGCACGGTTCGCTCCAAGGCCAACGCCCTGGGTCTGTGCCAGTGGCTGAAACCGAACTGGGCGCGCCTGGACCGCCTGACGCCCCACCCCATCGAGATACAGAACCAGACGACCCAGGCGGCATACTGCGCCGCGTACCTTACGGTTCTGGCCACGAAGTACGGCTCGTTCATTCCCGCACTTTCGGAGCACCACGCGGGAATCGCCAACGTCGGGAAAGTGCTGGTCAACGGTACCCGTCTCGGCGCCGAAGACACTCGCACCCAGTACTTCGCCGGCGCCGACTTCGCGCGCGACCTGCGAGCCATCTCCGCGAGGAGGTACCGGGCCGTGGTGGGCACGTTCGGGGCGCAGTCGTTCCTCTACTCCGAGATGGTCTTCGGGAACGCGGCCAACGTGAAGGACTTCCGGGCCAACGTACCGCAGGAGAAGGTCTTCGCCTTGAGGACCTCGAGGACGCTGTCCACGGAGGAGATCACACGCCGCACCGGCCTCCCGGAACGGGAGGTGAAGCGCTTCAATCCGGCCCTGTTCCGTCAGGTTCCCAAGGGAGCGACGCTCTATCTGCCCGCCCCCGTCGAGGCCCTGGGCAAGGACGTCACGTTCTGGCACCGGCCCGCCCCCGACTCGTTCGCTGGAGTTCTGGCCGACTTCATGAGCCTCCACGCGGCGCCGGAGGAGTGGGAGGAGCCCGCGTTCGAAGAGACGCTCAGCGGGTTCCGCCGCCGCTTCCGGGCAACCGACTCCGAAGAAGGCGTCGTCATGGACGCTGTTCTCGGCTACGTGACCCAGGAGCTCAGGGCGGGTCGCCGGGTCATGGACGCATACCGGACGAGCACCCGGGTCCAGGAAACGTTCGACGACGGGCTGCAGCGCCGACAGGCGCCGGAGGGTGATCAGCGGCGCTGACTAGCCCAGCTTGGACACGTCGATCTTGAACAGCTCGGCGGCCGTCTGCCAGGCGATGTGCTCGCGTGCGCCCTCGGGGAAGTCCAGCCCCTCCAGGAACTTCACGTAGGGCGCCATCTCGACCAGCGGCCAATCGCTCCCGTACATGAGCTGCCTGCTCGGATCGCCCATGTACGCGATCATGTCCCTCACCCGGGTCACCAGGTAGCGCTCGAACTCGTAGTCGAAGTCCCCGAGCGTCAGCCCGGAGATGTCCGCGTACACGTTGTCGTTCTTGTAGAGAACCTCGGCGGCGTCCTGGAACCAGGGATTCCCGAGGTGGCAGATGACGAAGCGCACGTCGGGATAGTCCACCGCCACATCGTCCACCAGGAGCGGGTGGGCCTGCCGGACCTTCGCCCCCTTCGCGTACGTGTCTCCGCAGTGGATCATGACCGGCACGTCATGCTTGGCGGCGATGCGGAAGACAGCCTCCAGGGACGGGTCGTTGATGGCGTAGAGATCATACCCGGGGTACAGCTTGATTCCTTTGACCACGCCATCGCGGATGCGCTCCTCCATATGGAAGAGGTCGGTGCGTTGGTCGCTGCGCCACCGGAGCCCCTCCACCACCGTGGTGGAAGGGCTGCGGTGGCGCAGCTCCGAGCGCACCGACCTGTTCCACATGGAGGAGC
>DATHZE010000077.1:0-17268 GCA_035458765.1 Longimicrobiales bacterium
CGTCGGGACGCCGTCGTCGGTGACGCCGGCATCTACGACAGGGCGGCCGCGGACCGAGAGGCATACTGGGCCGAATGGGCCAGAGAGCTTCATTGGTTCGAGCCGTGGACCAAGGTGTTGGACTGGAATCCGCCGTTCGCAAAGTGGTTCGTGGGCGGCAAGCTCAACGTCTCGTACAACTGTCTGGACCGGCACCTGGAGGGGCCCCGGAAGAACAAGGTCGCTCTGGTCTGGGAGGGTGAGCCGGGCGACGAACGAAGCTACACCTACGCCGAGCTTCACCGCGAGGTCTCCAAGTTCGCCAATGCCCTGAAGGGGCTTGGCGTCGCCAAGGGAGATCGGGTCACCATCTATCTCCCCATGATCCCCGAGGCGGCCATCGCCATGCTGGCGTGCACCCGCATCGGCGCCATCCACTCGGTGGTCTTCGGCGGGTTCAGCCCCGAATCCCTGGCAGACCGCAACAACGACGCGAAGTCGAAGGTCCTCATCACCGCTGACGGGGGATGGCGTCGAGGGGGCATCGTGCCCCTGAAGGCCAACGCTGACGAGGCGCTCAAGAACTCGCCCACCATCGAGCACGTGGTCGTCGTACGACGGGGCGGAGAGCTCTCGGAGAAGGTGGACCCGGCCATGAAGGCAGGCCGGGACGTCTGGTACCACGACGTGATGGAGGGCGCGGCGGCGGACTGTCCAGCCGAAGTCATGGATGCCGAGGACATCCTCTACATCCTCTACACCTCAGGCACGACGGGGAAGCCCAAGGGCGTCGTGCATACCACCGGTGGATACCTGACCCAGGTCTACGCCACCACCAAGGCGGTGTTCGACCTCCAGGCCGACGATGTCTACTGGTGCACCGCGGATGTGGGCTGGGTCACGGGCCACTCCTACATCGTCTATGGCCCACTGGCGAACGGCGCGCAGGTTCTGATGTACGAGGGAGCGCCTGACGCGCCGGATCGCGGACGCTTCTGGCAGATCTGCGAGAAGTATGGAGTGACGATCTTCTACACCGCGCCCACGGCCATTCGGGCGTTCATGCGGTGGGGGGAGGATTGGCCCGACAAGTCGGATCTCTCGTCCCTCAGGTTGTTGGGTACGGTGGGGGAGCCCATCAACCCCGAGGCGTGGATGTGGTACCACAGGGTCATCGGAGGCGAGCGCTGTCCCATCGTCGATACGTGGTGGCAGACCGAGACGGGGGCCATCATGATCACGCCCCTCCCCGGGATCACCGAGACCAAACCCGGCACCGCGACGCGTGCGTTCCCAGGCGTGGAAGCGGTCATCCTCAACGATGCGGGGGACGAGACCAGCGCCGGATACCTGGCCATAAAGTCTCCGTGGCCCAGCATGCTCCGCACCGTCTGGGGGGACGAGGAGCGGTATCGCACGACGTATTGGTCCAAGTGGGATGGAGTCTACTTTCCCGGCGACGGTGCGAAGCGTGACGGCGACGGATACCTGTGGATTCTCGGGCGAGTCGACGACGTGCTCAACGTCGCCGGTCATCGGATCGGGACCATGGAGGTGGAGAGTGCCCTGGTCGATCACCCCGCGGTGGCCGAAGCGGCGGTGGTGGGGAAGACCCACGAGATCAAGGGTCAGGCGCTGGCCGCGTTCGTGACGCTGCGGGACGGCTTCGACGGGACCGACGAGCTCATGAAGGAGCTTCGGAACCACGTGGGCATCAAGATCGGAGCCATCGCCAAACCCGACATGCTGGTATTCACGGCCGATCTTCCCAAGACGCGGTCAGGAAAGATCATGCGTCGGCTCCTCAGGGATATCGCCGAGGGGCGCACGGGCGGAGACACGACGACCCTGGCCGACCCCGACGTCGTGGCGACCTTGAAGGCGAAGTACGAATCGGAAGAAGCGTAGCTCCTTCCCCGGCGTGGTCGATAGGGGGTCACGGAGCCCCGGCGGGGACTTCGATGGCAGCGGCCGAGGGGCCCCTGGGGGCTCCGTGACCCCCCGAGCGAGGGTCCCCTACCCGTCGGAGAAGGGGTCGGGCGTGGGAGGCGCCTTCTTTGCGCGGTCCTCCGCCGATTTTTCCTTCACCGGGCGCGCCGGGACGCCGACGTAGACCCAGTGCGGCTGGGTGTCCCGGGTGAGCATGGACCCGGCGCCGACCATGGAGTCGTCGGCCACCGTGGTGCCGGCGAGTATGGTCGCATGATAGGTGATGCGGACGCCGGCCCCGATGATGGTCTTCGGCGTGTGGACGATGCGGCCGTCCACGATGTCGTGGGTGTGGGAATAGACATTGGCGAAGTCCGACACGGACGATCCGTCCCCGATCTCGATTCCTCCTCGGTCATCCAGGAGGACATGGCGGTGGATCACCACCCCGTCGCCCACCTCCATGTTGTACCCGAAGGAGAAACGCACGAAGGGGAACGCCTTGAAGTTCTCGCCGCAACGCCGGAAGATCCGTTTGGCCAGGATCCTCCGGAACCGCACCCCGAGGTCCACGTTTTCCCCGAGGGGGCTCCGGTCGAACATCTCCCAGAGCCACAGAAGCGGCTTCACCTGGGCGTACTTCTCCAGGTCGGTTTCCTGGTAGTACTCCGGCTCGAGGGTCACGTTGCGGGGATCCATGTGCGCCAGGGCCACCCGCGTGGTTGGAGGGAGGGTCCCGGGATCCACTCCGACGAGTTGAGGATAGTACACCTCGGTCAGGATTCGCCGGCAGAGGTCGTACCGATCGGTGCCGGGACCGTCCAACTCGGCTTCGACCCAGCTCAGCCAATCAGCGTACGTCTGGGCGGCGCCTGGATCGACCGCCACGGGGCGGAGGGGCAGGAAGGGCATGATCGCTGGGCCGGGTAGAGAGATGGGTCCCCAGGGTCCGACGCTGCGGGGGGGGCGAGATCCAACTAGACTAATATACGCGTACCCTCGGGGTCTCCTTCGCGATCCGCAACCTCTGGCGACCATGCACGACGCACTTCGGCAGCGCCTGCTGCGCAAGATCGAGAGTCTTCCTGATCAGCAGATCTATCAGGTGTTGGACTTCATCGAGTTTCTTGAATCGAAGTACACCCGCTCTCCGGCCGTGGAGGCTTCGGGGCTCCAGAAGTTCGCCGAGAACCTCGAGGACAAGCTCCGCCGCAAGGCGGTGAGTCCGAGCACGATCCGAGAGGCGTTCCAGCTCATTTCGGCGGCGGACCGCGTTCTGTCAGGGGTTTCCTCGGCGGGCAAGCAGATCCTGGCGGAGTTGGGGGACGCGTTTGAGGGCCCCGGCGAGGCGCAGGGGGAGCGCCCCGATGCCCCACCGGCCGTCGGTGGGGGTGCCGCCGGAAAGGGGGCAAAGCCGGGCCCCGGAACCGGTTCCTGAGGTCTTCGACGGGCGTTGACGCTCCGGCGACCTTCGGATATCCTCTCCCATGGTACGACTCGCCGCTCTTTCGAGCGGGCCTGCGCCCGCCCTCCGCCGCCCCCAGGGGCCTGCGGGGGGCGGGCGCGCGCTTTAGGCGAACAACTCCTGACCAGAGCTAAAGGCCAACGATGGAAGACGGTTCCAGACGCCGGGGCGAAGTCATAAAGGAAGGACTCACCTTCGACGACGTGCTCCTGGTACCGAACCACTCCTTGGTGCACCCCAAGGACACGGACGTTTCGACTCGGATCAGCCGGAAGATCAACCTGCAGATTCCCCTGGTGGCGGCCGCCATGGACACGGTCACCGAATCCCGGATGGCCATCCAGATGGCTCGCGAGGGTGGGCTGGGGATCATCCACAAGAACCTTCCCCCGGAGCGGCAGGCCGAGGAGGTGGATCGGGTCAAGCGCTCTGAGAGCGGCATGATCCTGAACCCCATCACGCTCACGCCCGAGGCCACCCTCCGGGACGCTCACCAGCTCATGGCGCGCTTCTCCATCAGTGGCGTGCCGATCGTGGAGAGTGGGGGGCGTCTCGTGGGAATCGTCACCAACCGTGATCTGCAGTTCGAGACGGATCTGACTCAGTCCATCCGCGCCGTGATGACGTCGGACGGCCTCGTCACCGTGCCGGTGGGCACGACGCTGGACGAGGCAAGGAAGCTCCTTCACCAGCACCGCATCGAGAAACTGCCCGTCGTCGATGCGGAGGGTACGCTCCGGGGTCTCATCACCGTGAAGGACATCTTCAAGCGTCAGCAGTACCCCAACGCCTGCAAGGACGAGCACGGCCGCCTACGGGTCGGGGCGGCCATCGGTGCCGCGGGAAAGGACCTGGAGCGTGCCGCGCGTCTCGTGGATGCCGGAGTGGATGTCCTGGTGCTGGATACGGCCCACGGTCACTCGGAAGGGGTTCTGCAGGCCATCGCCAAGGTGCGGGAGCGCTTCCCGGACATCGAGCTGGTCGGGGGGAATGTGGGGACGACCGAAGCTGCCCTCGCGCTGGTGGAGCGCGGCGCCGATGCGGTGAAGGTGGGCGTCGGCCCGGGCTCCATCTGCACCACCCGGGTGGTAACGGGGGTCGGGCTCCCACAGCTCACGGCCATCATGGATGCGGTGGACGGTCTGGACGGGACGGTCCCCGTCATCGCCGATGGTGGCATCCGGTATTCCGGAGACATCGTGAAAGCCCTGGCTGCCGGGGCCGAATCGGTAATGATGGGGTCCATGTTCGCCGGGACCGACGAGTCCCCCGGGGAGAGCTTTCTCCTCGAGGGTCGCCGCTTCAAGACCGTGCGCGGCATGGGTTCGCTTTCGGCCATGGAGGAGGGTTCGGCGGACCGGTATTTCCAGGAAGACCAGAAGGACGGACGCAAGCTCGTGCCCGAAGGGATCGAGGCCAGGGTGCCCTACAAGGGACCGGTGTCGGACACCATCTACCAGCTTGTCGGTGGCTTGCGCAGCGGCATGGGATACTGTGGCGCCGCCTCACTGGAAGAGCTGCGCGGCAAGGCTCACTTCCTGCGCGTCACCATGGGTGGACTCCGCGAGTCCCATCCCCACGACGTGACCATCACCCGCGAAGCGCCCAATTATCGCATGTAGCGGCTTCGGCCGAGACCCGGAGACACCATGAGCAATCCCTTTCCCATCCGCCCTCGCCTCCTTCTGGGACCGGGACCCTCGCCCGTGCACCCGCGCATCCTGGAGGCGATGGGCCGTCCGACGGTGGGCCATCTGGATCCCCAGTTCCTGGCGATCATGGACGACGTCAACGCCCGGTTGCGCAGGGCGTTCGGCACCAGGAACGACCTGACCTTTCCGGTTTCCGGGACGGGCTCGGCCGCCCAGGAGGCGGCCATGGTCAACGTGCTGGAACCCGGAGACAAGGCCATCATCGGCATCAACGGCGTCTTCGGTGGCCGGCTGGCCGACATGGCTCGCCGCATCGGTTGCGAAGTCGTGGCGGTGGAGGGTGAGTGGGGCAGGGTCGTGGACGAGCAGCTCATGATCGAGACCCACCGAGCGCATCCCGATGCCCGGGTCGTCGCCATGGTCCATGCCGAAACGTCGACGGGGGTGCACCAACCCCTGGATGCAGTCGGGGCCCACCTGTCCGGGACCGAGACGCTCTTCCTCGTCGACACGGTCACGTCTCTCGCGGGGGTACCCGTGGAGGTCGATGCCCGGCACATCGATGTCTGTTATTCCGGCACCCAGAAGTGCCTCGGGGTTCCTCCGGGGCTGGCCCCACTCACGTTCTCGCCGCGGGCGGTCGAGCGGATCCGAGGACGCGTCTCACCATGCCAGAGCTGGTACCTCGATGCGGGGCTTCTGGCCGACTACGTGGGGGAGGGGTCCGAACGCAAGTACCACCACACCGCTCCCATCAACATGATGTATGGGCTCCACGAGGGGCTGGTGATGGTCGACGAGGAGGGCCTCGAGGCTCGATTCCGGCGCCACGCCGAAGTCGGAGGACGCCTACAGCTTGCGCTGCTCGAGCGGGGCTTCTCGTTGTTCGCCCAGGAAGGGCACCGTCTCCCCCAGCTCACCTCGGCCGCGCTTCCGGGTGGCAGGGACGAGGCTCCCCTCAGGAAGGCCCTCCTGGAGCGGTTCGACATCGAGGTCGGGGGTGGGCTTGGGCCTGCGAAGGGCAAGATCTGGCGGATTGGATTGATGGGTGCGGGCGCCACCCACGAGAGCGTCGACCGCCTGTTGGCGGCCGTGGACGACATCGTCGTCTGATCTCGGGCATGGCCTCGCTGACCAGGGACTAGCCGGTGCGACGAGGACGGATTCCGACGTCGGCGATGGTGGTGCTGCTGGCCGCCTGTGCCGGCGTATCTCCGCCCCAAGCCCCACCCCCGATTGCGGCACCCACGCTCGACGACGTCTCTCCTGCCGTGCTGGTGGAGCGCGACTGGGCGGTGCTACCCGAGCCCGGCCCCGTGGTGTACGACGAGATTCTCCGCTCCCCGCTCATGAGGGATCCGGAATTCCAACGCGAGGTCCAGCGTTGGGTCGTCTTCTGGCGAACCACGGGTGCGCGGTGGTTTCCCGAGTATCTGGACCGGATGCAGAGGTTCTCCCCCACCGTGGACTCTGCGCTCGCGAGGCGAGGGCTGCCGCCGTCGCTCCGGTACCTTCCCATCATCGAGAGTGGGTACAGCCCCAAGGCCGTGAGTCGGGCGAGCGCGGCGGGACTGTGGCAGTTCATGGCCCCTACGGCCACGGGGTACGGAATGTGGGTCGGTCCCCTGCTGGACGAGCGTCGCAACCCGTTCAAGTCCACTGAGGCTGCCGGAGATTTTCTACGGACCCTCCGGGAGCAGTTCGGGTCCTGGTTCCTCGCCTTGGCGGCGTACAACTCCGGACCCTATCGCGTCCAGCGAACACTGGACCGGTACGCGCCGCTGGCCCCGATGTCCGATTCGCTCTACTGGGCCATCCGGCCTCATCTGCCCCGGGAGACCCGGGACTTCGTCCCGAAGTTCATTGCGGCCGCGGCCGTGGCCCAGAACCCGACGGCACACGGCTTCGACGTTCCTGCGGACACCTTGGGGTTCCACTTCGACGAGGTGGTGGTGCCCGATGCCACGACCCTGGACGTGGTGGCGGAAGCGGCAGAGTCGCCCCAGGCTGAGATCGAGCGCCTCAACCCGGAAGTGGTGCGGGGGATCACTCCGCCGGGACGCCGGACCACCCTGAGGGTCCCCGCGGGTCGAGGAGGTGCGTTCGGGGAGAACTACGCGAAGATCCCTCCCAGCGAGCGTGTGACCTTCGTGGAGCACAAGATCGTCCGGGGGGAGACGCTGTCCCACGTCGCCCGCCGCTACGGCGTGCCCCTGCGGGAACTTCAGGCCGCAAATCCCCGTGTGAATCCCCGTCGGCTCCAGATCGGCCAACGCCTCACCGTTCCCATCGCGCCCCGAGCGCGCCCGGGATCGTAGTAAGCTGCCCCCTAGGCGCTCCAGAGACCGCTGCTTCCCCCGTCCTTGTGGAGGAGGCGGACACCTTCGATGCGCATGCCGCGGTCCACGGCCTTGGACATGTCGTAGACGGTGAGGAGGGCGACCGATACGGCCGTGAGGGCTTCCATCTCCACGCCGGTCTGCCCGGCGATGCGGGCGGTGGCCTGGGCCACGACCCCGGGAAGCGCATCGTCCAGCTTCAATTCCACTTCGATGCTGGCCCCCGGAAGTTGGTGGCACAACGGAATGAGGTCCGCGGCGCGCTTGCCCGCCATGATGCCGGCGAGTTGGGCCACCTGCAGGGGGTCTCCCTTGGGCGTCTGACCGCTGCGGATACGGTCGAGGGTCTCGGCAGCCATCACGATCCGACCCTCGGCCACCGCCGTCCGAGCAGTGACGTTCTTGGACGATACGTCCACCATCCGGGGACGGCCCTCGGGGTCGAGGTGCGTCAGGCCTTCGTCGGTCATCGAGATCTCCCGGTGGAGGTGGGTGAAGGCCGCAGCGAACGCCGGAGGCGCCGCACCAGACCCGAGACGATGAGTTGTGGGTTCACATTGCCCCGTGCCAGCTGACGGGCTTCCTCCACGGCCGGGAGGGCCACGGCGACATCGGACGCCTCGACGGCCGCCGCCTCCACGAGCTTCCGCAGGTGGGGGATGGCGTCCTGGCTGAGGACGCCGTCCTCGGCGCCGGCGGCCACGGCCGCCACGTCGCGGAGCCATTCCTCCACGAAGGCGAAGAGTTCGACGAGGGCTCGCGCGCCGGAGGGGGGATGGGAGAGTGCGACGCCGTACCCCGCGGCCCGCCCCGGGGCCAGCGCCGACTCCACGATGGCCAGGGCGTCCCTGCGCTTGCCCTCCAGGGGGCCTCGTTCGCCTTTGGCTTCCTGGAGGAAGCCGAGGGCCCTGCCGATGGACCCCTGGCTCAGATCCGCGGCCCACCTGGCGGTCCTGGCGTCGACCGAACGGTGCTCTTCCAGGAACGCCGCGACCTGTTTCCGCGGGAGCGGCGCCACGTGGAGGGGTACCGCGCGGGATCGAATGGTAGCCAGGAGTCGACCGGGCTCCCCCGAGGTGAGTATGAAGCGGGTGCCGGAAGGCGGTTCCTCCAGAAGCTTGAGGATGGCGTTGGCCGCCTCCGGGCTGGCCTCCTGGGGAACGAGGTACTCCGCCTCGCCGATGATGAACACCTGCACGGGGGACATGGTGGGTCGGACGTGTGCCTGGCGCCGAAGTCCCTGGATGAGGCCCAGGTACAGTCCCCGGACCTCCTCGGAATGGCTCGCCCGAAGGGGTTGGGCGCGACGGTCGGACAACGCCTCCCAGCGGGCCTCTTGGAGGGCGTCGGCCAGACGGTCGCCGCTGGCTCCTTTGGGTCGGGTCAACGGGAAGTACCAATGGAGATCGGGATGCTCCAGCGTCAACGCCATCCGGCACGACTTGCAGATCCCGCATGGCCCACCCTCGCCGGGGGCGGTGCAGAGTTGGAGCTGGGCCGTCCATAGCGCCAGGCGCTGTTTGCCCACGCCCTGAAGGCCGTGCATGAGAAGCGAGGCCGGAAGGCCGTTCTTGGCGTGGGCCCTGGCAAGGGACTGCTGAACGTTCTCGTGACCCACCAAGGGGTGCAGTTGGCTCACCGGACTGCCCGAGGCTTGAGCCATTGCAGGGGATCCTGGGCCTGAGGCGCGCTTCCGTTCACCGGAGCCCTGATCTGGAACTCGACGTGAGGACCTTCCGGGGTATCGCCCCCGCCCACCGTTCCCACCACCTGGCCCGCCTCGATGTCCCGCCCTTCCACCACGCCGATGTCTTCGAGGTAGAGGTACAGCGTATACACGCCGTCGCCATGGCTCAGCACCACGGTGGGACCGTATCCCTCGAAAGGACCCGCGAGTACGACGCGCCCACCCCGAACGGCTCGAACGGGCGAGCCGGGAGGGGCGGAGATTCCGATTCCGTTCCACCGCAGCACCAATCCGTTGGGACGTCGCTCCCGCCCGAATCGGTAGATGACGTCTCCTTCCACCGGCCAATCCAGCGAACCGGCGTCAGCTGCGGCCAGCGTGGTCGCCGGAGCGGTCGGGGTCGTGGTCGCGGCTGCCCTGCGGCGCTCTTCCTCCAGGCGGCGGCGCTCCAGGTCGTCGATCAGTCCCGTCATCCGGACCTCGTCCTGCTCGAGGATCTCGAGCCGAGTGCGGGTCGTCTGCTCTCGTTGCCGGAATTCCTTGAGGGCGTTCTGGCGTTCGGTCTCAATGGCCCGGAGTTGGGCCACTTCGCCAAGCCGATTCTGGCGCAGGCTTCCGAGCTCGGCCATGCGCTGCTTGAGTTCCTCGTCCTGCGCCGTGAGATCACCCTCCAGCTTCGCCACCCGTTCCACCAGTGCGCGGTCGAAGCTGGCGACCCGGCGCAGGTACCGATATCGGTTCACCAGGTCGGTGAAGGACGAGGCACCCAGAAGGACGCGGACCGTGTGCAGGGGTCCCAGCTTGTAGATGTCCCGGAGGCGGCGATTGAGAATGGCCTTGCTCTCCGACATCCGCTCCCGGGTCTGGAGAAGGTCCCGGGTCGTTTCGGAGATCTGTTCGGCGGTGGCGTCAGCCTGGAACTGGATCTCCGCCAACACGGAGCGAGACGCCGACAGGCGCCGTTCCACGTTGGCCAGCTCCGACGAGACGTCGCGCACCCGGATCTGGACCCCGGCCATCTCCTCCTGGAGGCGGGCGCGCTCGGCACGGATCTGCTCGAGACGACGCTGGCTTTCCAGGATCTCCCGACGGATGTCCGCCTGCTGGGCCGACAGCCCGGACGCGGCGGCGGCCGCGATGCATAGGCCCACCGAAGCGAGGCGAACCAGGGCGCCAGGACGCACCGTCACACCTCCCTCAGGTGTCTCCGGATGGCGAGACCGCTGGCGAGGACACCGAAAGCCATGCCACCCAGGACTCCACCCGCGATCCACGAGGATGGAATCCAGGCGACGGCGAACAGGTACCCGTAGACGCCGCGATAGGTGACGTAGGTGAGAAGCCAAGCGAGAAGGCTCCCCAGAAAGCCCGACATGGCGCCTTCCAGCAGGAACGGACGCCGGATGAATCCGTTCTTGGCGCCCACCAGCCTCATCACGTAGATCTCGTCGCGGCGGGCGAAGATGGCGATGCGCAACGCCGTCCCGATGATGAGGGCGGCCACCATGAAGAACGCTCCCCCCAGGACCGCGGTGGAGACCGCTCCCACCCGACGGAGGGTGAAGAGCTTGTCCACCCACTCCCGGCCGTACTCCACGTCTTCGACGAAGGGGTAGACCGAAGCGGCGGCCGATATGCGCTCCATGGCCTCGGTCGTGCGGGCCCCGGGTCGAAGCTCGACCTCCAGCGACTGAGGGAGCGGATTCACGTCCGTCGAGGCGAAGAGATCCCCGAACTCCGGGAGGTCCTGCTGCGCCCGCTCCAGGGCCTCTCTCTTCGAGACGTACCTGACTCTCGCCACCTCGCCGATGTCGGCGAGCTCGCCCAGCGCCAGGTCGATCTCGCTCTGCCGGGTGTCGTCGCGGAGATAGACCACGATCTCGACCCGCTCCTCGATGGAGGACAAGGCCAGACGCAGGTTGTACGCGGCCAGCGAAAAAAGTCCCACGACGAAGAGCGCCAGCCCCACCATGGCGGCGGAGAGTCCGGTGAGGACCGGTGCGCGTCGGAACGCGGCCAAGGCTTCGCGAAGAGCGTACATGGCCGTTACGCGCCCTGTGAGTCGTAGACCAGCCGACCGTTGTCCAACTCCAGGACGCGGGCCTGCGGGTACCTGCGCACCAACTCCAGATCGTGGGTCGCCATGAGCACGGCCATCCCCTTGGCGTTGATGTCCCAGAAGGTCTCCATGATCCCGCGCGTGGCCCGCTCGTCGAGGTTCCCGGTCGGCTCGTCAGCCAGGAGCACGAACGGGTCGTTGGCCAGGGATCGGGCGACGGCGACACGCTGCTGTTCGCCGCCGGAAAGCTCGTTGACCAGGGCGCCCGACTTGGTGGAAAGCCCCACCTGCCCGAGGAGTTTCTGGGATCTGGGCGCGATGTCCTTCTGAGGCGTTCCCGTGACTTCGAGGGCGAATGCGACGTTCTCCTGGGCGGACCGTCCCGGGAGCAGCCGGAAGTCCTGGAACACGTAACCCACGCGCCTGCGGAGCTTCCAGACCTCGCGATCCGACAGGGTCTCGGAAGAGTACCCCGTCACCCGAACCTCCCCGGAGGTCGGGCGGTCCGCCATGTGCACGAGCCGCATGGTGGTGGACTTTCCCGAACCGGAATGTCCCGTCAGGAAGACGAACTCCCCCTTCTTCACATGGAAAGAAACGTCCCGCAGCGCGTACCCGCGCTTGGGGAACTCTCGCGAAACGTTCGTGAGCTTGATCACCGGGTCGTAGGCAAAGGGACTGGGCGGTCCGCCATGTACCGGATGCTAGACATCGCCTCGACGCATGTCAAAGCGCCGAAGGGCCAACATCCGTGCCAGACGCAGCGCCTCGAACATGGAGGTCGAGTCCGCCTTGCCGGGCGACCCCGCCAAGTCGAAGGCCGTACCATGGTCAGGGGACGTGCGCACCATGGGAAGGCCCAGCGTCACGTTCACCCCGGTCCCGAACGATGCCGTCTTGAAGGCAGCCATGCCGACATCGTGATAGGGGGCTACCACCGCATCGAATTCTCCGGCGAGCGCGCGTCTGAAGACGGTGTCTGCGGGGAGGGGGGCGGACACGGCTACTCCCTCGGCCCGGAGTCGCTCCACGGCGGGCCTGAATACGCGGTCCTCTTCGTCGCCGAACAGTCCCTGATCCGACGCATGTGGATTCAGGGCGCAAATGGCGATCCGAGGCGCATCGATGCCCCAGTCGTTCCGGAGCGCGTCCCAGAGCAGACGAGCCTGCGCCACCAGGAGGTCCTCGGTCACCCGGTCCGCCACGTCCCTGAGGGGCAGGTGGGTCGTCGCCAGGAGTACCCTCAGGGGCCCGCCCAATCGCGTACGCTCCGCCGCCATGAGCATCCCCACGTTGGGAACGCCGCAGAGGGCCTGCAGCATCTCGGTCTGGCCCGGGACGTCCCATCCGGCGGCACGGAGCGCCGGTTTGTGCAGGGGGGCAGTCACGACGCCCCCGACGTGGCCGCCCGCGGCAAGCGCCACGGCTCGCTCGATGGACTCCGCGGCGACGCGGCCGGCATCCGCCTCCGATCCATCCCACTGGGCCACGTGGTCGGTGGGGAAACCGAGGGAGGTCGGCACGTCCGACCCCTCGGGCACGACGAACACGAGACGTGCGTCGGAATCCTCCGCCGCGAGGCTCCGCGCCGCGCGGAATGCCACGTCGGGCCCGATACCCCTGGGATCCCCCAGAGTGACGGCCAGAGCCGTGCGGTCCACGGGGAGCGACGGCGGGGCCACCCCGACTACATCCGGATTTCGATGTGCGTCTTGGCCTTCAGTTCGTCCAACATCCGTTGGAGCTGCTTGGTCCGTTGGACCTGTTGGGCCAACTGCGCCTTCACGTCCTCGAACGTGTACTCGCCGGCCTCCCGGGTCTGACGGACACGCACGACGGCCAAGCGCGTCTCGCCGCGGCCGGTGTCATACTCCAGAGGACCCACCACCTGCCCGTCGGCCGCGTTCTGCAGAGCCTCGTATCCCGGCGGCAGTTGGGCCAACTGCTCGTAGGACACGGTGAGTGTGTCGGGTGCCAGGGGGTCGGAGTAGCGGGTGAAGAGTTCCGCCATGGACGTTCCCTCTCTCGCCATCCGGACGACGGTGTCCGCCAGAGCCCTGGCCCGTTCCGTGTCCCCGGGTCCGACGTCCGCCCGGATCAGGATGTGTCGCCCCTTGCGCTCTCCCGCCCGGGATCGCTCCACCTTGATGATGTGGAATCCGAACTCGGTCTCCACCAGGTTGCTCACCTGACCGTCCATGAGGGCGAACGCCGTGTCCTCGAACTCCCGGACCATGGCACCTCGGCGGAACCACCCCAGGTCTCCGCCATTCTCCGCGCTGCCCGGATCCTGCGAGGAAGTCTTCGCCAACTCCTCGAAGTCGGCGCCCCCACGGATGCTGTCCAGGATCTGTTGAGCTCTGGCGCGGGCCACCGCCTTGGCGGAGTCGGAAGGCGACGGAGCGATCACGACCTGCTCGAACGTAATGAGCTTCGGACGTTGCTGGAGTTGTGCCTGTGCCTCACTGAACGCCGCGCGCAACTCGGCCTCGCTCACCTCGATGGGCGGGGCGTCCTGGAGTCGCCTCTGGACGTACATCTGCTGGAGCTGTTCCTGACTGATCTGGTTCTTCAGGATCTCCCGGTACTCCGCCAGCGTGATGCCTTCCCGCGTGAGGGCCTGCTGAAGGGCGGGCTGACCACCGGGAAACTGCTGAGCCCGCTGGTTCATCTCCTGGTTCAGGACCTCTTCGACCCGCTCGTCGTCCAGTTGGATCAGGGAGTCCTTGGCCGCAGCCTGGATCACCAGGAGACGGTTGACCCAGGTATCGACCACCTCGCCGTAGAGGCTTTGGAGTCCCGAAGGATCGGTGGGGACCGATGCCGCGTTCTGGGCTCGCATCCGCTCCACCTCCTCCTGCACCTGGGTGAGGAGGATGACCGAGTCGCCGACGACCGCGACGACCCGGTCCACGAGGTCCGAGTCCGGCCCCACCACCTGGGCCCGCGCAGGAGACGCCACGCCGGCGAGGCTGGCGATGAGCAGAACGCGTCGAAGCATCATGGTCCGTCCTAACCCTGCCATGTTGGTCAGTTCCCCACGGTGTCGGCGGAAGGAGGGCCGGCTTCAGCCGGCGCCGGACTGCGGGTCGCTCGGATCCGCCCCACTTCGAGCACCACCTGCCCCAACGCTGCATCGAAGATCTGGACCTGCGTCCTCTGACGGAGCTGGAACGACAGCTGGCCCAGGGGGACCACGTCGGCCGCCCCGGTGAGCACGTCCTGGAGGGATTGATCGACGGCCCGGGACACGGCCGGAGCCACGGCTTCACCCGGTGCGCGGTCCAGGCTACGGAGCCCGATCTGGTCAGCTACCTCCAGGATCTGGCGCCGGGCTTCGGTGACCAGGGAATCCACCCGCGCCTGAGTGGGTTCCATGCCTGCCTTCGCGGCCTCCGCGACCAGCAGCTTCCGCTGCGCGGCGCCCATCAGGAAGTTGTGGATCTGCTCCTCCGTAGCGCCCTGGACCGACTCCCGGAACTGCGGTGGTTGGCCCTGCACGAGGTTCTGGTATTCCCCCACGGTGAACGCGCCCCCCTGGAAGGACACCAGGGCCCGGTCCGCTGCACGAGCCGTTAGGCGGGTGCTCGGATCCTTGGCGATCTCCTTCACCACCCCCATCGCGCCCTCGGTGACCTCGGGGCTGGACGCGGCTTCGATCCCAGCCACGTAGGTGGACTCGGCCTGGAGCACGCGTTGGTTCTGGGCGCGGGACCGGAACTGTTCTTTGACCTGGTCGAAGCCGGGAGCTTCCTTGCTCTCCACCTTGATGAGGTGGAGCCCGTAGGGGGTCTCCACGATGTCGCTGATCTCCCCCGGCTGCAGCGCGAAGGCCGCGTCTTCGAAGGGCTTCACCATCTCTCCCCGCCCGAAGGTTCCGAGATCACCACCCATGGCGGCGCTCCCCGGGTCCTCGCTGTACTGGCGGGCCAGGGCGTCGAAGCGCTCGCCTGCCACGACACGACGCCGGATCCCGTCGAGTGTCGCGCGCACCGAATCCCGCTGCGCCTGGGTCGCCTGCTGCGGATACGACAGGAGGATATGGCGAGCGCCGATCACGGCATCGGGGGCTTCCTGCTCGTAGGCGACCCGGAGATCCTCGTCGGTGATGACCGTGTCGACCTGGATGACCGAGTCCATGAGCTGGAAGATCATCTCCTGTTCCAACTGCTGGCGGACCATCGGCTCGAGGCTCAAGGAGCCGAGCGTGGAGTCAGCCGCCACCGCGCTGGCCAACAGGGTGTAGTCGACCCACAGGTCCGCCAGGGCCCGCACTACCTCCACCTGGTTGGGCAAGTTCTCCTGGTCCACCAGAAGTTGGACCGTCTGGTCCACCGTGAGGTCCTGCTTTCCGGCCCGGGCGACAACACCTTCAGTCGGCTGTTCGCCCCCGCAGGCTGCCAGAAGGGCGAGGCCAGCCAACACCGACAGCATCCGGCAGTTCTTCATCTCGTAACGTCTCCAAGTGAATCCATAGATCGGCCGGGTGTCATGCCGCCGCATTCGCGGCGCGCAGTGCATCCAGAGCCACCATCAACGTATCTGTAAGGGGCGCCACCCCCACCTGCGTGAGCACCAGGGAGAGGGGCTCCATCCGGCGCACCTCGACTTCCACCTGCCTTTGCCTGAGCGGCCCGTCCATGGCGGCCACGCGGGGTACCACCCCCGGCCGGAAGGTCAGGCGCGCCGAACGGTCCCGCACCAGGACACGTTCAGCCCCCACCTCGCGTCCCAGGGCGCGGATGACCGCAGCGTCCAGGAGGCGCCGGACCTCCTCCGGCAAGCTCCCAAAACGGTCAACCATCTCCCTGGCCAACTCGTCCACCTCACCACGGCTGCGCACCTTCGAGAGCCGCCGATAAAGGTGGAGCTTTTGTCCTGAATCATCCACATACCCCTCCGGTAGGTAGGCGGGTCCCGCCAGGGAGACGTCGGGGTCCGGGTACTCCTCTCGTTCCTCTCCCTTCTGGAGCCGTTCGACGGTCTTCTCGAGGAGTCTCAGGTAGGCGTCGAGGCCCACCTGGTGCGCGAAGCCGGATTGGTCCGCACCCAGGAGGTTGCCCGCTCCCCGGAGCTCCAGGTCCTTGAGGGCGACGGAGTAGCCGCTCCCGAGCTCCGTGTAGTGCTCCATCACCCGCATGCGGCGGTCCGCATCCTCCGAGAGAGTCTCGGGCACCAGGAGATAACAGTACGCTCGTCGGTCGGAGCGTCCGACCCTACCCCGGATCTGGTACAACTGGGACAGCCCGAATTGATGGGCCCGGTCCACGATGAGGGTGTTGGCATTGGGTACGTCCAGTCCGTTCTCGATGATGGACGAGCAGACCAGCACGTCCACCTCGCCGTCCACGAAGGCCGTCATGACGTGGTCCAGGTCGTGGCCGCTCATCTGTCCATGCGCCACCGCCACCTTGGCTTCGGGTACCAGGGCGCGGACTTCCTCGGCGATGGTGTAGATGGTCTCCACACGATTGTGGAGGAAGAAGGCCTGGCCGCCCCGGTCCAACTCCCGATGCAGGGCCTCCTGGAGGATCTGGTCCGTCCATGGGAGCACGTGGGTGAAGATCGGCATGCGGTCCCGAGGCGGGGTACGGATCAGGGAAAGATCACGGACTCCCGATAGCGACAGGTACAGCGTGCGGGGAATGGGCGTGGCGGTGAGGGTCAGCACGTCCACCGACGTGCGCAGTCGTTTCAGTCGCTCCTTGTGCTTCACCCCGAATCGCTGTTCCTCGTCCACGATGAGGAGGCCGAGGTCTTTGAACGAGATGTCCTCGGACAGGAGGCGGTGGGTGCCGATGACGATGTCCACCTCGCCATTCGCGACCTGCCCCAGGAGGTCCCGGGTCTCCTTGGCCGATCGGAACCGGCTCAGCGCCCCGACCCGGACCGGGTAGTCGGCGAGGCGCTCCTCGAAGGTGTGTCGATGTTGCTCCGCGAGGATGGTGGTCGGGGCCAGCACCGCCACCTGTTTGCCGTCCTGGACGGCCTTGAACGCAGCGCGTATGGCCACCTCGGTCTTGCCGTACCCGACGTCCCCGCAGACGAGGCGGTCCATGGGGCGCGTTGACTCCATGTCCCGCTTCACGTCCTCTGCCGCCGTCCTCTGGTCCGGCGTGTCCTCGTAGAGGAAGGACGACTCCATCTCTTTCTGCCAT
>DATHZE010000078.1:0-6475 GCA_035458765.1 Longimicrobiales bacterium
CCCCCCCCCCGCTTCTTCGTTTCAAGAGGAATGTCCATGCCTGCCTTCGTTTCCTACATCCCCATCGCCACCACCTTGGTGGCCCTCCTCTTCGCTCCGGTGGTGTTCCGTCGATGGAAGGAGCGCCGGTCGGGACCGCACCTGCTCTGGTGGGCCGCGGGTATCCTGCTCTTCGGCGTCGGTACGTTCACCGAGGCCTTCACCACGCTGTTCGGCTGGAACGAGTGGGTGTTCCGGAGTTGGTACATCTCGGGCGCGCTTCTGGGAGGCGCACCGCTGGCGCAGGGCACCGTCTACCTGATGTTCTCGCGCAAGCTCGCCAACCGCTTGTCCGCCCTTCTGATCCTGACCGTGGTCGTGGCGTCGACGGTGGTGATCCTCAGCCCCATCAACTACGACGCGGTGGAACTGCACCGTCTCACGGGCCGGGTGATGGAGTGGAGGGGGGCAAGACTCTTCAGCCCGTTCATCAACACCTACGCCGCCATCTTCCTCATCGGTGGCGCCGCCATGTCGGCCTGGCGCTTCCGGAAGGATCCCACCGCGCGCCACAGGTTCATCGGCAACGTGTTCATCGCGCTCGGCGCTTTCCTGCCAGGGATCGGGGGAACGGCGACGCGCTTCGGCCATACCGAGGTCCTCTACATCATGGAGTTCCTCGGGCTGATCCTCATCTGGATCGGGTATCAGTACAACGTGAAGCCCGGGGCAGGAGGCGCACCGCCCCTGGTCGTCCGAGAGAAGGTCGGCGCGACCGCCTGACCGAGCGTGTGGCTCGGGGTCCTAGTGACGGCCCCTGCGCCCCGGCTTGAAGAAGTGCCGCGGGTCGGGAATCGCCCGGTCGAAGGGCTTGGCCGGCGTGGGAGGCGGCGGGACCTTCGGGGGCTTGGGAGTGCAGGGGGGCTCGGGAACCTTGAACGGGTGCTTCCGGTCCCGGGGTGCATGCTGGCGTTGGTTCTTGGCCATGAACGAATCCTCCTTACCCACTTGTACGCCGGAAGGGGCGGGAAGGGTTCAAAAGAACCAGGAGAGCGAGAGGTACGCCACCGTCGGGGTTGAGCCGTAGGCCGACCGCAACCCGTCCGCGGCGTCGAACCCTCCTTCCCCCACCGACAGGAAGCAGCCCAGACGGAGCGACGCCGAGGACGAGGCGGACCAGGACACGCCCGGGCCCACCAGGGCACTCCCGTCCCCCAGGTCCGCCAGGACCAGCCCGTCGAGGCCCACGAGAGGGTGGACCTGGAAGCTCGCCTGAGCCGCACCCGTCCAGCGCCCCAGCGTCTGCATCTCGCCCCGGGCGTACGGGCGGGACCCGGCCACGCGCAGCAGATCCGACGGCGTCGCGGCGCCGTAGCCGTCGTACTGGACTTCGACGACGGCGAAGAGATCGCGTCCGTCCACCAGGAAGTTGCGGTCGGCGCCCAGTGTGGCGCGCACCAGCGGACCGCCGTCCGGGTCTTCCCGAAACGCCATTTCCCCCCGCACCGCGGTGGATCCCGCCGCACCCGTGGCGAACAGGGCCGCGGCGCCTTCGTCGTGGAGCAGCCCGGCCCACCCGCCCAGGGCCCATCCGCCCCGGGAGAGCTGTCCGCGGGCCAGCGCGGTGAGGGTAGCGCCCGCCGTGGTCTCTGCGGCGCGCACCACGGCCTCGACCTCCGAGAACGGCCCGGTGAAGGCGCGCATGCGCACCGCGTCCACTCCGCCGCGGTAGGCCCGGAACGGGTCCGACGGATCGAAGGGAGCGAACGGGTCCGCGGGCGTGAGGAACAGGGCGGTGGCCCACGAGATCGCCTGTCGCCCCACGGTTACGGAGACCGGGCCCGCGTCCAGGGCCAGGCTCAACCGATCGAATCGATGACGCCACGAACTCCGGGCCGACGAAGCCAGGCTCCAGTCCACGCCCAGCCAGTCGCTTCCCGACGCCGACGCCCCGCCGGGCGTCGTGACGGCGAATCCGCCTCCCTCGGGAACTCGGGAGACGACGTGCTCGTAGGCCGCCTCCAGCGTCCAGGGGCCCGACCTCACGATGGGCATGATCCGGAAGCGACCGAGCAGGGCGGCGCCTCCGGGGCCCAGCAGGCCGTCGTCGGCCCAGGTGGACACGCCCAGGGCGTACCCCGTGACGTCCAGGGTCTGTCCCGTGGCCGGTGCCGTTTGGAGACAGGACCAGAGGACGGCCACCGCCCAGAGCGGGAGGCGGGCGCTCATGGAGTTCCGCGGCTGCCGTTCTTGCGCTCGTCGTTCTCGATGCGTCCGTCCACCAGGCGGATAAGCCGCCGCGCCCGCTCCATGACGCGGGGGTCGTGGGTGGAGAACACGAACGTCACGCCGTGCTCCTGGTTGAGGTGGTCCATGATGTCCAGGAGCGCCGCCGACGTGGCGGAGTCCAGGTTCGCCGTGGGCTCGTCCGCCAGCACGAGGGCAGGTTCGCCGACCACCGCCCGCGCGACGGCCACGCGCTGCTGTTGCCCGCCGGAGAGCTTGCCCGGACGGCGGTCCTCGAGGCCCTCCAGTCCCATTTCGGCGAAAAGGTGCCGGACGCGCCGGTGCCGTTCCTCGGGCTCCATTCCCCGGAGCAGTAGGGTGAACTCCGCGTTTTCCAGGGCCGTGAGCACCGGGAGGAGGTTGTAGGCCTGGAAGACGAAGCCGATGTGCTCCAGTCGGAGTCGGGCCAGCTCCCGACCGCTCATCGCGGTGGTGTCCTGCCCGCCGATCCAGATCCGTCCCCGGGTGGGTCGCGTGAGTCCGCCCAGGAGGTTGAGCACCGTCGTCTTGCCCGACCCCGACGGGCCGGCCATGGCGACGAAGTCCCCGGTGTCCACCTCAAGGTCGAGGCCCCGCACGGCCTCCACGGGCTTCGGCTCCTGGGGATAGATCTTCCAGACGTCCTCGGTCCGGACCGCCTGCACGGAAGTCGTGGCGTCGTTCATTGCTCGAATTTCATGGCCTCGGCCACGTCCAGCTGGGACGCGCGGTAGGCGGGGTAGAGGGAAGCGAGGGTGCCGATGATGAGGATGGACGCGAGGCTCAGGACGACCTGGCCGAACCTGAAGACGGGGATGATGACCGGGTCGATGATGCCCCCCGACGCGGTCATGCCGTTCTCCATGAAGCCGCTGAAGTCCAGGCCGTCGCGGAAGAAGATCCAAGTGAGGGCGAACCCCACCCCCATGCCCACCAGGCCGCTTGCGAAGGTGAGGAAGAGGCCCTCCCCGAACACCACCAGCCCGGTCTCCCCGCCGGTGAGCCCCAGCGCCTGGAGGATGCCGAACTCACGTCGCCGTCCAAGGACCGCCATGAGCACCGAGTTCAGGATGGCCAGGGCGATGATGGCGAAGAGGATGATGTGGAAGATGTAGTCGCCGTAGTCGTCGATGCGCACCGCCGAGTCCATCTCGGGGGACGCCTGGCGCCATCCCAGCACCCGGATGCCCCTGTCGCCGTCCAGGCTCCGGGCCAGCGCCGCCACCGCCGCCTCGGTGTCGAAGGAGCTGTCCAGGAGCACAGCGACCGTCGTCAGGTCGCCGGGTGCCCCCAGCCACGAGCGCGCCGTTGCCAGCGGGATGTGGATGAGTCCCTCGTCCATCTCCTGGATACCCGTGTGGAAGGTGCCGGCGATGCGCACCAGCTGACCCTCCACCTCTCCCGCCGCCGTCTGGGCGGTGATGACCATGCGGTCCCCGGGCTCGAGCTGGAGTCGCCGGGCCAGCTCGGTTCCGACGAAGGCCTGAAGTCGGTCCCCAGGCTCCAGATATCGTCCTTCCGCCAGCTGATCCACGAGGGTGGAGAACGTCCGCTCGCCCGCCGGGTCCACGCCCTCGATGCGGATGGGAAGCGCAGAGGCGGCCGAGCTCGCGAGGCCGTTCACCGTCAGCCGCGGCGCCCACGCCTCCACGGGGAGCTCCGGGCCGTGGCTGGCCAGCACCTCCTCGATGCGGTCCACCGCGCCCGCGTCCAGGCGATGCTCCAGCCGTCCCGTCTCCAGGTACCCGGGCGCCTGGATGGCGACGTGGCCCGTCCCCAGGCGCACCGCCGACTCGATCCACTGCTCGTGGCCGCCATCGGCCAGGGCGCGGGAGAACATCAGAAGCGCCAAACCCAGGGCCATGGCCGCGGCGGTGAGGATACTCCGCCGCATGTTCCGGCCGACGCTGCGCGCCGAGAGGGTGAAGAGGGCCTGTACTCTCATCGATCTGCCAGGGTGTCGGCAGGAGGGATTCGGGTGGCGCGCCAGGCAGGCACCACCGCGGCGAGGATGGACGTGAAGAAGAGGGCCACTCCGCTGAAGATCGGAGCGTCCGCCGAGTACTCCACCCGGAGCAGGGGGCGCCATTGGGAGCCGACCCAACTGAACGACCCCACCCATTGGCTCAGGTCCGGGGGACTGTTGTGCCACCAGACCATGATCGGGAGGGTGATGAGGGCGCCGGCGGCCAGCGAGAGGATCCCGAGGAGTATCCCCTCGTAGACCACCGTCCGCCCCACGCTGGTGCGGGTGGTGCCCAACGCTCGGACGACGGCGAACTCCTTCCGTCGCTCGAAGGTCCCGATGATCATGGTGTTGGCCACCCCGAACACCGCCATCCCGAAGATGATGATGACGATGATGAAGTTCATGGAGTCCATCAGGGACACGGACTCGGCGAGCTCGGGCCGTAGTTCGGTCCAGGGCCGCACGGAGAGGGATGGAGGCGACTCGGATAGGGTCGCCTCCAGGGTGGCGGCGATGGCGGGAGTGTCCCAGGGCCGCACCACGTCCAGGGCGATTTCGTGGATCCGTCCGGGGTCCAGCGCCATGAGGTACTGCAGGTCGGGCAAGGGGAGAACGACGTAGGCCGCGTCGATGCCCGGGGTTCCCGTCCGGAAGATCCCGGCGACGGTGAACAGGTCGTTGCCCATGGACCCATCCGCGGCAGGGGCCACGAGGACGACCTCGTGTCCCACCTCGATGCCCAGCAGGCGCGCCATCTCGGTCCCCACGGCGATCTCATTGGTGCCATCCACCGGCACGTGCCCATCCACCAGATTGGACAGCAGCGTGCTCACCGTGGGCTCGCGCACCGGGTCGACGCCCATGAAGATGCCGGCCTCGGTACGTTCTCCCGCCGACACCAAACCTCCCCCGTACAGACGCGGTGCGGCCGAAGCCACGTCGGGCTCTGCCTCGATGCGCGCCAGGAGGTCCGCCACGTCCGTGCCCTCGTCGCCACCCAGCGTGCGGTAGACGCTGCGCTCGGGCAGGTAGTCGGGGGCATGGATCTGCACCTGTCCCACGAGGAGGCGGGTCCCGTTCTCGATCAATTCCGCGCTCATGCCGTCGGTGAGGCCCACCAACACCACGGCGGAGAGGTATCCGAACGCCAGTCCCGAGGCCGTGACCAGGGTGCGGCCCCGGTTTCGCCACAGGTTCCGCCACGCCACGCGCCACCAGACAGCGTCCCTCACGTCACCGGGTCCGCGCGCGCAGATTGCGCAGGCTGAAGTAGTCCTCGGTCAGGTTCAGCCCGAACTCGAGGTCGTGATAGATCATCTTCGTGCTCTCGGCGGGCTTGTCCGTGGGAACCACCAGCATGATGGCCGGGACCAGGCGTCCCCCCATGACCTTGTAGTCGGAGAACGTCAGGGTGCGTACCAACGCTCCGTCCTCGTCGAAGTAGCGCACCCAGATGGGCATGTCGTCGGCCTTGCGGACCTGCCACTCGATGTGGCCCCAGACCACGGCGGCCTCGGGGAGGGGGGTGAGATTGAACTCCCAGACCGGAACGCCCTCCCGGGGACCGTCGAAGGACAACTCGATGTCGTAGTCGTCGATGATGCGGCTCTCCTTCACCAGGTCGTCGTTGGTGAAGTGGGAGCCCATCCACGATCCCATCATGAGGGAAGGCGGCACCTTGATGGTGCGGTCCACGCGCGGGAGGTAGTTCCACACCTCCTGGTCGGCCTTCAGCGTCGCGGTGCCGGCCTCCCGTGCCGGGGCGGTGACGCGCACCAGCGAGTAGTCGGTGCCCAGGGACCAGACCTCCATCTCCAGGCTTCGGGACCAATGCTCGGTCTCGATCTGCATTTCGACCCGGCCGTGGCTCGACTCGCCGCGCATGAGGCGGTCCACCCGGTCCATGATCTCCCGTGGCGTCTGGCCAGCCGCGGGGGTAGCGCCCACGACCATGAGTCCAGCCAACAGCGCCCCCCGGCCCCCATGCCATCCCGTCCAACTCATGTCGGCTCCGCTCCCTTCCCCAGGTTGGTGAGTCCCTCCTGTCATGCAGGCGTCCAGCACCACCTGACTAAAAGTGGGCAATCGGCCGTCAAATGGGAGGGGTGGGGCCTTGTCAGCGGGCGGACAAATGACTCAAGTACTCCCGTTCACAATCCTTTGCACGATTCCGTAAGGCGCGGAAATGCACCGATACCTTCCCGGCGTCGCCCTGGCGGCGTCGATCAGCCTGTTCGCGATGCCCGCAGGGGCTGCCGCGCA
>DATHZE010000079.1:0-41037 GCA_035458765.1 Longimicrobiales bacterium
AGCCGTAGAGGTGATACGACGTGCCGGTATCGGACCCCAGGGCCACGTGGCCACCTCGATTCTTGAATTCGTTCACCCACGGAAGCCAGCGGATGAACAGCCTGCTCCACGCCGCCTCGTCACGGCTCGTCCATTCGAGATAGAACGAGCCGTGCACCTCGAGGTTCGGGGTCCAGCTTGCCATGATGCTGGGCCAGGTGTACGCCTCGAGCCACGGCAGGGTGCGGGCCCGTGTGAGGTCGGTCTGATCCTCGTAGACGGAGAACGTGGGCACCATGGTGAAGCGCCCCTGGGTGCTCAGGGCCAGGAGGGTGTCCATGACGGGGCCATGGAGGCGGTCCATCTCCGCGTCGTCCCAGACACGGCCGGTGGAGCGGAAGCGCTTGAGTTCGTTTCCGTAGTCGTGGTCTGCCGGGAGATCCTGCATGCCCCGGTTCCGGAACGTGGCCTCGGCGTACCCGTAGTGATGCTCGATGGTGGTCACGCCCGAGCCGGCCACGGCGACGGCGTTCATCGGGTAGACCCCGTCCTGACCGATGTGCACCGCCACCCCCATCCCCTGCCTGGCGGCCTCGTCCGCGAGGACGGGCAGGACGTCGGGAAGGAGCCCGGGCTTACCCGATACCTTGATGCCGTCGAAGCCCTTGGCCTTCCACTCGCGCACGACCGTCCGCGCCGCGGTGGAGTCCCACAGCCGCGGGTCGGAGCCCCGCCAGAACGGGTACACCACCACACGAGGCGCGTCGAAGGAGGCCGTTCCGGCGCGCTGTGCCCGCGCCAGGCTCACCGCAGCGTCGTCGTCCCCGGTGCCGGAGAAGACCCGAACGGTGGTGATGCCGTTGGCCAGCCACAGCTTCGGGATGTAGTCCGCCGGAACGTCGGCGTCCCCCAGGTGGGTGTGGGCGTCGATGATTCCGGGCATGACCCATTTTCCATCCGCCTCGAGGACCCGATCCCCCTGGCCCTGTCCCGCGCGGAGGATCTCGACGATGCGGCCCTTCTCCACCACGATGTCGCGGGGGCCTTCCGGAGGTCCGCCGGTCCCGTCGATGACGGTGGCGCCCCTGATGACCAGGCGCGTGTAGCCATCCCCCAGGATGGGATCGGTCTGGGCGGCGGACGGCGACGGCAGGACCACCGAGGCGACGCCGACGGCCACCAGCAGCGAGAGGACGTGCAGGATCTTCATGGGGCGCTCCGGAAGCGGTGTGATGGCGTCAACTTGTGGACCGCCCGGCGCCGGCGCCATCCACCAGAGTCCGCCCTGCGGCCGCCGCTGCACACCCTGAGCTTCCGACGTCCACGCACCCGCCATAGGACCCCAGGACGATTCAGACGATGCGCTTTCACATCCGCGTCTCCAACGCCCTCCTGCCGGCCCGCGCCGCAGGCCATGATGGAATTCTCCATCAAGAACCTGGTCGTGACCCCCGCGCGGGCCGGCCCCTCGGACTGACGACATGAGCGCCAAGACAATCCTCGCGGAAGCCCAGGGCATCCAGAGCTGGATCGCCGAGCTGCGCCAGCGCATCCACCGTCACCCCGAACTCATCTACGAGGAGGTGGAGACCAGCCGGTTCGTTCGGGAAACCCTGGACGGGCTGGGGATCCGATACCGCTGGCCCGTGGCCGAGACCGGGGTGGTGGCCACACTGGGCAACGGGAAGGGGCCGTGCGTGGCGCTACGGGCGGACATGGACGCCCTCCCGATTCACGAAGAAGCCGACGTTCCCTTCCGCAGCGAGGTGGACGGCAAGATGCACGCGTGCGGCCATGACGCGCATACGGCCATGCTCCTCGGCGCGGCCCGCCTCCTCAAGGCCCGCGAGGCCGACATCCACGGCACCGCCAAGCTCTTCTTCCAGCCCGCCGAGGACGGGGGCGCCGGCGGAGACCGCATGTGCAAGGAGGGAGCCCTGGAGAACCCCACGGTGCAGCGGGTCTTCGGTATCCACGTCTGGCCCTTCGTTCCCACCGGCACCGTCGCGGGGCGTTCCGGCACGTTCATGGCGGCCACGTCGTCCATCATGATCCGCGTCACCGGTAAGGGTGGGCACGCGGCCATCCCCCACCTCGCCATCGACCCCGTGGTCACGGCGTCGAAGATCGTGGTGGAACTCCAGACCCTCGTCGCCCGGGAGATGGACCCGCTCAACTCCGGCGTGGTGACCATCACCATTGCACGGTGGAGATCACGTACCCGGGCCACGACTATCCCCCGACGGCCAACGATCCTCACTGCTGGGACGTGGCCCAGGCGGTGGTGGCCGACCTCCTGGGGGAAGGGGCTGTGATCGAGTCACCCCCCCCATGGGCGGCGAGGACCTCGCGTTCTATCTGCAGCACGTGCCCGGGGTGTTCGTTGGCCTCGGGATCCAGAGCGAGGAGGCGGGCTCCACGTGGTCGGTGCATCACCCGCGCTTCAAGATGGACGAGAGCGCCCTCCCCACGGGGTCCGCGCTCCACGTCGCGTGCGCGCTGCGGTCCTTGCAGGAACTGGCAGAATAGGCAATCGACGGACGTCCCTACCGCGCCGGCGCCCGCTCCACCGGCTCCAGCCGCCCGCTGCCGGGGGCCGGGGACTGGACGAGGGCTCTCCTCTACCTGGGATGCGGATTCGGCATCCCCACCGAGTCGTTCCGGTAGACGCGCCCGCCCTTCATGACGAAGACGGGCCGGAGCAGAGCGGAGGGATCGCCCAGCGCATCGCCGGCGACGGCCACCAGATCGGCCGCCATGTTCGGAGCGATCCGTCCGGTGACGTCCCACAGCCCCAGTTCCTCGGCGGCCAGCGAGGTCGCCGATGTGATGGCGTCCATGGGATCCTGCCCACCCGCGCGAATGCGGTACACCAGCTCTTCGAGATTCCGCCCGTGGGACCCGGCCACGGCATCGGTGCCGAACACCATCTTCAGGCCCGGCACCTTCAGGCCCTCCTGGAACACGGCCAGCGCCTTGGGTTGGGCCGCGCGCATCTGGGCGAAGCCCTCTTCGCTGTAGTTCCCCACACCGATGTAGCGTTCGGCGTTCTCGAAGTAGTTGCGCATGACCAGGTCGATGTTGGGGTCCAGGTACACCCCTTTCCGGGCCATGAGCTCCAGGGTTGGACGGTCCAGGAGCGCGCCGTGCTCCACGCCGGTGCACCCAGCCGCCACCACGCGGCGAACGCTCTCGGGGTCGTAGGCGTGGACGAAGGAGCGCAGACCTCGCGCCTTGGCCTCGCCGCATGCCGCATCGAGCTGTTCCTGAGACAGCGTGGGTCCGCCTCCGTCCCGGATGCTGGCCGACGCGAAGATCTTGATGACGTCCACGCCCGCGTCGGCCATGCGGGCCACGTGGGCGCGGATGGCCGCCTCGTCACCGGTGCCCGCGGTGACTGCGCTCCCCGAGGTGAGGATGCGCGGACCGGGCACGGCGCCCTTCCCGATGGCATCACGAAGAGGCAGGTCCACCATGGCGCCCAGGCTCTGCACCGTAGTGACACCGCCCTGCAGCGTGACCCACGCGTTGGAGGCGGCGTACAGCGCCGCGTCCTCCCCCGATTCGTTGCGGTCGGTGTGGGTCTTTCCCGTGGCCCGATCGAAATGCCATCCGATATGGACGTGGGTGTCGATGAAGCCGGGCATGAGGGTGACGTCCCCCAGGTCGTAGACCACGCCTCCCTCGGTGCCCATGGGCGAAATGCGTTCGATGGCCTCCCCCCGGACCACCACGTCCCGGGGGCCGAGGTCGTTGCCCGTACCGTCCAGGACACGGGCGGCCCGGACCACCACCGTGACAGGGTCGGTCTGGGCGGCAGCGGGAGCGGCCAGGACCGCGACGAAGCCGGCGGCCAACAGGGCGAGACCCGGTACCCGGGCGGTGGGCGTCCTCATTCTTCGGGCCTTTCCGGGGAACGCGGCCTGTCCAGAAGCCGCTCGGTGAATTCCTGGCGCTCGGCCAGGCGCGCCACGTCGTCCCGAAGGGACTCGATGGCCTTGAGGATCCGCTCGCGCTCGTCGTTCTCCATCAGGTGGCCACGCTCGGTCATCTTGTACTCCAGGAACTTCCCCAGACGACGGGTGATGGGAAGCAGGACGATGAAGCCGCCGAACATGGCCAACACGATGACCGTGAAGATCATCATGGGAATGAGCCCAGGATCCACGACACTCCTCCCTTCCTATGTGTCCACGACGCGCTCCGCATCGAGCTGATAGTACAGCGTGGGGCACCGGCCGCGCACCGTGGTGGTCGGCCCGGCCGGGGAGATCAGAACGCCAGTTGCACACCCAGGTGGATCCCACCCTGGACCGACGGCCGCACCCCGAAGCGCCGGAGCGTCACCGGGCGCCATCCTTCCTTGATCTGTGACCGGGCCAGGCTCTTGCCCCCAACGGCCCCCAGAGCGGCGCCCACGGCCACGCCAAGAAGAATGGCGGCTATCTGGTCCGCGCTCTGCTCCACCGACGTCGCGATGCGGGCGCCGATGGCACACCCGAAGGCCGCTCCCCAGGTGTCGTAGCTTGCTTCGCAGGTACGCGGAGCGGGCTTGTCGTTCACCACGTTGGCGATGACGCCTCCCATCACGGAACCCAGGATCAAACCTCCGAAGACGAACTCCTTCGTGGGATCGTCCCGGCGCCACTCCTCCACCATCGTGGTGGGTTCGGCCAATACGATCACCGCGGTGTCCTGGCCCTCGACGGCGACAAACAAGCTGTCGGCCCGGGTGGAGATCATCGTGCCCTCGATGGTCGCGCCCTCGAGCCGGGTCGCTCCCAACCTGCTGATACGGACCCGTGCCCCCCGGAGGCGATCCCAACTACGCACGATTCCCGTGGGAGGAGTGACGGGGGACGTCTCTACTACCTGTGCCGCTGCCTCTGAGGAGCCGGCCAAGGCCAGCAGGACGGCGAGCATTCTCCAGCGCATCGTGACCTCCATGGTTCGATTGTCTGCTCCCAATCTCCCGAACCGGGACCGATGGGGCCGTACGTGCGCCTACGTAGGTCCGCCCCGCGACTACGTAGCCCACGGTCCTTGCAGTGCGATGAGGCACCTCCTACCCTCCCCCCAGCCGGTCCAGGGCGGTTGGCGTCGAACGCGTCGACTCCGCGTGAAGAGGCAGCCCGAGACCCAATCGTCCTTCCAGAGGAGTGCGACTTCCTTGACCGTGCGCCCTCGGACCGCCACGCCGGCGATCCTCCTCGTGACGATGCTCGCCGCCTGCCTCCCCGATGCAGGGAACCGAGGCTGGGAATGCATCGCGCCGGCCAACGCCGGTGGAGGATGGGACCGGACGTGCCGCTCGGTGGGCCGGGTCCTGGGAGAGCTCGGCCTCGCTTCCGGTTCCGTGCGCACAACCAATCTGCCCGGGGCGGGTGGGGGCGTGGCCTTCGCACATGCCATCGCACAGCGCGACGACGATCCGACCCTTCTCGTGGCCGCCAGCCCGGGCACCACGCTCCTGCTGGCCCAGGGAACCTGGGGGGACATGACCGAAAACGACGTACGGTGGCTCGGCGCGGTCGGTGCGGAGTACGGGGTTCTGGCCGTGGCGCAGGACGCACCCTGGAATACCCTGAACGAACTGCTGGACGCATGGCGCGCCGACCCTGACGGCATCGTGGTGAGCGGCGGCAGCGCTGCGGCAGGCCAGGACCACATGAAGGTGCTCCTCCTGGCCCACCGCGCGGGCATCGACCCCCGAAGCATCCGCTACGTGCCGTTCGACGGAGGGGGAGAGGCCATGACCGCGCTCCTGGGGGGCTTCGTCCAGGTATTCAGCGGCGAGGTCTCGGAGATCCTCGGCCAGGTGCAGGCGGGGCGCATGCGCCCCCTGACGGTCCTGGCACCCCTTCGCCTCGGGGGCGTGCTGACCGACGTCCCCACCGCCAAGGAGTCTGGTATCGATGTCGAGTGGATCACGTGGCGGGGGTTCTTCGTCCCGGGGGGCATCAGCGACGCGCGGTACGAGGAGTGGGTCCGCATCCTCACGACCCTGGCGGCCTCACCCGAGTGGGAGGAGGCGCGCAAGGTGAACCGTTTCGAACCCTTCGTCATGGTGGGCCCGGAATTCGACGCCTTCGTGAAGAACCAGGTCAACGAGTTCCGCGAGATGTCCCGGGAGATCGGACTCATCCGATGAGCGACGGCTCCACGCGCACCGACCGCGTCGCAGGGCTCGTCGTCGCCGCCCTGGGCCTGGCCGTGGGCGCAGAGGCAACCACATTCGACGTGCTCTTCCGGGCGGATCCCGTGGGACCCAAAGCCCTTCCCTTCCTGGCGGCCGTCGTGTTCGTGGGGTCCGGCGCGTACCTCACCGCCCGTCCGGGCCGGGGAGGGGTCTGGCCGCCCCGCGTGATCCTGGCCCGCATGGCCGGCGCGGTCGCGGCGTTCGGCGCCTACGCTGCGCTGCTCGCTCCCCTGGGCTTCGTCGTCGCCACCACCACCACGGTGTCTGCGCTGTCCATCCTGTTCGGCGGCCCATGGAGGAAGGCCGTGGGCGCCGCCGTCACCCTGTCGGTGGTGCTCTGGTACCTGTTCGTTTGGGTTCTGGGCCTTCAACTGCCCCTTGGGTGGGTGTGGGGGTCGATTTGGATGCGTTGACCCACTTCGCAGGCGGCTTCGCGGTAGCGCTCCAGCCACTGAACCTGGTGCTGGCGTTCGCCGGGGTCTTCGTGGGGACGTTCGTCGGCATGTTGCCGGGCATCGGCCCCATCAACGCCATCGCCATCCTGATCCCCATCACCTTCGCCGCGGGAATCCCCGCTGCGTCCGCCCTCATTCTCATGACGGGCATCTACTACGGGTCCCAGTACGGCAACTCCATCAGTACCATCCTGCTCAACGTGCCGGGAACCGCGTCGGCGGTGGTGACCGCCCTGGACGGGCACGCCATGACCCGGGCCGGCCGCGGCGGTCCCGCCCTGGCCATGGCGGCCATCGCGTCGTTCTTCGGTGGCACCGTGTCCATTTTCTTCCTGGTGCTCTTCGCTCCGCTGCTGGCCGAATGGGCGATCCGGTTCGGACCGGCGGAGTACTTCGCGCTCATGGTCTTCGCTTTCGCCGCTCTCTCTTCCCTGGCGGGCGGCAGCCTGGTGAAGGGGCTGGCGGCCACGGCCTTCGGGCTCCTCCTGGCCACGGTGGGATTGGATCCCAACAGCGCCATTCCACGCTACACGTTCGGCCAGATCAAGCTGCTGGACGGCATGGACTTCGTAGTGGTGACCATCGGTCTCTTCGCGGTAAGCGAGGTCCTCCAGCTCCTCGAGGAGACGGAGCGGGGCCAGGCCGCAGCGGGTAGCTACGGTCGGGTCATGATCACGGTGAAGGAGTTCTTCTCCACCTTGGGCACCATGATCCGCAGCAGCGTCCTCGGCTTTCTGGTGGGCGTGCTTCCCGGGGCCGGAGGCACCATCGCGTCATTCCTGGCCTACAGCACCGAGCAGCGCATCTCCGATCGTGAGGGGACGTTCGGGAAGGGCGACATCCGGGGTGTGGCGGCACCCGAGGCGGCCAACAACGCCGCGGCCAACGGCGCCATGATTCCCCTCCTCACCCTCGGCGTGCCGGGGAGCGGTACCACCGCCGTCCTCCTGGGCGCGCTTCTGGGCCTCGGCGTGACGCCCGGCCCCCTGCTGATCCAGGAGCAGCCGGACCTGTTCTGGGGCCTGGCCGCCTCCATGTACGTCGGCAACATCTTCCTTCTCCTGCTCAACCTCCCCCTGGTGGGCGTGTTCGTCCGGGCGCTCACCCTGCCCCGTTGGTTCCTCCTTCCCGGCGTGGCCGCTCTCTCCTTCGTGGCGGTTTACGCGGTGAACCAGAGTCCCTTCGACCTGGTGCTCATGACGGGCTTCGGCGTGGTGGGCTTCCTCATGCGGAAGGGCGGCTTCCCCCTGGCGCCGGTGATCCTCGGGCTGGTTCTGGGCCCCCTCATGGAGAAGAGCCTCCGCCGGGCCATGGCCCTCTCCGGAGGAGAGTGGCGCATCCTCTTCGACTCGCCCATCGCCATCACGCTGTGGGGCCTGGCCCTGGCCAGCCTGGTGGTGCCGCCCCTCCTGGCGCGGCGCGCCCGGCTCCCGTTGACGGCGGCGGCGGGCAGGGGCGAGACGGACTGAGGCCGGCCCCGCGCGCGCCGCGCTAGCTCACAACCCCCCCCGTGTCCGCGGGCACCTCCACCGGAGCCGGAACGAGGTCCGGCGGCAGCTCCACCGGCGGCGGCTCGTCGGGAATCACAACCTCTCGCCCGGACAGCCGCGCCAGGATCAGATCACGCCGCCAGGCCATGCGCGCAGGCCGGGTCTTGGGATTGGACGTAAGCGGCTGTGGCAGCGTGGCGGCCAGCGACGCAGCCTGGGATCGATTGATGCGCTGCACGGGCACGCCGAAGTACGCCCGAGCGGCGGCCCCCACACCGAAGATGCCGGGTCCCAGTTCCGCGGTGTTGAGGTACAGTTCGAGGATCCGGTCCTTCCCCAGGAGCGTCTCCAGGCGCTGGGCCACGACGAACTCCCCAGCCTTCCGGATCAGGGACCGCCGAGGAGTGAAGTAGAGATTCTTGGCGAGTTGTTGGGTGAGGGTGCTCCGGCCCTTGATCTCGCCACGGTGGGTGCGGTAGTAGCGCAGCGCCTCCCACAGCGCCGCCCGATCCGAAGCGGCCCGCCAGGAGAAGTCGTCGCCACCCCTCCAGTGGACCTCGTCGGCGAGGGCCTTCCAATCCACGCCATCGTGCTCGCGGAACCGATCGTCCTCGGAAACCAGCACCGCACGCACCAGGTCCTTGGGCATCTCTTCGAGAGGGACCCAGTCCTGGACCACGGTGAGCGGCTGGTGGGCGCGCCTCGCTTCCCGCTCCCGGTACAGCATGAACGACGTGGCCGGCGGATCGGCGAACCGATATGCCCACGGCCACGGCAGTCCCAGCCACACCACAACGGGCAAGGCCACGGCGAAGAGCAAGGGTGCCAGCACCCAGCGGCGTAGGATGCGCTCCATGGCGGAGTGCTACACCGCACCCAGTCCCTGGGAGCCACCCCGGAGCCTTCTCTGGACTGCCCGGCCCCCGAACCCGACCTTACGTCCCATGGATCGAAGAACCTTCGCCCGTGTGTCGGGCACCGCGATGGCCGGAATGGCGCTGCCGTCGGCGCTCCGAGGGGCCATCCCCGCTGGGTCGCGGGACCTGCGAATCGATGCCCGACGCCTCAACGCCCGCATGGACGAACTGGCCGGCTTCGGTGCCAATGCTGCCGGGGGCATCGACCGGGTAGCCTTCTCCGACGCCGACGTCGAGGCGCGCGCCTGGGTTTCCGACCTCATGCGCGGCTGCGACCTGGACGTCTCCGTGGACGTGGCCGGAAACCTGTGGGGGGCGCGGGCCGGCAGCGAATCGGGACTCCCGCCCCTGGTGCTGGGGTCCCACATCGACTCCGTCCCGGGCGGCGGCAACTACGACGGTCAGGTGGGATCCATGGGCGCCGTCGAGGTCGCGTGGACCCTGGCGGACAACGACGTCCGCAACCGCCACCCCATCCACTTCGTCGTCTTTCCCAACGAAGAGGGGGGCAAGACGGGGAGTCGTGCGCTGGCAGGCGAGGTTCTCCCCAGGGAGATGGACATCGTCACCGCGTCGGGCTTCACCATCGGCGAGGGACTCCGGCGCATCGGGGGAGATCCCGACCGCCTGTCCGAGGCCGTACGCCGGCCCGGCTCCATCGCGGCCTTCCTCGAGCTCCACGTGGAGCAGGGGGCGATTCTGGACGCCCAGGGCATCGACATCGGGGTCGTCGAGGGCATCGTGGGAATCATGCGTTGGAACGTGGTGGTGGATGGCATGACCAACCACGCCGGCACCACCCCCATGAAGGACCGCCGGGACGCCATGGTGGCCGGCGCGCGCTTCGTGGACATGGTGTACACCACGGTGTCCGGGTGGCCCGGAACCCAGGTGGCCACCGTGGGTCGCCTGTCGGCGGAGCCCGGCGCACCCAACGTGATCCCCGGCCGGGTGACCCTGAGCCTGGAGATCCGCGATCTGTCCATGGAAAAGATCGAGGAGGTGTTCCGCCAACTATCCAGCCGTGCCGAGGTCCTGGGGCAGCAGACGGGCACCACCTTCTCCTTCGAGCGCTTCTACACCAGCCGGGCCGCCCCGACCGCGCCGGCAATCCGCGACGTGGTCGAGCGGTCGGCCCATGGCATGGGGCTCTCCACGCTCAGCATGCCCTCCGGCGCCGGACACGACGCACAGAGCATGGCCCACCTGGGTCCCATCGGCATGATCTTCGTCCCATCCGCGGGCGGCATCAGCCACGCCCCCGAGGAGTTCACCGAACCCGGGGACATCGCCAACGGAGCCAACGTCCTCCTTCGCACCCTGTTGGCCCTGGACGCCGGAGCTGTGGTCCCCTGACCGGCTCGAGCCTCCTCGTGCCCGTCCTCCAGGTCGTCCTGGGCATCGGGCTCCTGACCGTGGGCGCGGACCTCCTGGTCCGTGGCGCCGCCGCCCTGGCCACGCGCCTGGGGCTTTCCCCCCTGGTCATCGGCCTCACCGTGGTAGCCTTCGGCACGAGCATGCCCGAGGTGTCGGTGTCCATCGGATCAGCCCTCGCCGGCCAAGGCGGAGTGGCCCTGGGCAATGCCCTGGGCAGCAACATCTTCAACATCCTGGTGGTCCTGGGGGGCTCGGCCATCATCCGCCCCTTGCTGGTGGACCGTCACCTCGTGCGCTTGGACGTTCCGATCATGATCGGGACCGCCGTGCTCGTGTTCGTGCTCGGGCTGAACGGTGTGTTGGGCAGAGGAGAAGGAGTATTCCTCCTGGCGCTGGGCGCCGCGTACACCGTGCTTCTCGTGCGAGCCGGCCTCAAGGCCAACGGAACGGCAGAACCGGAGGCGGTCGAAGGGTCCGAACGACCTCACACGCTGATGCAGCTTGCGTGGCTCGGCTTCGGACTCGCGCTGCTGGTGGGAGGCGCCCGACTCCTGGTGGACGGCTCCGAGACCGCGGCACGGGCCCTGGGCGTGAGCGAACTGGTCATCGGGCTCACGGTGGTCGCGGCGGGCACCTCGCTTCCGGAACTCGCCACGTCGTTCGTGGCAGCGTTCAGGGGCGAGCGTGACATCGCCGTGGGAAACGTGGTGGGGAGCAACATCTTCAACAGCCTGGTGGTCCTGGGCGCGGCAGGACTGGCATCGGGGTCCGACGGCATCGCCGTGCCCCTGGGCGTTCTCACCTTCGACATGCCCCTGATGCTGGCGTCGTCGGTGGCGTGCCTCCCCATCTTCTTCACCGGGTGGACCATCTCGCGCTGGGAAGGCTGGGTGTTCCTGGCCTACTACTTCATCTACCTGTCGTATCTCGTGATGTACCACACGCAGCACGGCGCCCAGGATCTGGTTCGCGCCGGGTTGTTCTTCTTCGCCCTTCCCCTCACGGCCCTGACGCTGAGCGTTCTGGCGGTCAGGGAGTTCAAGAGACGGAGAACAGGTCAGGCCTGAGCGGCCTTCGGGTCGTCGACGCGGCGCAGGAGCAGCAGCCCCGCCGCCATGAGCCCGGTGAGGGCCACCACCGCCAGCCGCTGGTCGCCGCCGGAAACCACCGCCAGGAACCCGAAAAGGGACGGACCCACGATGGACGAGGATTTTCCGCAGAACGCGTAGAACCCGAACATTTCGGCCTCACGCCCCTCCGGGGTCAGGGAGGCCATGAAGGCGCGACTCGCCGCCTGGACCGACCCCAGCCCGAAGCCCACCAGCACCGCCAGGGCGAAGAACACCTCAGGGCTGCGCACGAAGTAGACCGAAAGCCCCACGGCGATCCAGAGGACCAGCGATCCCGTGAGGACCTTCTTCGGCCCGAGCACGTCGGTGGGTTTCGCCATGGCGAACGCGCCGGCCAGGGCAGAGAACTGCACCACGAGGAAGAGAAGGATGGCCTCCTTCTGGCCGAAGCCGAACGTGTGCTCGGCGAAGGGCCCGGCCACCACGATGACCGTGTTGATGCCGTCGATGAAGAAGAAGTACGCCAACAGGAAGCGGCGCATGTCCTTCAGCGCCAGGACCTCCCCCACGATGGCGCGGAAGTGCGTGAGCCCCCACGCCGCTGCCTGCCCCACGGGCATGCCGGTGCGCTTGTCCTTCGGCAGGAAGAGGAACGTCGGGATGGAAAAGACGGCGAAAAACAGCACCGTGGAGACCCAGACCATGTTCATGTCGTCCACGAACATGAGGGCCATGATCAGACCGAGCGCTGAGCCCAGGTACCCCACGCCGAAACCCAGCCCCGACACCCGACCGTGCTTCTCCTTGGGGACGATGTCGGGGAGGTAGGCGTTGTAGAAGACCAACGCTCCCTCGAAACCCACGTTGGCGATCACGTAGATGACGAAGCCACGCAGCGCCATGCCGGGCCCCAGCGTCGTGAAGAGCGCGACACCGACGAGACACGTCATGGTGTACAGGAACATCAGGCGCTTGCGCACCCCGCTGCGGTCGGCGATGGCGCCCATGAGCGGCGCCGACAGCGCGACGATGAGCGCAGAGGTCGAAAGCGCCCGTCCCCACCACCAGTCGCCCTGCCCCGTCTCGTTCCCCACCACCACCGTGGTATAGAAGATGGAGAACACGGCGGTCTGAACCACCGCCGGGTAGATGGAGTTGGCGAAGTCGAAGAGCGCCCAGGCGCCGACCTGCTTCCGATTCATGCGGGATCCGGGAATGGGGATCGGACGTCCCAGGGTATCACCGGCCGAGATCCAACCGCCAGGGAGGAGTGGTTGCGTCCCCGGTGCAGCCGTGTGATCGTCCGGAATCCGGCTCCGGTCGCCGTGTTTCCGGGCCATGGTCCTCAACCCCCTTCGTCGATCCATGAACAGACTCATCGGAAAGCGCGTCCTCATCACCGGGGCCTCGGCCGGCATCGGTGAGGCGTGCGCGCGCGCCTTCGCGGCCCGGGGAGCCCACGTGGTCCTCACGGCCCGGCGGGCAGACCGCGTACGGGACCTGGCCAAGGAACTGGCGCACGAACACGGAGTGGACGCCCGGGCGTTCCAGCTCGACGTGACCGACCGCGGGGCGGTGGCCGACCTGGTGAAGGAGTTGGAGGACCACGATCTGCTCCCGGACATCCTCATCAACAACGCGGGAAAGGCCGTCGGCCTGGACAAGCTCCACGAGGGCAGCATCGACGACTGGGAGGACATGATCGACACCAATGTGAAGGGGCTCCTCTACATGTCCCGGGCCATCCTCCCCCACATGGTGGCGCGGAATTCCGGCCACGTGATCCAGATCGGCAGCATCGCAGGCCGTTGGGTCTATCCCAAGGGCGCCGTTTACAACGCCACCAAGTTCGCGGTGTGGGCCCTGAACGAAGGCATGAACATCGACCTCCTGAGCACCAACGTCCGCGTATCCAGCGTGGACCCGGGGTTGGTGGAGACCGAGTTCAGCGAGGTCCGCTTCCACGGGGACACGGACCGGGCGAAGACGGTCTACAGGGACACCAAGCCCCTCACCGGCGAGGATGTCGCCGACGCCGTGATCTACGTGGCCAACACACCCGAGCACGTGGACGTCATCAACCTGGTCGTCATGCCCACGGTCCAGCGACACGCCATGCTGCTCCATCGGGAGAACGGTTGAACTCACCCTCCCCCCGGGGTGACGGGTGAACATCAACAGGCCCTCCCCGAACCTCATCGTCTTCACGCTCTGGCTCCTGGTCTTCTCCAGCGCCAGCCAGACGATGATCATCTCGCCGATCCTTCCCCGGATCAGCGAAGAGCTGGGCATTCCGGACGCGGCCCTCGGAACGCTCATCTCCGCGTACTCCCTCATGCTGGGCGTGTTCGCCATCCTGGCGGGCCCGGTGTCCGACAAGATCGGCCGGCGACGCATCCTGATCCTCGGCACCGCGACCATGACGGTGGCGCTGACCCTCCACGGATTCGTCACCGGGTATGCGTCCTTCCTAACCGTGCGCCTGTTCGCCGGGATGGCGGGAGGGATTCTGAGTGGCGCCGCGGTCTCCTACATCGGGGATTTCTTCCCCTACAATCGAAGAGGCTGGGCCACCGGCTGGGTCATGAGCGGCTCGGCGGTGGGGCAGATCGTGGGCATCCCCTTGGGGATCGCCCTGTCTGGCAGATGGGGCTTCCGGGCGCCCTTCTACATTTTCGCCGTGACCATGGCCGCCACCGTGGTGCTCCTGTGGCTCAGGGTGCCTCAGCCCCCGGTGAAGCGCAGTCAGGGCCCGCTCACCATCGGGAAGGCCGCTTCGGACTACGTGGGCCTGCTGCGTCGTCCCGAGGTGCGGTGGGGCGCCGCGGCCTTCTTCACCATGTATCTGGGGCTCGCCCTCTTCGTGGTCTACCTGCCCACGTGGCTGGAACGGGGCGTGGGGCTCACGGCCAACCAGATCGCCCTCATGTACCTCGTGGGAGGTGTCGCCAACGTTTCCACCGGCCCACAAGCCGGCCACCTCTCGGACCGGGTGGGACGCAAACGCATCATCCTGATGGCGTGCGTGGGCCTCTCCCTGGTGATGACGGCCACCCCCTTCGTCGTCCTGGGTCCGTGGACGGCGTACGCCCTGTTCTTCCTGGTCATGGTGCTGACGGCCATGCGCATCAGCCCGTTCTCGGCGCTGCTCACGGCCCTGGTGACCGACGAGCGCCGAGGCTCGCTCATGAGTCTCTCCGTCGCGCTGGGCCAGTTGGGCATGGCTGCGGGCGGCGCCCTGGCCGGCCCCCTCTACGCAGGGGCCGGCTATTCGTCCAACGCGGTGGTCGGCGCCGTCTCGGTGCTGGCCATGGGCGTCATCGTCTGGACCCGGTTGCCAGAGCCCGAGGTGAGCCTCACCGCTGCCTGATGCGGATCCCGCCGTTGGTGGATACCGCCCGGATCGTCGGCCCTCCGTCGCCCAGAGTGGTTCTGAGACTCCGACCGATGCGCCCGCTCACGGTCACCGGGAAATCGATGTCGATGCCGCCGTTCACGGTGCCCGTGACCAACTCGGCGGAGTAATTCCGGGGAATCGTCAGTTCCACCCCACCGTTCACCGTCTCCGCGTCCAGTCCGGTCCCGGCCCAACGGTCCCCGTCCAGTTCGATGTGGAGGCTCCCGTTGGTGGTACGCCCCCGGACGTCCCCGGCCACACCCGAAAGGTGCACACCGCCGTTCAAAGCGGCGAAGCGGATGCCTCCCGTCACGTCTTCCACCGTGATTCCGCCGTTATGGGTCTCCAGATGCAGGTCGGAAGAGCGTGGCACCCTCAGTTCGTAGCTCACGCCCCAGCTCTCCCGTCGGGCGACGTCCGGGCCGTCGGCGCCGACGATCCCTCCGGACACCGTGACTTCCACCGCCCGGGCGATCTCCCGTGCCCGGTCCTCCGAACCGGCGTTCGCCCAGACCTTGGCCCGGACCTCCACTTCGTTGCGGTCCCACGCAACGACTTCCACGCCGCCGTTCATTCCCGCGTCCACGCGGACGGAGCCGGTGAACGCCACCGTGGTGGTCAGGGTTTCGCAGAACCGCTCGGAGTCCCGACCCACACTGGACTGGTCACATCCCCCCTCGCTGCTGCGATCCCATCGCGCCTGCGCGCCCACCTGTCCCGCCAGCGACGCCGCCAGCGCGGCCACCACCATCCCCGTCATCCCTGCTTTCATGTGTCCCCCCGAAAGTGGATTCCTGCTCCGGTACCGCGATAATTCCATACCAGCTAGGACAGGGCCCGGGCCCCTCGGGTTGCACAGGCCCTGTCGCGGCGCTCCGTGACCTCTATACTTTCGCTTCCTCGGGTCCCGAGAATTCAGGAGAATGCGGTTTGAGCACAGGATCATCCCAGCCCCTCCGCGTGCTCTTCGTGGAGGACGCCTTCGACCAGGCCCTCCTCGTCAAGGCGATCCTGCAATCCCACGGCAATTACGTCGTCAGCCACTCCCAGGACGGAGACCAAGCGGCGAAGATGCTGGAGGAGGAGACGTGGGACCTCCTCATCACGGACCTGAACCTCCCGGGACTGGACGGCTTCGAGTTGTGCCGCCTGGCGAAGGCGAACCACCCCGGCCTGCCGGTCCTGGCGGTCACAGGCTACACGGGCGCCCATTACCAGGAACAGGCCTTCCGCGCCGGAGCCTCGGAGCTCCTCACGAAGCCCCTGGACCCCGTCGAGTTCGTGAAGAAGGTCGACGAACTCACGGGCAGCACCTTCGTGAAGGCCCGGACCACGGTGCTGGCGGTGGGGGCCCTGGTGGGCGACGTGGAGATGGGCTGCGGCGGCACGCTGCTCAAGCACCGCCTGGCCGACGCCGACGTGGTGATCGTGCCGCTCTGCCGTGACGAGCTGGACGCCACCGAAAGCGGAGCGGAGGGAGCGCGGCAGGCCGCGGTCATCCTGGGGGCCGAACTCATCCTGGATGAAGGTGCGCTCGACGACGTGGACCGGCGCGTTTCGTTGCTGGAGCGCCTGGTCAGGGATCTGCGTCCCAAGATCGTCTACGTGCCTGCCATGGACGACGAGCATCCGGCGAGGCGGGAGTCCTTCCGCATCGGCAAGAATGCGGCGGCGCCGGTCCCCTCTCTGTACGCCTATCAGACGGCCACCACGGGAAGGGGGTTCAGCCCTTCTCATTACGAGGACATCGGTGACGTCATGATCGAAAAGATGGAGGCCTTGGCGGCCTTCCAGGAGGCGGGGCTCCGTCGTCCCGATCTGTCCCCCAGAATGGCCCAGGCCTACGCCCGCTATTGGGGCCGGATGAGGAACTTCGCCGAAGTGGAGCCCTTCGAAGTCCTGCGCCACGCCGAGTAGCCCCGAGGGGGGCTGCGCCTCGATGGAGCGCCTCCCTCGGCTTGCGGACCCCCGCGGGCACGGGCGAGCTTATTCTTCCCAGCAACCGGAACCAGAGACGTCACGTGACATCCGCTCCGCACCTCGAATTCGAGCGAGACATCGTCGAGATCCAGAGCCAGATCGACAAGCTCCTGGATCTTGCCGTGCGAAAAGGCATCGACGTGTCGTCGGAGGTCACGGTGCTGCGGGAGAAGCTCCAGACCCTCAAGGAGCAGACCTACGACAGCCTGCGCCCCATCGAGCAGGTCCAGGTGGCCCGCCATCCTCGCAGGCCCTACACCCTCGACTACATCGAGCGGATCTTCCCGGACTTTCTCGAGCTGCACGGGGACAGGGCTTTCCGCGACGACGAGGCCATCGTCGGCGGATGGGCCCGTCTGGGAACACGCTCCGTCATGGTCATCGGCCACCAGAAGGGTCGGGACATGAAGGAGAACCTGCGACGCAACTTCGGGATGCCGCACCCCGAGGGGTATCGCAAGGCCCTCCGCCTCTTGCGCCAGGCCGAGAAGTTCCAGCGCCCCGTCGTCACCCTCATCGACACTCCGGGAGCATACCCAGGGCTCGGTGCAGAGGAGCGCGGTCAGGCCGAAGCCATCGCCATGAACCTCCGGGAAATGGCCCGTCTGCGCATACCGCTGGTGAGCGTGGTCATCGGCGAGGGCGGCTCTGGAGGGGCGCTCGCCCTGGGCGTCACCGACCGCATCCTCATGCTGGAGCACTCGGTCTACTCGGTGATCTCCCCCGAAGGCTGCGCCGCCATCCTTTGGCGCTCGGCGGAGCACCGTGAGAAGGCGGCCGCGGCGCTGCGCCTGACGTCCACGAACCTCACCGAGTTGGGCGTGTGCGACCGTATCGTCCCGGAGCCCGCGGGAGGCGCCCACACCGACTGGGATGGTGCCGCGCGGAATCTCGAGGTGATCCTGAACGAGACGCTGGACGAACTTTGCGCCCTGGACGAGGAGACCCTCCTCCGCCGGCGTTGGGACAAGTACGAGGGGATCGGGGCCTGGCGGGAGGTCTGATGGCCGGCTTCGCAGAAGTCCGCTTCAAGGGCACCCGCAAGGGGTACTTCACATACACCGACCTGGATCTGAACCCCGGACAGGAGGTGGTGGTCGAAGCCGATCGCGGGGAGGACCTCGGACAGGTCTCGGCCATCGGCGTCATCGCCGAGCGGAAATGCTCCTCTTCGGGTGGGTGCGCGACTCCTGCGCCGGAACTGAAGGTGGTCCGCATCGCGCGCGACGACGATTCGACCGCGGCCAGAGCCCTGCGCCAGGACGAGGACCGGGTCAGGGGCGAGGCTCGAGCCATCGTGGAGCGCCACGGCCTCAAGATGAAGGTCACGGAAGCCGAGTGGCAGCTCGATCGCAACAAGCTCCGCCTCTACTTCACCGCGGACCGGCGCGTGGACTTCCGGGAGTTGGTTCGCGAGCTGGCGAGGACGTTCCGCACCCGCATCGAGTTGCGCCAGATCGGGGTCCGGGACGAGTCCGCACTCCTGGGAGGGGTCGGCCGGTGCGGCCGGGAGCTGTGCTGCTCCACGTGGCTTCCGGAACTCAAGCCCGTGAGCCTCCAGTTGGCCAAAGACCAGCGGCTCTCCCTCAATCCCGCCCAGATCTCCGGATGCTGCGGCCGCCTGATGTGCTGCCTCATGTACGAACACCGCACCTACGTCGAAGCCCGACGCCGATTCCCCAGGGAGGGCAAGACTCTGCGCACGTCCCTGGGTGACGAGAAGGTCCTGGGCGTGGACATCTGGAAGGACACCGTCACGTTGAGGGATCCGACGGGTGCCCGTCGGACCCTCACGCTCGAGGACCTCCGAGCCGAGGTGTCCCAGGGTTTCGGCCGGGGCGCCTCGGGCGAAGGAGACGGGGCCGGGTGAGCGAGTCGAGACGTCGGTTCCTGACGACGCCGATCTACTATGCTTCGGGCGAGCCCCACCTGGGCCACGCGTATACCACCATCCTGGCCGACGTACTCGCCCGGTTCTACCGGCAGAACGGCGACGACGTGCTCTTTCTCACGGGCACCGACGAACACGGCCAGAAGATCCAGGAGGAGGCAGCCCGCAGGGGACTGGAACCTCTCGCCCTGTGCGACCAGATGGCTCAGCGCTTCAGCGCGGTGTGGGCGGAGCTCGAGATCAGTCACGACCGCTTCATCCGAACCACCGAGCAGGAACACATCGCCGTGGTGCGGGCGTTCCTCCAACGCCTGTGGGACCGGGGGCAGATCTACGAGTCCACCTACAGTGGCTGGTACTGCGTCCCCGACGAACGGTACTGGACCGAAAAGGACCTGGGCCCGGACAACACCTGTCCGGACTGCGGTCGCGCCACCCAGCACCTCGAGGAGAAGAACTACTTCTTCAAGATGAGCGACTATCAGCAAGCGCTCGTCAAACAGATCGAGGAGAACCCGGATTGGATCGTGCCGGAAATGCGGCGCAACGAGATCCTGGGGTTCCTGCAGAAGCCTCTCGAGGACCTGTCCATCTCCCGTCCCAAGTCACGCCTCCGCTGGGGGGTGACCCTCCCCTTCGACGAAGAGCACGTGGCGTACGTTTGGGTCGACGCCCTCATCAACTACCTCACCGCATCGGGTGCCATCCACCCCGACCGGGCCTCGGGCGAGCAGGGATTCGACGACGTCAGCGGGTCCTGGTGGCCTGCGGACCTCCACCTCATGGGCAAGGACATCCTCACGACCCACGCCGTCTACTGGCCCACCCTTCTCATGGGGGTCGGCCTGCCCGTCCAACGTCAGATCCTGGCGCACGGCTGGTGGGTCGTCGGCGACACCAAGATGTCGAAGTCCCTGGGGAACGTGGTGGATCCCCTGGCCCTTCGGGAGCAGTTCGGCACCGACGCCGTGCGATGGTATCTCATGAGGGAGATGCCCACCGGAGGGGACGCATCGTATACCCCGGAGCGCTTCCTGGTGCGCTACGGTGAGCTGTCCAATGTTCTGGGCAACCTGGCCAGTCGCGCCATCTCGATGATCGGAAAGTACCGCGACGGGGTGATTCCCCCGGGGCCCGACACGGGGCTCGATGAAGCCATCACGTCGGCTTTCGAGGTCGCTCGTGAGAGCATGAGCCGCTTCAAGGTCCATGACGCCATGGCCGCCGCCATGGACCTGGCGCGCACCGCCAACGGCTACGTCGAAGAGCGTCAGCCCTGGACCCAGGCCAGGGATCCCGGCCAGGCCGCGGCACTGGATGAGACCCTGGCAACGCTGGCCCGGGCCCTGGTGGCCTTGGCCGCCCTGTTCGAACCGGTCGCGCCGGCGAAGATGGACGTGCTGGCCCGCCGACTCGGCCTGGAGCGGGTGCCCATCCTCGCCGAGGCGCGCGACGTGGTCCTCTCTGGCAAAAGCGTGCTGAAGGGGGACCCGCTGTTCCCCAAGGCCGAGCTTCCGGCCGACGGCACATAGCCCGTAAAGGCACGTGGGACAACGCTTTTTGCCTTTTGTTCGGTTTTGGGGACCCCGGCTCGAACCGTGCGCCGAGCGCTTGACGCCCATGGACCCATCGGCCTACCTTTGCACGTTGCGAAGGCGGCCGCCCAGGCTGAGGACCCCACCCGAGGCACATTCGAGTTCGCGTCGGCTGGGTTTCTTTCTTACCCAAACGCCAGGTAGTGCATGAGCGGAGATCGGTGGACCTTTCTCGTCGTCCGTGGCGAGGATACCCCCGTTCGGCAGTACTCGCTCTCGTCCCGGAGCATCCGTGCCGTGGCCGCGGCGTTCGCCCTCGTCTCGCTGATCCTCCTCGGATTCGGCGCCACCGCGGCCTTCGACGCATCCGCCCGCATCCAGAACCGGCAGCTCGACGCCCGTAATCAGGCCCTGGCAGCCGAGTTGGAGGAGTTCCGCTCTCGCGTAGGCCGACTGGAGTCCACGTTGGACGACTTGTCCGACAGGGACGACCAGATCCGAACGCTGGCGGGGCTGGAGACCATCGACCCCGAAGTCATGCAGGCCGGTGTCGGCGGTCCGGGTCTGGGCTCGCTGGAGTCCTACCCTCTGTGGAAGGTGGACTCGGTGGCGTCCAAGGACGCGTTCGCTCTGTCCTATGATCTGAATGCGTTGGAGCGGAGGGCGCGCCTTCTGGCGAGCAGCCTCGACGAGGCCACCGACTCCCTCCAGGCCCACCGCGACCTGCTGGAGTCCACGCCTTCGATCCTGCCGACGGCAGGCTGGATGACGAGCAGCTTCGCGAAGTCCCGCATGCACCCGGTCCACAACCGTCCACTGCCCCACGAGGGCGTGGACATCTCCGCCCCCAAGGGCACCCCCATCTTCGCCGCCGCCAAGGGCCGGGTCGTCCGGGCGGGCTGGGTCGTCGGATACGGGCTGACGGTGGAGATCGACCACGGGTTCGGGTACACCACCCTCTACGGGCACTCGTCCAAGCTGCTGGTGAAGCGGGGCCAGATGGTGAGCCGGGGAGACGTCATCGCACAGGTGGGCAGCACCGGAATCGCCACGGCGCCGCACCTTCACTACGAGGTGTCGCTCAACGGGGCCCCCCAGAACCCGGCGAACTTCATCCTGCCCGACGCGGTACCATAAGCGGTCCAACCGGAACGTCCGCTCCAACCGCAAACAGGCGCCTCCGGGCGCCTTTCGTGTTTTCCATGACCCGATTCCTCTCCGCGCTCCTGGTTGCCACGGCCGCGCTCCCCGGCGGCGCGGCCGCTCAGATGTCGCCGTTCGCCCCCGACACCCTGCTGCGGCCTTCCGGCGGACCCCGGATCGTGATGCTCGGCACGCCAGGCGAAGGTGTGGCCGCGCTCCGTCTGGCGGTGCCGCTCCGCGAAGGCCCCGCCGAGGCGGGGGCAGGAGAGATTCTCCGGGATTTGGCGGTGCACCGCATGGAGACCCTGGCCCGCCCGGTGGGCGTGCGCGTGAGCGTGTCGCGAACCCCGTGGGGCGTGGCCTACGCAGTGGAGGGCGCGGCGGCGGATTTCGAGTACCTCGCCTATCTCCTTCGCGAGGCCGTCGCCGAGCCCAACGTGACCGGACCCCGCTTCGCTGAAGCCCGCCTGAGGCTCCGCGCGGCGGCGCAGCAGGCGATGGAGACTCCGGAGGGATTGCTGTTGAGACGCCTCCGGGCCGGCGCCGCCCTCGGGCTGCCACCCTTGGGTGGCACCCCCGCCACGGCCGATGGGCTGGACGCACGAATGGTGCGCAGTGTTTGGAGACGGAGCCACCAGTCGTCCACCATGACCCTGGTGGTTTCGGCGCCCGTCGTGCCCGAGGTGGTCCTGGCGGCCACCCGCGGACTCGGCGCCCCGGAAGCGGACGCCCGCGTCCCGATCGACGCCCCGATGCTCCACCGCGACGGACCTGACGCGGAAACCCTGCGCGTCTACTTCGGGGAGGCATTCTGGAGTGCGCCGGTGGACGATCCGCACGGGCCGGTGGCCGCGCTTCTCGTGGCCCGTCACCTTCAGGGGAAGGGAGACGGGTTCGAGTTGGGCGCTCATCTGTGGGAGCTTCCGGACCGATGGGTGCTGGCGGTGACCGGAATCGCGTACCCACGTCGGAGCAGCGCCATGCATGCTGCCGTGTCCGCTGCGCTCTCCGGGACCATGGCGACCATGGATTCGGAGAAAGTGGCGCGGGCGGTCGCCCAGCTCCGGAGGGAGATCATGCTCCGGGGCCAGACCGCCGGCGGTTTGGTGGACGTGGTGGGGCGCGCCATGGAGTTCGGCGGTGACCCCATGGCCATGGTCCATCAACTGGAGGCGCTCTCGGCCGTGGACCTCACCAGCGCACGAAGCTACTTGAGCCACCTGCTCGAGGTCGGACCGGTTCGAGCGGAGGTCCGGCCATGAGGTGGTCCCTCGCCGCCGTCCTGGTCGTCCTCGCCTGGACCCACGCACCCGCGGCTGCGCAGGCGAACGAATACGGGCTCAGTGCGGTCCACGCACACGCCGACCAGACCGCGGTCGCGGTCGCCCTGCGCCTCCACGCCGGATCCCAGGACGACGAGGACGGGCGAGAGGGAACAGCCTGGCTCCTGGGGCGCGTGCTGGAGGCCCAGGCCGCTCGGGCGCTGGCCGATCTGCACTCCGGGGCGGCCGTGACCGTCTCCGTTGAGCGTGCCACCACGCTGGTGACGGTGCTGGCTTTTCCGGAGGATTGGCGGAACGCGTGGGCCGCGGTGGACTCCGTCCTTTTCGCTGCCGACGTCGATCCCGTGGTCACCGCCGGGCAGCGGGCCGCCCTCTCGGATCACCTGGCCTTCGAAGCCGGCTCCCCCGTGCGGGACTTCGAAACGGAGGCCTACGGGCTTCTCGCGGACCCGGGCAGCCCCTTCGCCCGTCCCTTGCGGGGCACCCGCGCAACGGTGGCGAACATCGGCCCGGACGACCTGGTCCGCTACCGCGAAGCCCACTTCCGACGGGCCTTGGCCACCCAGGCCGTGGTGGGCCCACTGCCCCCGGATACCGCGGCGGTCCTGATGCCGCCGGATTCGGCTCCACCCCCCGCTTCGGCCGCCCCGCTGGATTCGGTGGTCACCCACGCGGCAGGCCTGGCCTGGGTAACGGGCGATCGCCGGACCCAGATGCAGGACGTGACCAGCACGTGGATGGCGGTGGCCTACCCCGTCCCGTCGGACATGCCTCGCACCCGCCTGGAGTTGATCGCCCATCTCCTTGGAGAGGAGCTGGACCCGACGCCTCCGGACCCGGATCGCTACAGCGTCGGCGTCCGGATCGAGGAAACGCCCCGTGGACCCGTGCTGGTGGTGGAGGCGGCGGTCTTCCCCGAGGCGACGGCCCGATGGGAGGGCCGCATCACCAACGCGTTGCGCCGCCTGGCCGACGAGCCCGTCGAGGAGGGGTTTTTCCGCTGGCGCCGGCGCCGCTTCCGAACGGCGCGCCTCCTCGAAGAAGCCCACCCGGCGGCCGAGGCCGCTCGGATGACCGCGGACCTGCTCCGTGATGGAGCGGTGCGGGATCTGGGCCTGGAGATCTGGGGCCTGGACGCGGCCGCGGTGCGCGAAACCGCCCGAGCGCTGGGTGAGCCACGCATCTTCATCCTGGGCCCGGATCTGGGCGGGAGCGCCTCCTAGTGCGGACGCCGCATCGCGGGTTTAGATTAGGCCGCTGTTGCGAAGGTTGATGCCCCTCCATCGGGGTGGTACCTTCGTGCGTTTACCGTCCAGGACTGATCGAGGGAGAGGTACGCGATGAAGCGCAGGAATCTTCCAATTGTGATGGCCTTCCTTCTCGCCGCCGCCGCGTGCGGACCGGCCGAGGTGGTGGTCACCATGGAGGTTGAGATGGATAACCCCGACGGCGAGGGCACGGTCATGCGCCCCCTGTCGGACCTCCAGGTCGAACTCCTTCCCTACGATCGAGACCTGGTCTTCGACTCGATGCAGAGCGCCTTCCCCACGCCCGAGCCGGCCATCCCTCAGGAGCTTCTGGCCGCCCGTGAGGAAGTCGCCGCTGCCCAAGCGCGCTGGCAGTCCGCCGAGCGCCGCTGGAACACCCTCCGTGACACGCTGCAGAAGATCACGGCGACCATGGAAGGATACTCCCGCGGAGAGGCCCGTTACGTGGCGCTTTTCCGTGAGTTCCAGGAGTTCGACTCCCAGCTCGGTCGGGTGGAGAGTCAGATGGAGGCGGCCTTCAACGAGTTCACCGGCCTCCAGCAGGGCACCATCCGTCAGTCGGACTCGATCCGCATCATGAGGGACAACTGGGGGGACGAGGCCTTCGCCGACATCGGTGCGATCTTCGCGCTGAAGCTGCGCGCGTCGGGTCTCAGCGCGGTCGCGGACACCACCGACGCCACCGGCGTGGCCCGGACGAACCTGAGGGTGAAGCCCGGCAAGTACTGGGTGTACGCCCGGTACGAACTACCCTACACGGAACTCTACTGGAACGTCCCCGTCACGGTGGAGCGGGGCGATCCGTTGCAGGTCCGCCTCAACCGGGACAACGCCGAAGAGCGCATCAAGCTGTAGTGGCTCTTCCGGGCTCCATCGAGCCGCCCCGGCGCCCTGGCGCCGGGGCGGCTTTCGTTTGCGGGCCAGGTGCGTAAACTCATGGACAGTACGGAGACCCGGACCCATCCCCTCCTGGAAGCACGATCCATGGACCGCGCCGCGCAGAACGCACCGACACCGAGCTTCGAGATCGACGATCGGGGCATCGGCTGGGTCACCTTCGACGATCCTGGACGCAGGCTCAACGTCCTCACCGAAGAGGTGATGCGCCGCCTCGCCGATGTGGTCGGCGAGGCCCGGGAGGCCGCCCTTTCGGGACGCGTCGGCGTGGTGGTCTTCCGCAGCGGCAAGCCCGACTCGTTCATCGCCGGAGCCGACGTCACCAGCATCGCGGCCATGGAAGATCCCGTGGAAGCCGAGCGGAAGATCCGTCAGGGACAGGCGATCTACATGGACGTGGAGACCCTTCCGGTGCCTACCGTGGCAGCGATCCACGGCGTCTGCGTCGGCGGAGGAGTCGAGTTGTCGCTGGCATGCCGCCACCGGGTGTTGTCCGACTCCCCCCGCACCCGGATAGGGTTGCCCGAGGTCATGTTGGGCATTCTTCCCGCATGGGGTGGCACCACGCGCCTCCCGCGCCTCGTCGGCCTCCAGGCCGCCTTGGAGCTCCTTCTCACCGGAAAGCAGATCGACGCCCGTAAGGCCCGCCGTATCGGTTTCGCCGGCGAGGTTCTGCCAGCGGACCTCTTTGGGCAGAAGGTGGCTGACTTCGCTCTTCGCACACCCGCGATGCCGAAGGGGAGCTCCCGCCCCAAGCGGAAGCTCCTGACCCGCATGTTGGACGACAGCGGACCGGGTCGACGCATCGTGTTGGCTGCCGCGAAGAGGCGCGTGAAGGCCCAGACCGGCGGGCATTATCCGGCGCCTCTGCGGATTCTGGAGATTCTGCGCAGGCACCTGGGCGGCAGCGTGGACAAGAGCCTGGCGGCCGAGGCCAGGATCGCTGCCGAACTCGTCGTCAGTCCGGTGTGCAAGAACCTCATCCATGTCTTCCACATGCGGGAGGCGTCGCGAAAGGGATACGGCGTGGCGGACGCCGCGGCGCAGCCGCGCGGCGTGGACACCATGGTCGTGCTGGGGGCGGGGGTCATGGGCGGTGGCATCGCACATCTGGGCGCCGACAACGGCATCCGCGTCCGACTGAAGGACATCCGGCATGAAGCGGTCACCAGTGGCCTCCAGCACGCCCGCTCCTTGTTCGACAGGGGAGTGGCGCGACGGAAGGTGACCCGACGGGAGGCCGCGCAGCGTATGGAGTTGATCTCCGGGGGGCTGGACCATTCCGGATTCGGAGGCGCGGACCTGGTCGTGGAGGCCGTGGTCGAGAAGCTGGACGTGAAGCGCGCGGTGCTGAGGGAAACCGAGGGCCACGTCCGCCCGGAGTGCGTCATGGCCACCAACACGTCGTCCCTGTCGGTGGACGCCATGGGCGAGGTGCTGCAGCGCCCCGAGCGCTTCTGCGGGATGCATTTCTTCAACCCCGTGCACCGCATGCCCCTGGTGGAGGTCGTACGCGGTGCCCACACGTCGGACCTGACCGTCGCCACCGTGTACGCGCTGGCTCTGCGCATGGGCAAGGTGCCCGTGGTGGTGAAAGACGGCCCGGGCTTCCTCGTGAACCGGATCCTGGCTCCGTATCTGAACGAGGCGGGATTCCTCCTGGGCGACGGGGCCACGGTGGACGAGGTGGACCGCGCGGCCCGGGACTTCGGGATGCCCATGGGCCCCCTCCGCCTGGTGGACGAGGTGGGCATCGACGTGTCCAACCACGCCGGGACGTCCATGTGGGAGGCCCTGGGTGAGCGCCTCGCACCGGCCCCGGCGCTCCTGGCCTTGGCGGGCAGCGGCCGCCTGGGCCGCAAGGGAGGCCTGGGCTTCTACGTCTACGAGAAGGGAAAGGAGAAGGGAGTGGATCCGGGGGTCTACGGCGCACTGGGCGATGCGGGCGGGGGGGAGCGCGGAGGTCGTATGGATCCGGAGACGATCCGCCGGCGTCTGGTGATGCAGATGGTCAACGAGGCTGCTCGCATTCTCTCCGATGGAATCGTGCCGTCCGCCGCGGCTCTGGACCTGGCCATGATCATGGGCACGGGCTTCCCCCCGTTCCGGGGAGGACTCCTTCGTTTCGCGGATACACTGCATACGCGGGGCGTCCTCGACGAGCTGCAGGCACTCCATGACGCCCACGGGGACCGGTTCGCACCGTCCCCTCTCCTCGAAGACCTGGCGCGAACGGACCGTACGTTCTACGGCGCCTTCCCGGCATAGGATCGATATCGTCATGCCATTCTGGCGCCGGAAGCCGAAACCAGAGGTACCGCCTCCAGTCCCGCGCGTGGCCGGCGTCATTCCGTGCGCCGGCGCCTCCACACGCATGGGCCGCTCGAAGGCGCTCCTCGACGCAGGCGGTCGGTCCTTCGTGGCGGCGGCCGTGGGTACCCTGGTCGGCGGCGGGTGCGACCCCGTCATCGTGGTGGTCGGCCCCGGTCAGGACGACGAGGCACGTCGCGCCAAGGCAGCCGGCGCCGCGGTCCTGGAGAACCCCGACCCCGGTGAGGGTCCCATCACGTCCCTGCGCCTCGCCCTGGGCGTTCTCGGGAGCACGGTGGAGGGCGTGGCCTTTCTTCCCGTGGACCATCCCGGGGTCCGGGCGGAAACCGTGGCGGCCCTCTTGGAGACCTTCACAGCGGGCGATGCGCCCCTGTTGATCCCGATCTTCCAGGAAAAGCGGGGGCACCCGGCCATCTTCCGCCGGACGCTCTTCCCGAACTTGATGGATCCGCAACTGCAGGGCGGTGCACGCACCGTGGTCCACGCCCACCTGGACGCCGCGACGCTCCTCGCAGTGGACGACGCCGGCGTCGTCACCGACATCGACACGCCGGAGGCGTACCGGGACGCATTCGGACCGAAGGCGAATCCATGAACCTGAACGCGGCCCGGAGCGCCCAGCTGTGTCTGGCTGCGGTGGAGAGCGGAGCCAGCGCTGCCAGCTTCCTGCGCATGGAGAGCGGCCAGCGCGGCGCGCGCGTCCTGGTGGTGGTGGCGGCCGACGGCGCCGAGACGGTGCACGGGTCCCTGGGGTCCCCGGAGCTCGACGCGGCCGCCCTGGCGGCAGGTCGCGCCGCCGTGGCCGATCCGCGCCATGCCGACGGCACGACGACCCTCATGGAGAACGTCGAGGTGTACATCGAAGTGCGCCGCCCCGTGCAGGACCTGGTCATCGTGGGGGCGGGCCACATTGCGCGTCCCATGGCCCGGATCGGAGCGGACCTCGGCTTTCGCGTCTGGGTGCTGGATGACCGCCCCGATTTCGCCACCGAGGAGCGATTCCCCGATGCGTTTCGCCTGTTCCGGGCAGACTTCTCGGACCCCTTCCGGGACGTGCCCCTGCACGCCGGCACCCACATCGTCCTGGTCACCCGAGGCCACAAATACGACTACGATTGTCTGGTGCGCGTGCTCCGGACGGACCCGCTGCCCGCCTACATCGGTATGATCGGGAGTCGCCGGCGCGTGCGGGCCACCTTCGTGCAACTTCTGGAAGACGGGATCCCCCGCGATCGGCTGGGTGTCATCCACGCGCCGGTCGGCCTGGACATCGGAGCGGAAACGCCCGAGGAGATCGCAGTCGCGGTAGCGGCCGAGCTGATCCTGGTTCGCCGAGGGGGCACGGGCACGCCGCTCCGCGCTCTCGAGCGCGTGGCAGAACGATTCTTCGACGAAGGGGACGAAGGGTGACCCATCAGGACGACCGCAGGATCACGGAGGCCCTGGTGGCAGCGGCCGGCGAACGACGCGGTTGCGCCCTGGCCACGGTGGTAGCGACGCGAGGCTCTACGCCCCGGAAGGTGGGTGCACGACTTCTGATCGACCCCGAGCGGGGCCTCACGGGCACCGTGGGCGGCGGATGCGGGGAGGCCGAGGTCATCGAGGCTGCGCGCCGGGTCATGGCGTCGGGCCGCTCGGAGCGCCTGACGGTGGACCTGACCGAAGACTTCACCACCTGGAGTCCGGCAGTCTGTGGCGGCACCATGGACGTCTTCGTGGAAGCCGTCCGCTTCGAGGACGGCGGTGACACGCTGTGACGCATCACCCCCTCGTCCGCATCCACTATCGACGCCCGCCCGACCGCGTCCAGATCTTCGAGCAGACCCTCGTCCACGATGGCGATGACCTGAAGGTGACCTTGGCGCGCTCCATCTCCCACGAGCCCCCGATGCACATCGACGGTAAGGTGGTCTTGGAGCTGGGTTCGGACGTGGTGTGGTTCACCTTTCCGGGGCAGTGGCACGACGTGGGCCGATTCCATCGGGCGGACGGCACGTTCACGGGCCTCTATGCCAACATCCTGACGCCCCCGGTCCTCGAGGAGAACGAGTGGGAGACCACCGACCTCTTCCTCGACGTCTGGGTGGATCCCGGCGGGGCGGTGAGCCTCCTGGACGAGGACGAGCTGGATCGGGCATTGGGCCGCGAATGGGTGGACGGGGAGACCGCTGCCCGGGCCCGCGAGGAGGCTGGTCGATTGGTGGAGGGCGCCAACCGGGGGACGTGGCCACCGGCGGAAGTGCACGAATGGTCATTGAACCGATGTCTTCAGGAACTGGGATTGGACCTCCGATGACGACACCGGGCGCACCACCCTACCGGCTTCTCGTGACCGACGAGGTGGACTTCGAGGGCGTCGCCCTCCTCCAGGCCGACCCGGACCTTTCGGTGGACGTGCTCCCCACCCTACCTGCCGCCGAACTCCTGGAGCGGATCGGCGAGTACGACGCCATCGTGGGCCGCAGTGCCACGCGCATCTCCGAGGCTCTGCTGAGGGCCGGAGGTCGGCTCAAGGTGGTGGGACGGGCCGGCGTCGGGGTGGACAACGTGGACATGGCCACGGCCACGGCCCTGGGCATAGCGGTCATCAACGCCCCGGCAGGCAACACCGTGGCGGTGGCGGAGCTCTTCTTCGGCGCCACGCTCACGCTCCTGCGCCACCTCAACCGGGCCACCACGTCCATGCGCGAAGGACGGTGGGACCGTTCCGCGCTCCTGGGCCGCGAACTCAAGGGTCGCACCCTGGGCATCGTGGGGCTGGGCCGGATCGGCGGGGAGGTCGCGCATCGCGCCCACGCCTTCGGAGCCGCTGTGGTGGCCTTCGATCCCTATATCGCACCGGAGCGCTTCACCGCCCTCCGGGTCCGGCCCGTCCCCTCCCTGGAGGCGCTCCTGGAGCAGGTGGACCTGGTCACGGTGCACACGCCGCTCACCGACGAGACCGCGGGACTCCTCGACCGACAACGCCTGAGTTTGCTCGAGCCCGGCTCCATCGTGGTGAACATGGCCCGCGGGGGCATCGTGGACGACGCCGCGCTCCTCGACGCGCTCCGTTCGGGTCACCTGGGCGGAGCGGTGCTCGACGTGTACGCCACCGAGCCGCTGGTGGGAGAACACCCGTTCCGGACGATGGACAACGTGGTCCTCACGCCCCACATCGGCGCATCGACGGCCGAAGCCCAGCGCAACGTGGCGGTGGACGTGTGCGCCGCGGTGCGCGACGCCCTCCTGCAGGGTGACTACTCCCGCTCGCTGAACGCGGCCCTCTCCGGCGACGACCCCGATGCCATCCGGCCCGCCATGCGCCTGGCTCGGCGCGCCGCCCACGTCGCCCGAGCCCTGCTGGCCAACGAGGGCTTCGGCGCCGTGACCACCCTCACGCTGCGCACCGGCGACGAATTGCAGTCAGGGAACGAGGCGATCCTGGCGGCCGCGGCTCTTGGCGCCCTGGAGGGCGTGGTGGGCAGCGACCGCGTGAACCTCATCAACGCCAGGAGCGTGGCGGCTTCACGCGGCATGGCGCTGGCCGTGGGTCCGTCCGGAGACCCGCCCCACTCCCGGGCTCTCGAGGTCCGCCTGAGCGTGGACGGTCAGGAAGTCCGGGTGGGCGGCGTGTCGGCGCTGGACGCGCCGCCCCGCCTGACCCGCATCAGGGATTTCCACGTCGACGTGGTCCCGCGGGGCACGCTTCTGGTCATGGGCAACCATGACGTGCCCGGCGTCATCGGTCGCGTAGGCACGCTCCTGGGGGAAGCCGGGGTGAATATCGCCGAGTACCACCAGGCCCGCTTGAGCCAGGGCGGGGACGCCCTGGCCGTCGTCTCCATCGACGGCCCTCTGCCCGCGGCGGTCCGGGACGCTCTCCTGGCCCTCCCCGACGTGCGGACCGCCACGGTGGTGAACCTCCCCGCGGACCTCTGACGCCGCTTCGGCGCGCACCAGCCCCATGCCCCGTTTCCGCTCCGTGGTCTTCGACGCCGACTCCACCCTGGCGGGCATCGAGGGCGTGGATTGGCTGGCCAGAGCTCGGGGCGGAGACGTGGCCCACGACGTGGCCGCCCTGACGCGCCGCGCCATGGACGGCGAGATCCCACTGGAGGACGTCTACGCCCTCCGCCTCGATCGGATCGCACCCACCGGACTCGAGCTGGACGCCCTGGGCGCCGCCTACGTGGAAGCGGCGGCCCCCGGCGCCCACGCGGCGTTGGCCGCCCTGCGCACCGCCGGGATCACGCTGTACATCGTGAGCGGAGGCATCCGCCAGGCGCTCCTGCCGCTGGCGCGTCACCTGGGCGTGGACGAGGAGCGGGTCCACGCGGTCTCCCTCCGGATGGATCCGGAGGGACGGTACCTGGGCGTGGGGCCCTCGCCCCTGGCCAGGAGCGGCGGCAAGGCCACGGTGGTGGCCGGGCTCGCGTCGACCCGCCCCACCTTGGCCGTGGGTGACGGCGTCACGGACCTGGAGATGCGTCCCCACGTGGACGCCTTCGTCGCCTTCACAGGCTTCGTGCGCCGCGCCCCCGTCGTGATGGGCGCGGATCACGAGACCCGCGACTTCCCGACCCTCGCCGACTGGATCCTCGGCTAGCTACCTCACCACCGCGTCCGCCTCGGCCTCCGTCCGGACCATGCGTCCGGTGAGGATCTCCAGGACGATGCGGTCAGCGTCGTACACCTTGTCCAGGGCCTCCCTGATGGCGCGCACGTCCACCATGATGTTGCGCCCCCGCTCCGGCAGGTAGATGAAGTCCCGGGACAAGCCTTCGATATTGCGGTCGAAGTTCAACCCCACCAGTGCGAGGTCCCTGGTCACGGCGGGAGAACCAGAATTGCCGCCGTAGGTATCCGACGTCGAGATGAAGTTCAGAGGGGTGGACAGATCCAAGCCCTGGGGTGCCGGAACCCACCGGGGTGGGAGTGCCCAGTCGACGTTGCCCTGGTGGCCGTAGTAGCGGTCATAGACCCCATAGAAGGTGGTGTGGGTGGGCGCCAACGTCCCGTTGTACTCGTAGGGGATCACGACCCCGTCCGTGATGCGCGGCGACGACGTGGCGTCGGGGGCCACGTCGGTACCGTACACCTCGAAGCGGGCCCGCCCCAGATCAGCCGCGAGTTCGCGCTCCCGGTCGGCGATCTCTCGGTCCGCCGTTTCGTACTCGGTGACTCTGGGAGCCAGGGCCATGGCCAACGCCACGGCGGGGTCCGATGCGTCGATCCGCCCTGCCGCCACCGCCCGTGCCACCTCCGCCTGGCTGGACAGCGCGCACCGACGGAGAAGCGAGAACGCCGCGCCCTCCACCGAACGGCCGTCCAGCGCCTGTGCCACGAGAGGATCGTCGGCGGGCAGGTACCGCTCCAGGTCGGCCAGCCGCAGCCGGAGCAGCTCCTCCTCCAGGTCGGCGGGATGGTCCTCGATCCCCAGGATCTCCGCCTTCAGGGCCTCCACGGATCCAGGCTCGGCCCCGCGCTCCTGGGCCTCCAGCAGTTGTATCGCCAGCAGGGCGCGGCGCAGCGTCCGGGATTCGTTGGACGCACTGCCGAGGCCGTAGAACGCGCCTGCCACGCCGGCCAGCTCACGACGCCGAACCTGCAGGGCCGCGATCTCCCCCACGACGCCGCCGTACCGCGTGTTCAATTCCGGATCGGCGGCCAGGTTGGCCAGGAGCTCGCCCTCCGCGGCGCGCTTGAGCCCGAGGATCTCCTCCTCGCCCAACGCCGCCAGCCTACCGGTGTAGGCCTTCAGGGAGTTGGACAGAGAGAAGGCCCGGTTCCGCAGATCCAGTTCGTCTCCCCGCACGGGGTCTGCGGCGTAGGCTTCACGGAGGGCAGCCAGCCGAGTTTCGAAATAGGACTTCCGCACCGGCACCAGCACGTCACGCTGGTACTCGAGTTGAGCCACCGTCTGGAGCCGGTTCGTGGGTCCGGGATTGCCGATGACGAACACGGGCTCGCCGTGCTTCACGCCGTCACCCCAACTGAACCAATGGGACGGCGTGTAGGGCTCGCCATCCACGTACACCCTGTAGAAGGCGAAGTCCAGCGCATAGCGGGGATACGTGAAGTTGTCCGGGTCACCACCGAAGAAGCCCATGTTCAGCTCGGCCGCCGCCACCAGTCGGATGTCGGTGAAGCGCCGGAAGACGTAGGCCGAGTACCGCCCGCCGTTGTAGAGGGGCACGACCTGGACACTGATGCCCTCGGTGCCTCCGTGGAGCGCCTCGAGGCGGGCCACCACCCCTGCGACGGCGTCCTCACGCGCCCGCCCGCGATCCGCCTCCGCCGCCGCGTCCACGACGCCATAGATCTCGTCGGTGACATCCTCGGCCGACAGCAGCTGGTCGGCGTAGCCGTCGGGGATGGGGCGCTCCTCGTCCAGGGAGGTCGCATAGAACCCGTCGTCCAGCAGGCTCTCCCCCTCGCGGGTCACCGCGCTGACGGCATCCCGCGCACAGTGGTGGTTGGTCACCACCAGCCCGTGAGGCGACACGAAGGACGCCGAACAGCCGGAAATGCGAAGCGCGGCGAGGCGCGCTCTTTCGAACCACTCCGGCGACGCATCGAAGCCGTAGGTGGACGAGAAGTAGGCGGCGGGCGCGTACTCGAACGCCCACATCTTGCCGAAGTCGAAGCGGCCGGGCTTCAACGCGGTGGACTGGGCGAGGACGGAAGGGGCCAGAACGGAAAGAGCGACTGCGACGGCGGCGCTGGCGCGCCGGATTCTGCACCAGGACATGGAACGTGGGACTCCCGCTCGAATACGGAGTTCGGCGGCCGAAGGACGGCCGGTGGGAGGGGTTAACAACGGTAGCCCCGTCCCCCGGCCGGAACCAGTGGACCCGGTGGCAGAAACCTGCGACGGGGAGCTACCTCCCAGCCCGGATTCGCCCGACCAGGCGGTCAGCCACTTCCGCCGACGGCAGGAGCCCGGCCGCGGGGAGCCGTCTCACCAGCTCCGTCCACCGGGAATCCTGGCCGACGGCCCGGAGCAGGTACGGAACCGCTTCGTCCTCCCGGTCGATGGACGCCAGGGTGATGCCCACCCAGAAGGGAGCTTCGCCGTTGGTGGCCTCGTCGGGGACGAGCTCCATGGCCCGGGTGTAGGCTCCCATGGCGCCCTCGATGTCGCCGTCGGTCACCAGCCCGTCGCCCTCGTTGAGGGCGTTGTAGGCGCGCTGCAGGTGCACCAGCCGTCGCAGTTCCGGCACCGGCGTCGGGTGGTCCTCCACCCGCAGGTCGAACTTCCTGTCCAGCCACGGCGCTCCCGTGGACGTGCCCGACACCACGACGATGGCGGCGGACTGCCGCCCGCGGATGTCGCCGCCCTCTCCTTCCGCTGCCTCGAGGGCGGCCAGCAGCCGTTCCGCCAGATCCCCCCGGGAAGACTCGAAGGCGCGGGCCATGGCGTCCCAAACCGTGGGGTTCTCCATGAGGTTGGCCTGGGCGGAGAAACCGTTCCCCACATGGTGGCCGGCGGCGAAGATGGCGCTGGACCCGGTGTGGGCCGACACCCGACCCTGGGCGTCCACCATGGCCACCTGGCGCACGGCCTCGTTGGCGTCGGTGGACACCAGGGCCTTCAACGCTTCGGGAGCCGACCGCCCCGTGCGCATGAGCTCCAGGCCCAACGGCCCGTACGACGGCTCCACGAACGACTGGGTCGCCACGGCGCCGACCCCCGCCTCGGCCCACGGCACGATCGCCCCAACGCTGAACCAGTGGGACTGCACGGCCACCCCCATCTCGCCGGTGACGGAGTCCCGGGCCACGATGGAGTAGGTGGCCACGGGGCGGCGCGAGGTGATCTCCTGGGCCGCCGCGGGCTGTGCGGCCAGGGCAAGGGTCGCCGCCAGGCCCACGGCCCATCCCGACGCATACCGCATCACGTTCATCTGCTTCAACCGATGGGGCGCGCGCGGCGCATGAGATCGGCGTACTCCTCCTGCTGGATCTTCGCGAACGCCTCGGCGCGCTCCTGGATGGCCTGGGCCAGGCGGTCGTAGAGCTCCAGCTGACCTTCGGTCGGGGGCGCGTCGGCCATGGACGCGAAGGCCATGAGCCGGGCCAGCTTCGAGTCGATGCCCGTGGGCTGGGCGATGAGGTCCTGGCCCGCCCGGGCCCGGTACTGCACCAGGCGCTCCTCCAGGGGATACAGCTTGTCGTTGAGCTTCTGGAGCGCCTCCACCAACTCCCGGCGCCCGCCGGCGGTCTCCACCATTTGGGTCGCCTCGGTGCGCATGTCCCGGATCTGCTTCACCAGGTCCATGGTCTCGGACAGCTTGTCCCGGGCGTCTATGAGGAAGTCGTGCTGGGCTTCCAGGTCGGCGTCGGTGTAGGGGATGCGCGGGTCACGGAGGATCTCGAAGGACTGGCGCTGCGTCCGGCCGTCGGCCGTGAGTTCCACCAGGTACGTGCCTGGCGCCGCCAGGGGGCCCTGGGGGCTTCCCTGGAAGACGGCGTCATCGAGGACGCGTGCCCCGGGGTAGCGCATGTTCCACACCCATCGGTTGCCGCCGGCCGCCGACGGCGCGTCGTCCACGGTGCGGATCACCTCGTCCCCCTTCAGGATGCGCAGGGTCACGGGCCCCGTGGGCCGCTCCCGGAAGAAGTAGGGAATGACCACGCCGCTGGGTGGGTTGCGGCCCGAAGCGGCGTCGCCCGAGAAGGAGCCCACGAGGTCCGCCCCGTCGCGGAAGCGGACGGTGCTCTTGGGCTTGAAGAGGTGTGCGGCGTCGGCCAGGGTGGCGGCGTCGAACTGATGGAGCAGCGCCACCTGATCCAGAATCCAGAACGAACGGCCGTGGGTGGCGATGGCCAGGTCGCCGTCCTTCACCTGGATGTCGTGGACCGGCACCACGGGAAGCCCGTGGTTCAGGGGCTGCCAGTGGCCGCCGTCGTCGAAGGACACGTAGACCGCGCGCTCGGTGCCGGCGAACAGCAGCCCCGGCCGGTCCGGGTCCTCCCGGATGACCCGGGTGAAGTCGCCGTCGGGGATTCCGTCGGTGATGCGGGTCCACGTCGCCCCGAAGTCCTTGGTCTTGTACAGGTACGGGGTATTGTCGTCGAGCTTGTAGCGGGTGGCCGCCACGTAGGCCGTCCCGGGCGCGTGGTGCGACGGGTCGATGATGCTGATGAGGGTGAAGTCCGGGAGCCCGGGAATGTTCACCTGGGTCCACGTGACGCCGTTGTCCCGGGAAACGTGGACGTACCCGTCGTCGGAGCCGGCCCACAGCACGCCGGCCTGGGCCGGTGATTCGGCGAAGGCGAAGATGGTGGCATACCACTCGGGCCCGTACGCCTCCCGTGTGATGGGGCCCCAGTACTTGCCGGGCTCGGGGTTCTCGTAGGAAGGCGTCACCTCGAGGGTGCTGGGGTCCGCCCGGGTCAGGTCCGGGCTCACCACCTCCCAGCTCTGCCCCTCGTCGTTGGTGCGGTGCACGTACTGGGACGTGACGTAGAGAACGTCGGGGTCGTGGGGCGACGTCATGACGGGGTACGTCCACCAGAACCGGTACTTCATGTCGGCGGCGCCCCACCCGTAGTAGGTCTCGGGATTGGGCGAGATGTCGCGGATCTGCTTGGTCTCGTGGTCGTAGCGGTACAGGAAGTGGTGGTCACCGGCGTAGACCACGTCGGGATCGTCGGTGCGCACCGCGATGTACCCGTCCTCGCCTCCGCCCACCGTGTACCAGTCCTCCAGCGTGATGGTCCCATAGTCCGAGCGGCTGGGCACGGAGATGGTGGTGTTGTCCTGCTGGGACGCGTACAGCCGGTACGGAAACCCGTTGTCCACCGCCACGTGGTAGAGCTGGGCCGTGGGCTGGTTCATGAGGGTGGACCAGGACGTGCCGCCGTTGAACGACACCGTGGCGCCGCCGTCGTTGGCGTTCACCATGCGCAGGGGGTTCTCGGGATCGATCCACAGGTCGTGGCTGTCGCCGTGGGGGACGTCGATCTGCTGGAACGTCACGCCGCCGTCCGTGGACTTCCACGCGCGCACGTTGAGCACGTACACGGTGTTCGCGTCCTGGGGATCGGCGAAGATGTGGTGGTAGTACCAGGGCCGCTGGGTCAGGTCCGCGTCCTCGTTGGTGCGGGTCCAGGTGGCGCCGCCGTCGTCGGAGCGGAAGACGCCCTTCTTGCCGAGTTCGGCGTCGATGATGGCCCACACCCGGTCGGGCTTGGCCGGCGACACCGTGATGCCGATGCGCCCCTTCAGGCCGTCGGGGAGCCCGGGGTTGTCGGTGAGCTCGGTCCAGTGGTCGCCGCCGTCGGTGGACTTGAAGAGCCCGGTGCCGGGGCCGGCGCTGGTGAAGCCCCAGGGATAGCGGCGGAGCTGGAGCAGCGACGCATAGATCACGTCGGGATCGGCAGGATCCAGGATGAGGTCGATGGCGCCGGTGTCGTCGTCGCGGAACAGCACTTTCTGCCAGCTCTGGCCCCCGTCCCGGGACCGGTACACCCCCCGGTCGGGGCTCGGGCCCCACGGCGTACCCAGCGCGGCGACGTAGACGAGATCGGGGTTGGCCGGGTGAACGCGGACCCGGGCGATCTGGCTGGTGGTCTCCAGCCCCATGTGGGACCAGGTTTCGCCTCCGTCGGTGGACTTGTAGACCCCGTCGCCGATGGAGGCGTTGCCCCGGATGCACGCCTCGCCCATGCCCACGTAGACGATGTCGGACGAGGACGGCGCCAGCGCGATGGCGCCCACCGAGCCGGTGTTGAAGAAACCGTCGGAGACGTTGGCCCAGTTGATTCCCCCGTCCTCCGTCTTCCACACGCCGCCCCCCGCAGTCCCCTGATAGAACGTGAAGTCGTGGTCGGGGTCCCCCGCCACGGCGAGCACCCGGCCGCCGCGGGTGGGCCCCACGTTGCGCCACGTCACCATGTCCAGATACGAGGCGTTCACGGCCTGGGCCTCCAGGACCCACGGCGCGAGGACGAAGAGGACGGACAGACCGAAAGAGAACCGACCGCGCATGGGACGCACTCCGTGGCCAAGAGACCGATAGCAGGCTTTGCGGCGCAGACGTGATGGTGGGGAGCGGGGAGGCCAGCGGCAAGGAGCGCCGCACCTCCACGGACCTTCCGCGGTAGGCGCGATCCGTGCTTCTTTAAAGGATGCTGATCGTCACTGCGCTGGGCGGGAACGCCCTTCTTCGGCGCGATGAGGAGATGACCGCCGAGAACCAGCGCGCCAACGTGCGCATCGCGTGCGAGGCGCTGGCAGGCATCGCCGACGAGAACCAGTTGGTGGTGACCCACGGGAACGGCCCCCAGGTGGGGCTCCTCGACCTGCGGCAGGCCGCCACGGGCCGGGCGCCCTATCCCTTCGACGTGCTGGGAGCCGAGACCGAGGGGATGATCGGGTACATGATCGAGCAGGAACTGGGAAACGTCCTCCCGTTCGAGCGACCCATCGCCACGTTGCTCACCATGATCGAGGTGGACCCCGCCGATCCCGCCTTCCTGCGGCCCACGAAATTCATCGGGCCCGTCTATCCCAAGACGGACGCCGACCGGCTCGCCACCGAAAAGGGATGGACCTTCCTGAAGGACGGGCTTCATTGGCGCCGCGTGGTGCCCTCCCCCGACCCCAAGCGCATCTTCGAGCTCAAACCGATCCGGTGGCTCCTGGAGCACGACACGATCGTCATCGCCGCAGGGGGCGGAGGCATCCCGACCATGTATCAGCCCGGGGCCGACCGGAAGCTCATCGGGGTCGAGTGCGTCATCGACAAGGACCTGGCCTCGGCGCTCCTCGCGAAGGAGCTGGGAGCGGACCTCTTCGTCATGCTCACCGACGTGGACGCCGTCTACATGGATTGGGGCGAACCCGGTCAGAGGCCGATCCGGCGCGCCTGTCCCCGCGCCCTCCGCACCCACGGGTTCGCGGCGGGGTCCATGGGCCCAAAAGTCGAGGCCGCGTGCCGCTTCGTCAGCGCCACGGGAAACCCGGCAGCCATCGGCGCCCTGGCCGACCTGGGCCGGATCATCGAAGGCGAGGCCGGCACGACGGTGACCACGGAGGTGGAAGGGATCGTCTGCGGTGACGTCTAGAGCCGGCATCCTCTCGGCGACTCACCCCGACCCCCGCCCACCCTCTGCGCAGCCTCGAGTCGCCGGGCGTCCATAGGAGGGAGACGGTCGGCGAGAAGATCCTTGCGGTCCCATTGCGACTGCGACAGAGTGCAGCTTATCCGGGAGGCGGATCTCCTCCGCCTGCCCCCTTCTTCTTGGAGGTCGGAACCCGGGGTGGCTGCGCTCCGACCCGTTGGACACCCGCCGAGGAATGGAGTATGTCGGACATGGTCGAGCGACGTAGGGCTCGGTAGGCGGCCTCGGCGCCATGTGCACCCCGCCCGCCCCTCCGTCCCTGCCCCGCTGTGTTGGGGCGCTGCTCCTCGCGGCCTGCGCCATCCTCCGTCACGGCGACGTGGCAGCCCAGACCATCGACGGCGTCCTCTTGGAACGGGGGAACGACCGACCCATTCCCTTGGGCCTCGTCACGCTGCTCACTTTGGAGGGTGAGGTCATCGCGTCCGTGCTCTCGGACGAGATGGGACAGTTCCGGATCGGGTCACGGGCGGCCGGAGACTTCCTCCTCGCTGCCAGCGCAATGGGCTACGAACCCACGGTCGCCGGCAGCGTGTTCACGCTCGGCGACGGCGCTTCCATGTCCCTGGAGTTCAGGGTCGAGCCGCTCCCCATCGAGATCGGCGGCGTCACCGTGGATGCACGTTCGTCGTTGATCAGCGAGCCAATGCTCGTACGGAACGGATTCGTGGAGCGGGCCCAACGGGGCTTCGGGCGATTCATCACACCGAAGGACGTCGAGGCGGCGCAGACCCGCAGCACGGCGGAACTCCTCAGGAGAAGCGGCCGTGTCACGACGCTGCACTCTACCAAAGGCGAGCGGCTGCTCATGCGCGGCCAGGGTGGCTACTGCACCCCGGTTGTGTACATGGATGGGGTCCGCATCAGCATGTCCACCGAGGAACTCTCCCTCGATGTGATCGCTCCGGTCTCCGTGCTCGAGGCTGCGGAGATCTACAGGTCCGCTACCGAAGCCCCTCCCCAGTACGGGGCTGGGTTGAGCGGCTGTGGGGTCATCCTGCTGTGGACCAAGACCAGATAGAGCCGCCGCTGGGCCTTCTCCGGAAGGCCTTCCGCAGGGCGCCGACCAGGCCTTCCGTGATGGATCCCGAGGGTCGTTTCGAGCGCCGCCCCCGCACAATGGCCTTGCACGCCGACTGGGCCAAAAACAGAATTGCAGCCGATCGGGGGCGCGCCACCTGCCGGCGCTACCCCGTCTCTCGTACGACTGAGTCCACCTTACCTCAGGAGGGGCGCATGACACGCGCACTCGTATTTTCGGCCCTGCTGCTGCTTCCAGGCGCGGCGCTTCAGGCGCAGACCGAACGCCAAACAGGCTTCATGGCGCAGCAGTGGTCCATCTGCACGGCGGAGGGCGTGGCCCTCATCAACGAAACCGCATCCATAACGACGCCGATCCTCGAGGCACTGCGATCCGAGGGGATGATCCGAGCCTGGTACGACGTAAGGCACGCCTGGGGCGACGAGTGGAACGTGGGCTTCATCACCATCGCCGACAGCCACCGGGCGTGGCTGGACTTCTGGGCGGAATACTGGCGTCGCGCTAGCGCCGCCGCTCCGGAAGCGATGGAGGCCTTCGGCAAGCACTGCACAATGCACAAGGACAATTTCTACAGCATCAGGGACAGCCGGACCCCGGGATCGTAGATCGACGAAGCCTTGCGGCAGCACGGTCAGGGTGGTGGAGAGGGGACGGCGCGCCCTCCGCGCG
>DATHZE010000080.1:0-6047 GCA_035458765.1 Longimicrobiales bacterium
CGTCGGGTGTCCACGCAGGCGCCAGGTCCATGGCCCGATCGTCGGTGACGGTGAGCACCAGGCGCCCCTGGGCATCCAACACCACCACGTCCAGGCGTGCCCCCGGCGTCCAGCGGGACACGGCGATCCACCTGCCATCGGGCGAAACCGCCGGGAAGGACCAGTACACGTCGGTCTCGGGGGCCCTCAGCGACGTCAGGGCTCCGGTGGCCAGGTCGACTCGTACCAGGCCGTCGGTGCCGCCGCCCTCCTGCACCGCAACGGCCCAGTCCCCCTGCCCGGCCACCGAGACGTCGGAGAGACGGGCGCCTCGGGTGATGCGACGCACGGCGCCCCGGAGGTCGGCGCCGTAGAGGTCTCCGAAGGTCCTGTACGGGCCTTCGTATTCCAGCTGCGTGAAGACGATCTGGCCTCCGGGCGTCCAGTCGAAGTTGGCGACCGCATTGGTCCGGATCCGACGTCGCACGTCGCCCCCCGCCGCCGGCAGTACGCGGATCTGGGCATCGCTGCGTCCGTCGGCCGCAGCGTAGGCAACCTCGCCCCCATCCGGGGAGGGCCTCGGGAAGAGGGCAAACCGGCCCTCCGTGGTGAGCCTTTGGACGGCAGGCGTTCCCTGCACCTGTGCTTGGGCGCGAAGCGCCTCCGCCTTGGCCGTGACGTCGTCGGTCCACAGCCGCCACTCATCGGAGATTGAGTTCCCGAACGCATCGCGCCCCGCCGCGTTCAGGCGATAGGGGACCCATTGTCCTGCCACGGCGTCGGCGAAGGCCCCCATGCGCTCTTCGCCGTACTTGTCCATGAGGTGTTCGAAGAAGAGAGACCCGTAGGCATAGGCACGCGTGCCGCCCGGCCAGGTGGGCGAGTCGCCCGAGGCCTGGTCGAGATCCTCGAAGCGGCCTTCCAGGGCGGCCGTGCGGAGGAGCATCTCGTGATACGTCCCGTGGACGCGTCCGGCGTTGGAGAAGAAGGACTCGTACCAGGTGGCCAGCCCCTCCGTGGTCCACCGGGGAATGCTCACGCCGGGAAAGAACGGCCACTGGCTCTCGGCTCGCCCGAACACTCCGCGGAGCAGGCGCCCCAACGTTCCGGTCTTGTCCAGATGGAAAACGTGGGCGAGTTCATGGGTGATGACCAGTTCCATCCAGTCGTCGAAATAGCCGAGGTCCATCGCGTCTGCCGGTGGGCGGGCGAAGACCGTGATGCGGTTGGAAGGGCGAACCTGGGCGTAGCCGTTGGAGACGTCGGTGTGGTCCGTCACCAGGATGTCGATTCGCCCCCCGGGCGGGTCCACGAAGGCGTCGGACAACTCGCCGTAGGCCCGCTCGGCGCGGTGCGCTGCCCTGCGGCCCACCGCCTCGATTCGTTCCGGAAAGGTCACCCGGAAATGGGCGGTGGTCAGCGTCTTCCAGGTCTCGTCCGGAGGGACCTGGGCGGACAGGAAGGCCGGCATGGTCGACGCCAGCGCCGCCAACGCCACTGCCCACCGCCAGCGCCGATGGGTCTCCTTGATCAAAGACCGGTCCGTCGCCACCGTTCCAACACGCCTCTTTCGCGCCGGTGTCACGTTCAATGTCCTCCAAGCAAAGCGTCTGGTACCGTCTCGGATTCGCCCTGGAGCGAGCCCGTCAGGCCCCTGCTTCGGGTGCCCGCAAGTTGGCCACGCTCAAGGACCGGCGTCCACCGGCGCGCACCGAGGAGCGACCCCGCCGCGCGCTCAACCCGCTGGAATGGCCCAACGCCGACCAGCTGGTCGCCTCCGGCGCGGTGGCCCTCGCGGCCAAGGCCCTGGACGCGTGGCGGCCCCGTGGGAAGACCGGAATGGGCGGCGTGCTCAGGGCGGGCCTGGCCGGCGCCGGAGCGGCCGTCGTCATGGAGCTCGTCCGCCCCCTGCTGTCCGGCAGAGCCGAAATCCCTCGGTTGGACGAGAACTCCCTGAACCGGATCCTCGTGGGCGCGGGCCAGGGAATCGTCTACGGCGTCGTCGTCGAGCCCAGACTTCCCGGCGCACCGGTATTGAAGGGTACGCTCTACGGCTCCGCGGAATACGCCCTGGACCCCATGGGGGGCATCGGACAGCTCCTGGGACCCCACGCACCCCTGCGCCGTGTGCCGGTGCTCGGGCATCTGCTGGAGAACCTGAACGCGCACGATCGGGCTTATCTGGAGCACGTTGCCTTCGGCGTCACGCTTGCGATGCTCTACGGGTCGAGCCCGGCAAGCAGTGGGATGATGGAGGAAGACGGGTCGTAGGGGGCGTCCCCCTCGCCACGAACATACGAAGCGGGACAGCTTCCGATCCGGACGGAGCCATCGTCGGAGACGATCCCCTGCCCGCGAAGATCCGACGGAAGGATCCCAAGAAGTTGCGTTCCGCCGTCGGCTCCGAACCCGCGCACGGCGCAGAACGCACCCGGATCGCTCCGCACTGCGGCAACCACGAAGCGACCCGCCTGGCCATCCCACTGGTCCACGAGCTCGTACCGGGAACCCAACGACTCGGCCAGGGCGAGGTGGGCCTCCGACTTTTCGTCGAAGGGGAAGGTGCGCGAGGGGACGCCGCTGAGCACGTAGAAGATCCGGGGCTTGCGCGTGAGCACCGACGCGCCCTCCGGAAGGTTGGCGCCGGACCACTCGGCAGCCTCCACGAACCCGGCCACGCGTGCCCCATAGCATGCGAACGGTCCGCCCACCCGCACCGCCGCGGCGCAGGCCTGGGCCTCCTGCATGGCGCCACTCCAGGACCGGGCGGCCGGAACGGCCAGCATCAGGAACGCGGCCAGCCCCACCCCAGCGGCGACCGTCCGACCCCGCGGCTCGCACACGCCCTTCAGTGCAGAGGCGGCGTAGATGAAGAGGACGGGATACAGGGGCAGAACGAATCGGTCGCCGGACCACACCGTCGGCCAGAGGAGAATGAGTCCGGCATAAAGGGGAAGAAAGATCTCCGCCGGCCCGACCCGCGTCCGTCCGCGCCGGATCCACCCCACCACGGCCAACGCCAGGAGAGCCACGCCCAGCGCCGCCACGAGGCCGCCGCGCCCCCCCACGATCCCACCCGGCAGGTGCGTGCCCACGTATCCCTGGGCGTTCGTCAACGCCCGACCCAGCAGGCCAACGACCCCGACCCGACCCAAAGACGGGTCATAGGGATCGACCAACCAGAACTCCGCGGAATAGTCGGCGGTCCCTGGGCCTCGGGCCCGCAGCATCCACAGGAGGGCTGGAACGCCCAGGGTCAGCGAAGACGCCAGAAGCGCGCGAAAGCGACGTCGGACCGCCAGCCATCCAAGGAGGGCCAGCACGAGCGGAAGACCGGCCGAACGGGTGAAGTACGCCAGACCCGCGGAAATCACCCCCAGGGCAAGCCAGCCAGGCCCGGCCTGCTCCTCGTCGGCCCGCTCCAGGGCCCAGAGCGCGGTGACCGTGAAGAAGAGGAAGCTCGGGTCCGAAAGCACCCAGTGGCTGTAGTAGATCACCGCGGAAGCAAGGCCCAGGAGCAGGCCAACGCCCGCACCCCACCAGGCTCCGACTCTGCGCTCGGCCCAGGCGTACGTCAGCACGGCCGCACCCACCGTGGAGAGCATCGAAACGGCCTTGAGTGACACCCAGGTTCGTGCGCCCAGGGCCATGAGGCCGGCGAGGAGCGCTGGGAAGACGGGAGGGTACTTGGTGTGCGGGGGGTGCGCGGGGTCGAAGAGTTCGGTGTACGTCCCGTTCTTCAGCAGTGAATACGCCAACGTGATGTAGCCAGCGTTGTCTCCGCCGGTATGCGGCGCGGGGTTGAACGCCATCCACACGGCACCCGACGAGACCGCGAGGACCACCCCGAACAGTGCCCACCACCGCCGGCTCGACGGCGTGGTCGTCACGCCCCGCCCTCCACCAATCGGGCGATGACCCCATCGACCTGCTCGAGCTTGGCCCTGGCCTCCTCCGGTCCCAGAGCGAAGCGGCCCATCACCAGGGCGGTCTTCACGTGGCCGTCGGCGCCTTCGAGGAGCTTGCCGGCCTCCTGTCGGTCCACGCCCAGAACCTCCATGAGGATGCGCTCCCCTCGGTCCTGCAGCTTCTGGCACGTGACCTGGAGATCGACCATCAGGTTCCCGTAGACCTTCCCCAGGCGCACCATGGCACCGGTGGTCAGGGAGTTGAGGACGAGCTTCGTGGCGGTGCCCGCCTTCATGCGCGTGGATCCGGTGATCACCTCAGGACCCACCAGAGGGGCGATGACCACGTCGTGGGTCTCCACCAACTCCCGCGACGGGTAGGTGCAGAGAAGAAAGCCCGTGCGCGCGCCTCGTTCCCGGGCCCGGGCCAGGGCGCCGTGGACGTAGGGGGTGGTCCCGGACGTAGCGATGCCGAGCACGAAATCGCGTTCGTCCACACCCTTGTCATCGATGGCGGCGGCGCCATCCTCGCTGTGGTCCTCCGCCCCCTCCTGGGCCCGGACCAGGGCGGCGAACCCGCCGGCGATGATTCCCTGAACCAGGGAAGGATCCGTTCCGTACGTCGGGGGCATCTCGGCCGAATCGAGCACTCCCAGGCGTCCGGACGTCCCCGCCCCCACGTAGATGAGGCGCCCCCCGGCGCGAAACGCGGCCTCCACCAGGGTCAGGGCCCGCGCGATGGACTCCCGTTCCTCCCCCACCGCCTCGGCGACCATGCGGTCCTCGGCGTTGATGAGGTCCACGATGCCCTGGGCATCGAGTTCGTCGATGCGCTGGGACCGCGGGTTGCGTTGCTCGGTCAGGCGGGAATCACGCATGGGGCAGTGGGTCCAGGAGCATGGGAAGGCCGCTGAATCGACCCGATATCTCCGACCGCCCAATGGTATCCGAGGCGCCCGCCGGCGGCAACGAGACCCACGACACCCCGAACCGCGGCGTGGATCGGCCCGGCATCCAAAGCGCCGGAACGGCTACTGGCCGGACGGCGGTCCGCACTACATTCGGTGCATGGGCGAACTCCGGAGCATCCTGCCGTACTTCCGCCCCTACATGAAGGGATTCGTGTGGGGGGTGGTCTTCGTGGTGGTGGCCAACGTCTTCCAGGTCGCCGGCCCCTATCTGATGAAGCTCACCATCGACGGCGTGGGCCAACCCGACGCCACCCGGGGCCGCATCGTGATGCTGGCCTCCCTCATCGTGGTGGCGGCCCTCCTGGGAGGAGCGGCCCGGTATGGAATGCGCCAGCTGCTGAACAGCGTCAGTCGCCACATGGAGGCGGACCTGCGAGACGACTTCTTCCGTCACCTGATGAGCCTCGACGCATCCTTCTACGGCTCGGTGCGCACGGGAGACCTCATGAGCCGGGCCACCAACGATACCCTGGCCGTGCGGATGGCCGTGGGACCCGCGGTGATGTACACGGTGAACACGCTGGTGAGCTTCGCGTTCGCGCTGACCCTCATGCTCTACATCAGCCCGAGACTCACCGCCTACGCCATGATCCCCATGGTCATCCTCCCTCCGGTGGTGCTGGGTTTCGGAAAGATCATCCATCACCGTTTCGAGGAGATCCAGGAGCAGTTCTCCACCCTCTCCACGATGGTCCAGGAGAATCTCACGGGCGTGCGTATCGTGCGGGCCTACACCCAGGAAGAGGAGCAGCGGCGCCAGTTCGGCCTCCTCAACCAGGAGTACCGCCAGCGCAACATGCATCTGGCTCTGTCCGCAGGAGCTTTCCACCCCGTCCTCGGTCTCATCGCTGGATTCGCCATGGTGCTGGTGCTCTGGCTGGGCGGAGGCGAGGTCATCGCGGGCAGGATCACCGTGGGCGACTTCGTCGCCTTCGGATTCTACCTGATCTTCCTCATCTGGCCGATGATCGCGGTGGGATGGGTCGTGAACCTCTACCAGCGGGGAGCCGCCTCCATGGGGAGGCTCAACAGGATCCTCCGTGCCGAGCCCCGGGTGCCGGTACCCGCCGATCCGATGCCGCTGGACGAGGCCAAGGGCCTGATCGAGTTCCACGACGTTTCCTTCCGGTATCCGGGAACCGAGCGAAAGGTGCTGGACGGGGTGACCTTCGTCGCCGACGCGGGGCAG
>DATHZE010000081.1:0-3663 GCA_035458765.1 Longimicrobiales bacterium
GCCTGGCCCCACCGCGGCTTGGGGGCGTTTCGTGGGGGGGCGCCGTTACCGCCCCCGCCCCTCTTGGCTTGCGCCTCAGGTGGCCGGCCGGTACGAGGTGGTTTGCGCGCCCCGGGGCCGAGGTGCCACACTGGCGCGGCCACCCTCTTCCCGGAGTGCCCATGGCCCGTCGCCTCTTCGCCGTCCTGTTCGCGTGCATGGCCCCACTGTCCCCCCTGACGGCCCAGGAGGTGATTCTGCGGGCCGCGCGTGCCTATGACGGCCACGGCGAGCCCGTCACGCCGGCGGTCGTGCACGTGCGCGACGGCCGCATCGTGGCCGTGGGTTCGGCCGTGGGGCCCACAGCGGACGGCCGCGAGTTGGATCTTGGGAGTGCCACGTTGCTGCCAGGCCTGGTGGACGCCCACGTCCACATCACGAACCACTTCGATGCCCGGGGCGAGCGAGCGTCTGCCACTTCGCTCTACGGTGCTCGGGCGGCTCGAGCGTTGCTTCTGAGCGGGTTTACGACGGTGCGTACCCTGGGGAGCCCGGACTTCGCCGACGTGGATCTGCGCAACGCCATCGCGGAAGGACTCGTGCCCGGTCCGCGCCTGCTGGCTTCGGGCGACGGCATCACGGACGGCCCCGGAACCGTGGCGGCCGACGGCAACCGGGCGGATCGGGGAGAAGCGCCGGCCACCGAGGCGGAACTGCGGTCCGCCGTGCGGGCCCGCATCGAGGCCGGCGTCGACTGGGTGAAGATCTTCGCATCGCAGAGCAGTCGGGCCGGCGGCACCCCCACCTACTCCCAGGAGCAGTTGTCCTGGATGGTGGACGAGGCGAGCAGGGCCGGCGTGCCCGTGGCGGCCCACGCCCACGCGGCCGAAGCGGTGCGCCGCGCCGTCATGGCGGGGGCGACGACCATCGAGCACGGCGCTCTCCTCGACGAGGAGACCGTCTCCCTGATGAAGGAGCGAGGCGTCTACCTGAGCCCGAACCTGTATCTCAGCGAGTACTATCTGGAGCACGGGGACGACTTCGGATACACACAGGAGCAGCTTGCCTGGACTGCGAAGCTCCTCCCGCCGCGCACCGAGATCTTCGGGAAGGCCGCGGCCATGGGCGTGAAGATCATCCACGGCACCGACGCCAACTCGGGATGGGTGTGGTCGGGGGATACGGCCATGGAGTTCGTGCGTCGTGTCCAGGCGGGGCAGGCGCCGAGAGACGCCTTGGTGAGCGCCACGAGCCTGGCCGCGGAGGCCCTGGCCATGGGAGGAGAGGTCGGAGACCTGCGAGCCGGCTTCCTCGCCGACGTGGTCGCCGTGGACGGGGACCCCCTGAACGATATCGGCGCGCTGCGCCGCGTAGTATTCGTCATGAAGGACGGCACGATCCACCTGAGTCCGGAGAACCGATGAAGCGCATCCGAACACTGGCCGCAGGGGCCGCCACCTTCCTGCTGACCGCAGTCCCGCTCGCTCAGTCCGCGGGTGCCCAACAGGTCGATCTGAAGGCGTTGGAGGACGAGGCTGTGCAGTACCTCCAGGAGTACCTGCGCCTCGATACACAGAACCCTCCGGGCAATGAGATCCTGGGCGCGCGGTTCTTCGCCGAGATCTTCGAACGGGAGGGCATCCCCTACGAGATCGCAGAGTCGGCACCCGGGCGCGGCAACATCTGGGCGCGCCTCGAGGGGGGCGACCAGCCCGGACTGGTCCTGCTGCACCACATGGACGTGGTCCCGGCGGACCGGCGGTACTGGACCGACGATCCGCTCTCGGGATCCCTCAAGGACGACGGATACATCTACGGTCGCGGCACTTTGGACACCAAGACCGGGGGCATCCTCCACCTGGCTGCGTTCCTCGCCATGCATCGTGCGGGAATCCCTCTGAATCGCGACGTCATCTTCATGGCGACGGCGGACGAAGAAGCCGGCGGCGCCTACGGTGCGGGCTGGTTGGTGGAGAATCGCCCGGAGCTGTTCGAGGGCGTGGGCTTCTTGATCAACGAGGGTGGCGGTGGCGAGCAGGTGGGTGACAAGGTCCAGTTCGGCATCGAGGTCACGCAGAAGGTCCCGTACTGGCTCCATCTCAAGACGGTGGGGGCACCGGGCCACGGCTCACGTCCGCGAGCCTCCTACTCGGTGACGGAGTTGGTGGACGCCCTCGCACGTCTGCGTGCCCACGAATTCGAACCCCGCGTGATTCCGGCGGTCGACGCCCATCTGCGCGGTATCGCCGCGGGCCAGCCGGAGCCCTGGCGTACGAGGTTCCGGAACATGGGCGCGCACATCCATGAACCCGGAGTGCTGCAGGAGCTCCAGGCGTACGACCCGAGCCTCCACGGATTGCTGCGCAATACGTGTTCGATGACGCGACTCATGGGGAGCGACAAGATCAACGTGGTGCCCCCCGAGGCCGGAGCGGAGCTGGACTGCAGGCTTCTGCCGGACCAGGACGCCGAGGCGTTCCTCGCGGAGTTGGGGGACGTACTGGGGCCCGAGGTGGAGGTGGAGGTCCTCATGGGCTTCACGCCCGCCGTGTCCAGCGCCGATACGGACCTGTTCCGAATCATCGAAAACGTGACGCTGGAGACGTTCCCCGGCGCGGAGTTCGTGCCCCAGGTACAGGCCGGCTTCACGGACTCCCACTTCTTCAGGGATCTGGGCATCGTCAGCTACGGCTACGAGGCCACGGCCACCCCGCAGACGGACTGGGACGGAGTTCACGGAAACGACGAGCGCGTCTCCGAAGAGAATGTGCGCCGCGGCGTGGCCATGACCCTGGAGATCGTGCGTCGGTTCGCTGGCGCCCGGGGGATCAGTGACGCCCAAGACGCGAGCGCTGAGGATCCGGCTTCCGGGGAGGCCCCGAGCCTGCCCTGGCCGCCCGTGGCGACCTTTTCCATCCTTGGCTACGACCCCGACACCGGAGAGGTCGGCGGTGCCGTGCAGTCACGCGTCTTCTCAGTGGGGAATGGTGTCCTGTCGGCGAAAGCCAATGTGGGTGTGGTGGCGACGCAGGCGATCGTGGACGTGAGTTATGGCCCGCGGGGCCTCGAGCTCCTCGGTCAGGGCCTGACGCCTCAGGAGGTCGTCGACCGTCTCCTGGAGGAAGACCCCGACCCACGACCCGAAGACTGGCCCGAGGCGGGTCGCCAGCTTTCGGTCATGGACGCCGTCGGGAACGTGGCCACCCACACCGGCCCTCGGGCCTCGGAGTGGGCGGGGCACCGCATTGCGCCCTTCGTGTCGGCTCAGGGCAACATCCTGGCGGGTCCCGAGGTAGTGAGCGCCATGGTCGAGGCGTTCCAGGCAACCGAGGGCCACCTGTCGTTTCGGCTCCTGGCGGCACTGGAGGCCGGGCAGCAAGCGGGCGGTGACCGCCGCGGCATGCAGTCTTCCGCCATGGTCATCGTCCGGGAGGATGGCGGCGTCTGGCTGAACAACGATGTCGTGCTCCGACTGCAGGTCGATGATTCGGAGCGTCCCATCGCCGAGTTGCGGCGCCTGGTGGAGATCGCCGCCCGTCAGCGGGAGCGTACCCGAAGCAGGTAGCATGGGGGGGCAACGCGAACGGCCGCGAGAGCGTGAGCCCCCGCGGCCGTCAGCGTCGTCCCGACACGGAACTCACCCCTTGATGATCTCGACCTTCGAGTCGGTCAGGTCCGTCTCGA
>DATHZE010000082.1:0-18929 GCA_035458765.1 Longimicrobiales bacterium
CGGCAAGATCCTGCGGGGCCAGCCGGTCTCGGCCACCGAGATCCGCGCGACCGTGCCGCCGCACGTCGACGCGGCCATCCGCAGGGCGCTCGAGAAGCTGCCGGCCGACCGTTTCGCCACGGCCGGCGAGTTCGGCAAGGCGCTCGCCGACACCGGCTTCCGCCACGGAATCGCCGCCGCCGGTGCGGCCGGCGAAGGGGCCGGACCCTGGAAGATGCTCACCTACGCCGCCGGCGTCGCGGCCATCGGCGCCTTCGCGCTGGCCGGCTGGGCGCTCACCCGCCCCGAGCCACGCGACACCGTGCTGCGCTACTACCTCGACATTCCGCTGGAGAGCGGCTCCAACAACGACTTCGGCACCAACATCGATCTTTCACCCGACGGCGAGAAGCTGGTCTACATCGGAGACCCCGAGGGCCCCGCCCGCTTGTGGGTCCGTGAGCGACACGACCTCGATCCACGGCCGATCAGTGGAGGGGAGGGAGCATTCCAGCCTTTCTTCTCACCAGACGGAGAGAAGGTCGCATTCATCACGGCGGGCCGGGCTTTGCGGGTCGTCTCGCTCGCCGGAGAGCCGCCCGTTACGCTCGCGGACAGCGGAATCGTCCGCGGAGGAGGGAGTTGGGGTCCGGACGGCTACCTCTACCTCGCAGGCGGGGATGGGGGCGCCGGTACGCCCGACCGGATCGTCCGCATGCCGGCGACCGGTGGTCCCATGGAGCCCGTCACGACACTCGACGAGGAACGCGGGGAGATCGGGCACGTCTTCCCGGTGGCGCTGCCGGGAGGCAGGGGGATCCTCTTCAGCGCAATCCGGGAGCGCCTCTACGCACCCGGGCTCATCGACATCGCCGTCGCCGATCTGTCCACCGGCGAACACAAGATCCTCCTGGAGGGTCTCCAGGCCGACTGGTCTGTCACCGGCCACATCCTCGCCGTACGCGCCGACGGCGCGCTCGTGGCGGCCCCCTTCGACGAGGAGACACTCGAGCTGACCGGTCCCGCGACCCCTCTGCTCGGGGGAGTCGAGATCGAAGGGCTGGCCTCCGCCGACCTGACGATCTCCGAGAACGGCACGCTCGTGTACGCCCCCGGAGACGTGACCACGAACGTAGGCTCCGACCGGGTCATGCTCATCCAGCGGAATGGCGCCGCCGAGGAGGTCGAGCCGGGATGGAGAGGGATCTTCCTCACGCCGCGCTTTTCTCCCGATGGAAAGAGGCTGGCCCTCGCGATCTCCCAGGGAGGCGACACACAGATCTGGATCAAGCAGCTCGAGCAGGGCCCCTTGGCAAAGCTCACTTTCGAGGGCAGCGGCAATCTCAGGCCTGCCTGGTATCCCGACGGCGAGTACGTTGCGTTCCGGTCGAATCGGGGCGCCAACCCCGACCTCTACCGGCGCCGTGCAGACGGCGCCGTTCAGGCGGAGCTACTGCTCGACGAGGAAGCCCAGATCAACGAGGTGACCATCTCTCCCGATGGTGCCTGGGTCGTCTACCGATCGGGAGCCGACATCTACGGTCGGCGCCTCGGCGAGGAGGGTGAGGCCGTGCCACTGGTAGTGACGAGCCACAACGAGGGCCAACCCACGATCTCCCCGGACGGGCGCTGGATGGCCTACATCTCGAGCGAATCGGGCGAACAGGAGGTCTACGTCCGGCCCTTCCCGGAGACCGACACGGGCAAGTGGCTCATCTCGAACGGTGGCGGGATCGACCCACTCTGGTCCCCGGACGGATCCGAGCTCTTCTACCGAGCGGCCGACGGCAATCTGATGGCCGTCGAAGTGATTCCCGGACCCACGTTCATCGCGGGTCCCCAACAGGTGCTCTTCGACGCCAGCGGCTACCTGGCCACCGCTGGGGAGCGCAACTACGACATCTCGCCCGACGGCCAACGCTTCGTGATGATCGAACTCGGCTCCGGCGCGGAGATCGGCCTGGTGGTCGTCGAGAACTTCTTCCGCGAGATCGAGGCTCGCTTGGGCCGCTGAATCAGCGGCGCTGCATCCACCACTCGTCTTCCAGGATCGAGACTTCGCGCTCCACCTCCCGGTCGCCGACCGACATCACGACGCGGTACGCCCGGGCCGGGGCATCGCTGAATTCGTAGCGAAGTCGGTCCTCGGCCTTTGCAGGAAAATGCGATCGGGCGCTCGTGGCCGCAGTCGTCACATCGGGCTCGGGCGAAGCCGTGGGAGAGGATGCCGCAGCGGAGGTAGGCCCGGAAGTCCTTCTCGACCCATGCCGGAACGCCGTAGCCCAGGGGATCGGCGTCCGCGGCCTGGGCGAGGAAGGTATCGAAGTGGTGCTGGACGACGGGGTAGAGTGGGGTGGCGGTGGGGCGGCGCGGACGGTGGATGGGTCGCTCCGTGGACAAGCGTGCGGCGACCCATCGGACGCTGCCATGGGCGCATCGGCCGACGGCTCTTCCTGTGGGACAGCTTCTCGTGACAACCGGGCACGAGAGTGCCTTCAAAGTGCCGCCGACACCTACCCACCTGTCCACCCGGGAGACGGCCGGGAAGGGGCAGGAGGCAGGCCGTGCTCAGCGTCCCAACCGGTAGACGACTCCCACCGCGAAGTCTGCGACCGTGCCCGCCCAGGGATCCACCCAACGGATCCGAGCCGCGGGCCTCAGGCTCAGCGGCCCTCCGGTCGGAATGTCCAAGGCCATGCCGGTGAAGATGGTTCCCTGCGTCTCGCCCCGGCCGCGGACCGCGACCGATAGGCCGCCACCCGCGGATACGACGAGAGCGAGCGACCTCACGGGCACGGAGGCACTGACGCCCGTCTCCGGCATGACCAGGGTCCGCTCGTCAGCACCCGAACCATATCTCAACACCGAGGCGCCGGCGCTCACCGCCCAAGGGCCCCTGAGGGCGTGGCCGAAGGCCAGCGACGCCGTCCACGTGTTCCCCACACCCACGAGGTCGTAGGAGGCGTATCCAGCGCTCACCCCTACCTCCTGGGCCCTCAACGGGCAGGCAGCCAGGGCGAGGCCCAGGGCCGTACCTCCCAACCATCGCCAACCGATCGCCATCGTCGCGTCCTTGATAGTCGTCCCACCGGCGCGCTCGGCTTCCGCCGCACGCCCTCCTCCTACGAACCGAAGCTCGCTCTTGTGACGACTTCAATGGCATGAAGGAGGCGTTGGTCAGGCGATCGCTTCGGATCACTCCGCCTGCCTCGGAGGGCTCCTGGGCGTCCGGCCGGCCGTGAATCGCTGGCCCTTCCGAGGACCGTGGACGGACGTGGCGGAGCTGGCCCTGCGGGGGCCGTGACCAGAAACCTCTTGTAACGGGGGGAGGCGGGCACTATCTAGGCGTTACGTCGCCCCAAACGACTTTCGACGTGAGGTCACCAATGAGAATCACGCACGCCCGCCGCCTTCCGTCCCTCGTCCTGTGCGCCCTCCTGGCCGCCTGCGGCAGGGGGGACACCGACAGCCCGCAAACTCCGGGGCAGGCGGCCCAGGAGGCCCAAGCCCAATACACCATCTTGATCGGTTGGGACGGTACCAGTCCCACGGTGAGCGAGGACACGACAACTGTCGATCGCAGGGGCGGGCCCATTGTGGCTTGGGCCGGTGACGACACAATCGGGGAGCGTAGTTGGCTCGTTGCCTTCGGCGGGCCCACGCCCTTCCAGAACGGGCGCCGGACCTTCAGTAGCGCCGGCCAGGGGAACGGGTCCCGGCAGGGGCCCATCAACTCTACCGCCGCCCTCGGGGACCAATACAAGTACTGGATCTGGGTCACCGATGATGAAGGCGCGTGGGTACCGCTGGACCCGCGCCTTCGAATCGTGGAGGAGTAGGGAACCGCAAGCGACAGCGCCCGGTCAGAAGATCGGTGACGGTGGAGGCGGGGGGTTCAACGGCCCCCCGCCACCAGCCCCACCAGCTTTCTGAAGGGGGGATAGTCGCGCAGCCCCTCGAACCACCAATCGCTCCTGACGAAAGCCGTGTCGGACTCCTCGGCCAGATAGCGCCCCAATAGGCGCACCGCTTCGGCCCGGTCCCCGAGGAGCACTTGCACGTGGGCCTCATCGTAGGCCAGGTCCGATGGCGTCTCACCGGGCTCCCGGACACGGTCCAGCATGGCCCGGGCGCTGTCCGCCATCCCGGCCCTGGCCGCCACGCGGGCAAGCCAGACGGTGCCATAGTCCCGGTACACGTCCCGGCTCGCGTCGGGACTCGCCGCGAGGAGCGAGTCAAAGAGGGCGTGTGCATGGTCCACGTCGGGTTCCACCTGGGGGAAGGCTCCCAGGATCACGAAGCGGCACCAAACGAAATTGGCCGACTCGGGAAACCGCCTTCGGCCCTCGTCACACAGCCGGATGACCTGGTCGTCGGGGCCGCGCTGAAGGACCGCGTAGGCGAGGCTCCACAGCGCCTCGCCCTCGACCTCCAGGAAGGCATCTGCCGCCAGCGCCCGCTCCGCCGCTTCCACCGCCTCCTCGAAGCGCCCCTGGCGAACCAACACCTCACTCAGTGTCCACCAGGCGTCCGGCAGGTCAACTTTGATCCTCAACGCCGCCCGTACGTCGGCCTCGCCCTCCTCCAGAAGGCCGTTGGGGTCAGGCACCCCAGGAGTCCTTGCCAGGCGCATCCTGAGCTGGCCCCTCTGCGCAAGCGCCTCGGCGAAGGCGGGATCCCGCCGGAGAGCGGAGCCCAGGATGGAGTCGGCCACCGCAGCCAACGTAGTATCGAGCGCCCCCGGGAGTGGCGCGCGCAACGCCGCTTTCCGCTCGATGCTCCACGCCCGCCGGACCACCGCCTGGAGCCACGTCCCGTCCTGGGACTCGGCCAGCGCGAAGAGGGAGTCTGCCCGCTCCAGTGCCCGCATCGCTCCTTCCTGGTCCACCTCCCGGAGCTGAAGGTAGGTGGTAACCTCGTCGTTGCCCCGCGCGTAGGCGGTCCAGGCCACTGGATCATCCGTGCCCTTTCGTGCGGCACGGATCCGAATCTCCTGCCCCAGCCGACGCCGCAGCGCGCGAGTCACCGTGGAAGTCAGAGAATCTTGGAAGGCGAAAGGGTCGTCCAGGCTTCCCTCGATGACCTGGCTGTCGAGGTGCTCCAGTGTCTCCCCGTCGATGAGCTGCACCGTGGCCCGAATGCGGTCGCCCGCCTGGGTCACGCTCCCCTCGACAAGGCTCCCCACCTCGAGCGCCCGGACGATGGAGTCCAACGGCACCTCGCTGTTCCGGTAGACCTTCACCGCACTCCGCGACGCGACGCGAAGGCCCTCCACCGTACTCAACTCGTGCACCAGGCCCTCGGTGAGCGCGGCCGCCAGGTAGCCCAGGCTACCGTCCTCCGAATAGTCGTCGAGGTAGAGGACCCCGATGCGGCGGGGATCCAGGGCGGCGAACTCCGGAGAACCAGGGAGCTCGGTGCGGGTCCCCAACCAGACCTCCCAGGCTCCCCACCCGAGCCCAACGCTCAGCAGGGCCGTAAAAAAGACCGTCGCGGAGCGCCGGACCGGCGTGCCGCCCAAGAGGTCGGCGAGGGGGCCGGGCTCGGCCTGACGCACGCCCTCGTCGGTGAGGTCGAACATCCAAGCGAGGACCAGAACCACGGGGAAGCCGGCTACACCCACCACCAACATGACCGCCAGCGATCTTGCGCCGAAGCCCAGGGGCTCCAGGGCATCGGCCACCTGGAGTAGGATGAAGAGGGTGACCACGTAGATACCTCCTACGTGATATACGCGCCTGCGCTGGAGCTCCGCGGCGAGTTCCCAAAGGCGGGTGACGAATCTGCGCATGATCCTCCCCAGGGCCCGGGCCAACCCGGTTCAAGGTGTGCCCCGGACAACGCTCCCGGCAAGCGTCTTGCGGACACCGCCGGCACCGGACGGCGCTGGGCGCCATGTGATGCGTCTGCTCCTGCGACCTTCAGATCCCTAGCTTTCAGTGCATCGTCCCGCTCCGGAGATCCCGCATGCTCTTCAGACGCAGCCCCCGCATCCCGGCCCCCATCCTTCATGCCCGCGATCACGACTTCGACGCCCTCCTGGCCGAGCCGGGTATCGCCGTGGTGGACTTCTGGGCTCCCTGGTGCGGCCCATGCAAGATGATGGAGCCCATTCTCCGTGAGATCGCCCTCGAATATCAGGAGAAGGGCGTCCGGGTCGTGAAGGTCAACGTGGACGAGGCACAGCGGCTCGCCGGCGACTTCGGGGTACGCTCCATCCCGACCCTCATGTTCTTCAGGGATGGCGAGCCGCTCTTCGAAATGGTGGGCATGGTGGCGAAGCCGGTTTTGGAGCGAGAGCTCCGGGAGTTGCTCGCCTCCTGAGCAGCCCCCATGGGCCTGATCTTCTCAACAGCCGGAACCTCGAACCGCTTCGGCGCGTAGACTGGTCTGACAAGGCGCATCCCGCGACGTTGCGGGCATGGCCTTCACCTCTGTCTTTGGACCCGTGCCCGTGCGAAGCAAGCTCACCATCTTCGGCATCACCTTCCCGCTGGTGATGATCCTGGACCTGGTCACCAAACGCTGGGCGCTGGAGGCTCTGGCCACGCAACGGGGGGAACTCCTCGGTGGATTGGTCCCCCTCACGCTGGCGTTCAACAAAGGAGCCGCATTCGGGCTCCGGATCGGTGAGGACTCCCGCTGGTTCTTCGTCCCGGTGACCCTGGCCGCTCTTGGGCTGCTCACCTACATCCTCCGGCAGACCGGTCCCAGGGACTACCTTCGGATTTCGGCCATCTCGCTGGTGATTTCGGGCGCCGTTGGAAATCTCTACGATCGCGTCCGGTGGAGCAGGGGGGTCGTGGATTTCCTGGGGCCCATCGATCTGGGCTTCTACGACTTTCCCATCTTCAACGTGGCCGACACCGCCATCACGTGTGGGGCGATCCTGTTGGCGTTCTCTTTCTGGATGGAGGATCGCGCAGCGTCCTCTCCGGCCGCCGACCCCAGTGCGCCGGAAGGCGTCGAAGCGTCCGACGCAGCGGGGTAGGGAGCTTCAGGTTCGAGGCTGGAAGAGAAGGTAGTCCACGCGGCGGCCTTTCATCTTCACGACCCGCAGGGATCCCCGCTCCAATTCGATCTGATCGCCGACGACGGGAATGCGGTTCAGTCGTCCGAAGACGAACCCGCCCAGCGAGTCGTATTCCTCTTCCTCGTCGGTCGGCTCGAAGCCCAGCTGCTCGCTGGCCTCACGCAGGGCCACGCCACCCCAGATGCGCAGACGCCCCCCCGGAAGCTCCTGGAAGTTCTCCGGCTCGTCCTCTTCGTGTTCGTCCTGGATCTCCCCGATGATCTCCTCGATGAGGTCTTCCAGGGTCACCAGCCCCGCCGTGCCGCCGAACTCGTCCACCACGATGGCCATCTTGGTGCGCTGCTTCCTCATCTCGGGTATGAGGTCCTCCACGGGCTTCGAGGCCGGAGCGAAGGGCACCGGACGCACGATGCCCGCGATGCGATCGACGCCTTCCCGATGCGCACGCCACAGGTCCCGCGCCAAGAGCACGCCGGCCACCTTGTCCAGACTGCCCTCGTACACCGGAATTCGGAGGTGGCCCTCGTCCAGCATCACGGCGACGGCTTCGTCCACTGTGGCATCCACCGACACGGCCACCATGTCGGTCCGCGGCGTCATGACTTCGGCCACCGAGACTTCGTCGAGACGGATGACGTTGCTCACCACCTTCCACTCGTCCTCGTCCAACGTCCCCTCGCGCAGACCGATACCCGCCAGGACCTCCAGTTCGGCGCGGCTGATGGTGGGTCGCTCTGTCTTGGGGGTGATGACCCGGGACAGGAATCCCAGGGGAATGATCACCGGCTTCATGAAGACGACCATGGTCCGCAGCACGTACGCCGTCGGCTTGGCCAGGTACTTCCAGTAGGTGGCCCCCACCGTCTTGGGCACGATCTCCGTGAACAGGAGGATCACGAGGGTGAGGACGGCCGAGAACACGCCGATCCAAGCATTCCCGAACACCTCGGCGGCCATGGCACCACCCATGGCGGCACCCACCGTGTGGGCGATCGTGTTCAGCGTCAGGATGGCCGCGATGGGCTCATCCACCTTCTTCTGGGCAGCGGCCAGCCAATCACCCGCCCACTCGCCGTCCTCCTGCATGAGGGCGATGTGGGAATGCGTGACCGACAGAAAGACCGCTTCGAGAATGGAACAGAGAAACGAAGTGGTGAGGGTGGCGCCCAGGACCCATAGCAGCATCGTCATGATCCGGAGAGTATCGAACCACGCTCCATGGCCCACAAGCCCGACCGCCCCTGGCGGCGGCGGTCCGGTCCTTCGCGGCGCTGGCGTTCCGAGCGCCCGCCACGCCCGGGAAGGAAGCTACCCGTCGAGCGCGGCGTCCAGCCGGATCTCCACGGCCGACAGGGCCTTCGAGACCGGGCAGCCGATCTTGGCGTTCTGCGCGTGCGCCATGAAGCCCGCCGCGTCCAACCCGGGAACCACGGCGCGGCACATGAGCTCGATGAGGTTGATGGTCATGGCGCCGTCGACCTTGTTGAGGTGCACCTTCGCGGTGGTCTTCACGCTGGCGGGGGAATGCCCGGCGCCCGCCAGCATGTTGGACAGCGCCATGGAAAAGCACCCGGCGTGGGCCGCCGCGATGAGCTCCTCGGGGTTCGTGCCGGTGCCCTCCTCGAAGCGCGACGAAAAAGAGTACTGTCCGTCGAACGATCCGGTCTGGGTCTTGATCGTGCCCTTACCGGTGGGAAGGTCTCCCTTCCACTCGGCCTGTGCGCTTCGTACCGGCATCTTCCTTGCTCCTCGAGGGACATACGGGGGTGGGAGTCGGATTCCCGCGTATGGCGCAATCCGACGTTCGAACTTCCCCGGATCATGGGACGTGGGTCAACACCCGGGCGGGGTGCCCGTGTCCTGGGATCGTGCGGGCGGTGCGGACGGTTGACGCGCACCTCCCTGCCAGAGAGAATGACCATCCCCTCCCCAATCGTTCCATCACCAAGAGGCGGCAGCATGTCGAAGCCTATGGCCCGCACGCTCCTGACGCTCGCCCTGACCGCGGTATTGGCCGGCCCGGCCTGGGCCCAGCACCGTGTCACGACGCCGGAGGAGCATTTCGGCCACCAGATCGGGGCGGACTACGTTCTGCCCAACTACACCCAGCTCCACGAGTACTTCATCAAGTTGGCGAACGAGTCAGACCGCATGGTCCTGGACACCATCGGAATGACGTCCGAGGGGCGGCCGCAGATCATGGGGATCATCTCCTCCCCCGAGAACCTCAGGAACCTCGAACATTACAAGGAGATCGCGCGCCGCCTGGCCAAAGCGGACGGGGTCGGCGAAGCCGAAGCCCGCCGTCTTTCCCAGGAGGGCAAGGCCATCATCTGGATCGACGGCGGTCTCCACGCCACCGAGGTCCTCGGCGCCCAGCAGCTCACGGAACTCGTCTACCGCATGAACGACTACACGGACCCGGAGACCATGCGGATCCTGGACGACGTCATCCTGCTGGCGGTCCACGCAAATCCCGACGGCATGGATTTGGTGTCCAACTGGTACATGCGTGAGCCCGACCCCAGGCAGCGGTCCACCAGCGGTGTGCCCCTGCTCTACAACAAGTACGCCGGTCACGACAACAACCGTGACTTCTTCATGTCCGCGTTGGACGAGACCACCAACATCCTGCGGGTGCAGTCCCGTGAGTGGTTCCCCCAGATCGTGTACAACCACCACCAGACCGGCCCGGCCGGGGCGGTGATGTTCGCACCCCCGTTCCGGGATCCGCCAAACCACTACCTGGATCCGCTCATCATCATGGGGATCGACCAGGTCGGCTCGGCCATGCACCAGCGCTTCGTCCTGGAAGGGAAGGGCGGCACCACCATGCGCTCGGGCGCCTCGTATTCCACCTGGTGGAACGGAGGGCTGCGCACCACGCCCTACTTCAAGAACCAGATCGGACTGCTCACCGAGACCATCGGCAATCCCACGCCTCTGGAAGTCCCCTTCATCGCTCGCCAGCAGCTTCCCCGGGGTGACATCCCCCTCCCAGTGGAGCCCACGTCGGCGTGGCATTTCCGACAGTCCATCGAGTACTCCGAGACCGCGAATTGGGCGGTTCTCGACTACGCTTCCCGCAACCGCGACCATCTGCTCTACAACATCTGGCGGATGGGGATGAACTCCATCGAGCGGGGCAGCAGGGACTATTGGACCGTCATGCCCGAAGAGACCGAGGCGGCGGCCAAGGTCGTTGACCGAGGCGATCACGACGACTACGTCCGTCTCATGAAGGACCCCGCCAACCGCGATCCCCGGGGGTTCGTCATCCCCTCGGACCAGAAGGACTTCCTGACCGCCACGAAGTTCGTCAACGCGCTGCTGAAGAACGGCGTGGACGTGCATCGGGCCACGGCGGCTTTCCGCGTGAATGGGAAGCAGTATCCGGAGGGATCGTACGTCGTGAAGACGGCGCAGGCGTACCGGCCCCACGTGCTGGACATGTTCGAAAAGCAGAACCACCCCAACGACTTCGCGTACCCGGGTGGTCCGCCGATACCGCCCTACGACGTAACGGGGTGGACCCTGGCGTGGCAGATGGGCATCCAGTTCGACCGGATTCAGGACGGCTTCGACGGGCCGTTCCAGATCATCGACACGGAACTGGCTTCACCGCCCCCCGGCGCCGTGGCCGGTGCCGCAAACGCCACCGGGTACCTGGTGGACCACATCAACGACGCCTTCGTGGCCGTGAACCGCGTGCTCAAGGGCGGCGGCAAAGTCTCCTGGTACACCGACGAGATCAGCGCAGGCGGCAAGAGCTTCGAGCCCGGAGCCATCTATCTTCAGACCGACCGGGCCACCGTGGAAGCGCTCGCCGAGGAGAAGGGCCTCAACTTCCTGGGCGTGACCAGCGCCCCCTCCGGAGCCTCGATGCCCCTGAACGCCGTCAAGATCGGCCTGTGGGACCGGTACGGAGGCTCCATGCCCTCGGGCTGGACGCGGAAGATCCTCGAAGACTACGAATTCGACTTCGATGTCCTCTTCCCGCCGGACTTCGACAACAGGGATCTTTCTGCCTACGACGCCATCATCTTCGAGGATGGCGCCATTCCGCCGGTGGGAGGGGAGCGCGGCGGTCGCGGTGGCTACGGCGGCTCGCCCGACCCGGCCGACATCCCGGCGGAGTTTCGCGGGCGGCTGGGCAACATCACGGCCGAGACCACCATCCCGAAAATCCTCGAGTATGCGCGACAGGGCGGGGCGGTCGTGGCCATCGGGTCTTCCGCGAACCTGGCGTACCACGCGGGACTGCCGGTGGAGGATCAGCTCGAGGTGGACGGTCGGACCCTGACCCGGCAGGACTTCTTCATACCCGGCACCATCCTCGAGATGAAGGTCGAGCACACGAGCCCCCTGAGCCAGGGACTCCCGGATCGGGTGAACATCATGTTCGACGAGAGCCCGGTTTTCAGGCTCCAACCCAATGCCCAACAGTTGGGAGTGAAGCCCATCGCGTGGTTCGACTCACCGACGCCGCTGAAGAGCGGCTGGGCCTGGGGGCAGGAGTATCTGGACCAGGGGGTGGCAGCCCTCGAGGCGGACTTCGGGCAGGGCAAGCTCTTCATCTTCGGGCCGCCCATCACGTTCCGTTCGCAGCCTCAGGGCGTGTTCCCGTTCCTGTTCAACGGCATCTTCTACGGGTCGTCGCAGCAACGCCCCATCTCGTAGCGACCCGAGACGGCGGAAGCGGCCCACCAGGCCGCGGACCGCAGGAACCAAAAGGGGGCGCCCGGCCGGTCGGCCGGGCGCCCCCTTCCTTTCCTCCGTCACGTCCGACTCAGGTGGTCTGGTCAGTGGGTCGAATGAGGATCTCGTTCACGTTGACCCGGCGGGGGGCCGTCACGGCGTAGACCACCGCCGCCGCCACGTCCTCGGCCAGAAGGCGCTCCTTGCCGGCCCACGTCGCTTCGAACCGCTGGCGGGTCCCGGCGTCTGCGATGTGATCCATGAGTTCGGTTTCCACGACCCCGGGCTGCACGTCGGTCACCCGGATGCCCCTGGTGGCCGAGAGCTCCAACTGCATCCCGGCCGTGAGGGACCGCACGGCGAACTTCGTGGCGGAGTACACGCTCCCTCCGGGAAAGGGACGGCGCCCAGCCAAGGAACCGATGTTGACCACGTGGCCTCCCCCCTGTTCCAGCATGGTGGGGAGCACCGCCGCGATGCCGTACAGCACCCCCTTCACATTCACGTCCACCATGCGCTCCCACTCCTCCACCCGGACGTCGGCCACCGGCGACAGCGGCATGACCCCCGCATTGTTCACCAGGACGTCCAGGCTGCCGAAGGACTCGAGCGCGTCGGCTGCGAACGCTTCCACCTGGGCCCGCACCGCAACGTCCAGCGAGCGGGCCAGGGCGGCCCCGCCCGATGCCCGGATGTCCTCGGCCAGCGCCTCGAGTCGATCCAGACGCCTGGCCCCCAACGCCACCGAGGCACCCTCTGCGGCCAGGGCCCGCGCCACGGCTTCTCCGATGCCGCTGGAGGCCCCGGTGACCAGGGCGACCTTGCCCAGCAGGCGCCCGGCCATCAGCTCGCCACCGCCACGCCGGCCTGGGCGAGGAGGATGAGCAGGGCCCGCTTCACGCCGAGGGTGCCGTTGGTGTTGAGAAACCACTCGTTGAGGGAGTGGGCGCCGCCTGCCTCGCCGCCTCCCCCGATGGTGATGGCCGGTATGCCCAGGGAGATGGGGATGTTGGAGTCTGTGGAGCTTCGACCCAAACGGGGCTCGATCCCCAGGAGCCGGCTCACTGCAATCGCCCGCTGAACGATGGCTGCGTCCTCCGCGTTCTCCCCGGACGGGCGGTCCCCGATGAGCTCCACGTCGACGGTGAGCGGGGCGCCGTCTCGGCGGATCGCGTTCTCTTCCTCGAGCGCTCTGGCCACCGCGGAGTGGAGTCCGGCGTCGATGCGATCCAGACTCGCGGGGCTCTCCGAGCGCATGTCGATCTCGGCCCACGATTCGAACGGCACGGAGTTGACCGAGGTCCCGCCCCCGATGACCCCCACGTTGTAGCTGGTTCGGGGCCCGGACCGGGTCAGGGAGTCGCCCACCAGGTCGAAGTAGTGGATGGCCCGGCCCAGCGCGTGCGATGGGTTGGCCAGACCGAAGGCGCCCCAGGAGTGTCCTCCCGGACCCCTGAACGTGACCCGGTAGCGGTGGGATCCCAGCCCCTGATGCGTGATCCCCTGGTGCCCGGTGCCGTCCACGGAGATGAAGGCGTCGATCTTCGGCGTGGCTCCGTCGCGGAAGAGGTGCTTCACGCCCCGGAGGTCACCCTGGCCCTCCTCTCCGACGTTGCCGATGAAGAGAATGTCGGCATCGGCCCTCACGTTTGCCGCGTTCATTGCGCGCGACATGGCCAGAACCGTGGCGAGCCCACGGGTGTCGTCACCGATCCCGGGTGCGTACAGCGTGTCGCCACGGGCGCGGATGGTGACATCGGTGCCCTCGGGGAAGACCGTATCGAGATGCCCGGCGATGGCCACCGTACGGCCGGATCCCGCACCACGTCGGAGTCCCAACACATTGCCCACCGCATCCACCCATACGGAGTCCACCCCTGTCTCCAGGAGCAGCGCGCGGAAGCGCCGACCCCGTGCCTCCTCCCCGAAGGGAGGCGCCGGGATCTGGGTCAGCTCTCGCAGGTCTTCCATGGTGCGGGCATCCCGTCCCTCCACACTCCTCAAAGCCTCCTGTACAGCGGGGAGCTGGGACAGCCGGAGGATATCCTGCCCATAGTCCGCCTGGGCGGAGAGGGCGGCGGGCGCGACCGAGAGGGCAGCGATCCAGAGGAGCAGGACGGAACGCGTTGGCATCGTGGTACTCCGAGGAGGTGGGAGCGGAACCGGCCCCCGGCCAGGTCCGCGCCAGCGACGGTAAGGGAAGCGTAACGACCACACAATCCCGAACGGCCCCCATGGACTTGCCGCCGGCTCCGTCAAACACGTCCAGCTCGACCGGACGTTGATTTTTCCAGCTCTTTCCGTGAAGGTTGAAGGCTGTTTTTCGGCCTCTCGCACCTTGCGGGAGGGGGCCCTCAAGCTACGAACCCAGCGGACGAGTAATGCCCCCCACACCTGCCGCCTCGGCTTCACTGCCCCCCCTCATGCGCTGGTTTGCAGGAGCGGGTCGGCGCGCGCGGGCCACGGCCGAACACGCAGGCTCCCTGGGTAAGCTCGTTCGCGACATCGTCCTGGCGACGGTGCGTCTCGAGGTTTCGTTCCGGGACGTGGTGCAGCAGTTCTACATCATGGGCATCCAGAGCCTGCCCATCGTCTTGGTCACGGGATCCCTGGCGGGCATCGTGACGAGTCAGCAGGGCGGCTACCAGATGACCAGCGTGATCCCCACCTACGTGCTCGGGAGCCTGGTGGTGGAGACCGTGGTGCTTGAAATGGGTCCCGTGCTTACGGCCATCGTGTTGGTGGGCCGGGTGGGAGCGCGGATCACCGCCGAGTTGGGCACCATGGTGGTTTCAGAGCAGATCGACGCCTACCACTCCCTGGGGCGCAATCCGGTAGCACTTCTGGCCGCACCCCGGGTGATCGCGGGGGTACTGGTGATGCCGATCCTGGTCTGCATCGCGAACCTCATCGGCATCCTGGCCGGCATGCTGGCGGCGTACCTCGACGTCGGCCTGGGCTATGAGTCGTTCCTCTACGGGGCCCGCCTGTTCTGGCACTCCTGGGATCTTCTCTACTCCCTGACCAAGGCACTGGTCTTCGGACTCGCCATCCCGCTCATCTCCGTCCACATGGGTCTTCGCACCCAGGGTGGCGCGGCAGGCGTGGGATTGACCACCACCCAGGCCGTGATGTTCATGACCCTGACCATCCTGATCCTGGACGCCCTCTTCCCGCCGCTGATGCTCCAGTAGCCATGATTCGTTACCGGAACATCCACAAGGCGTTCGACCTCCCGGTCCTGACCGGCGTCGACCTGGAGGTCGAGACGGGCGAGATGTTCGCTCTTTTTGGCCCATCGGGGACCGGCAAGAGCGTGCTATTGAAGACCACCATAGGCCTCATCGCGCCGGATCGTGGCGATGTGGAAGTCGACGGCATCTCCGTCTACTACGGAGGCAGGAGCGCTGTCGACGATGTCCGCCGCCATGTCGGCTACGTGTTCCAGAACGCCGCGCTGTTCGACTCGTTCAACGTCTTCGACAACGTCGCCATGGGCATCCCCCAGGGCGAACTCGCCCAACTGCCCCGGCCCGAGGTGGGCCGACGGGTCTGGGATGCGCTCGACCTGGTGAATCTCGAACCCCGGGAGGTCATGGCGAAACTCCCTGCGGAACTCTCCGGGGGGATGAAGAAGCGCGTCGGAATCGCCCGTGCGATCGTGGGTCGACCCAAGATCCTGCTGTGGGACGAGCCCACCACGGGCCTCGATCCCGTGAACACCGCCGCCGTCGAGCGCCTCATCACGCGACTCTCGGGGGAACTGGAAGTGACCTCCCTCCTCGTGACGCACGATATCGAGGGGGGGCTGGACATCTGCGACCGGGTGGCCATGCTGGACGGCGGCCGTCTCCGATTCTGTGGGACGCCGGCCGAATTCCGAGCCTCCCCCGACCACGTGGTTCAAGCCTTCGTTGACCGAGCAGCGGCGGAAGCCGCTCTGGACATGGTTCCGGACTCAAATGACTGAAATGCCCTCTTCAGGAAACCAGAAGCCGCGCCCCTCGGACGAAGAGCTCAACTCGGCCCTGCCCAAGAACACAGGTAGCCGCGAGGCCATGGTTGGCGTCTTCGTCGTTTTCGGCATGGTGGCCCTCGTCGTCGTCCTCTTCCTGCTCACGGATCCAGCGACGATGCGCGGGCGGTACATGCTGGTGACCACGGTGGAGGACGCCGGAGGCGTTCGCCGCGGGGACCCGGTTCAGATGAGAGGCGTGATCATCGGCCGCATCAATGGCTTCGAGATGATGGCCAACGGGCGCGTGGCGGTCCGCATGGAGTTGGAGGGCGAGTGGCAGATTCCCGTGGGATCGAGAACCGAGCTCGGTTCCGCCGGCATGTTCGGAGGCCGCACCATGGAGATCCTCCCCTCCAACGAGACCATCTACCAGCAACCCTTCGACACGTTGCCGGGTCGCGACGGCGGGCTGGGTCTGCTCGCGGACGCCGAGATGCTGAGCGCCAAGGCGGACTCGGTCCTCGCGGGTCTTCAATCCCTGATGAACGCCAGCACGGTGGCCTCGGTGCAGGGAAGCGCCTCCGAGCTGGAGGCGCTCCTCACCGAGCTGTCCGGGATGACGCAGGAGCAGCGGGGCACGCTGAAGCGCCTCACCGAGAGCCTCGCCAACTCGGCAGACGGGCTGGAGGCCGCGGCCGCCGCGGGTCCCGACGTGGCCCAGGCCATCGCGCGCGCCGACTCGGCCATGGAGGCCCTCACGGCGACCGGCCGCAGCCTTGACCAGGCTGCGGCATCCCTCCAGACGCTGTTGGGGCGGATCGAGCGCGGAGAAGGAACCCTCGGCAAGCTGTCCACAGACGACGCCCTCTACTCGAACATGAATCGAGCCGCGGAGAGCATCGCCGCGTTGGTGGAGGACCTGAAGGCGAACCCGAAGAAGTACATCAACGTCTCCATTTTCTAGGTCCGAGCATCCCCACGGTCTCCCGGAAACGGGAGCTGAGGCGGACGGTGTCACCTGCGTAGGATTACCGGCGGTGTGTGTCACCAGGGAAGGACACTCACCGGCGGCGGACTGGCCGATCTGCGGCAGATTCGACCACCTCCTGGCTGGCATGGCCCTTGCGAATCAATGACATTGAGGTGCTGCGGAGAACCGTGGCACGGAAATCGGTCCCAGGAGGTTCCATGACACTGTTGTTCCGGTCTGCCGTCCGCGGGGTCGCTCCTGGGGTGGCGCTCCTGGCGCTGGGGCTGTTGCCGGCTCTGGCAGGAGCTCAGTCCACCCGGCCGGACTTCCTCTTCGGAGTCCCCAAGGCGTCCGTGGGCCTCCACGTCGGTTATGCCGTGGCCTTGGCGTCCAGTGAGGTCTTCGACTTCACACGGGAGCAGCTCACGGTGGACCGTTCCGACTTCGACGCCCCCGCTTGGGGAATCAGCCTCGGAATCCGGGTTGCCCCAAGGGTGGACGTCACGTTCGGCGTGGCCCGCGCCGCTACCTCCGTCAACTCCGAGATGCGGGACTGGGTGGGGGAAGACGATCTGCCCATCGAGCAGGTCACGGACTTCATGCGGGTTCCCGTAACCGTCGGTCTGAAGGCCTATCTGCGAGACCGGGGACGGAGCATCGGGCAGTTCGCGTGGATCCCCCGCTCCGTGAGCCCCTTCGTGGGGGCCAGCGCCGGCTGGGTCTGGTACCGATTCGAGCAGGACGGCGAATTCGTGGACTACGACACCTACGACATCTTCAGAGAACGCTTTACCCAGGAGGGCCGAGCCCCTACAGTACACCTGTACGGTGGCGCCGACTGGTCGCTCAGCCCCACGTTCTACGTGACCACGGAGGGACGATACCAGTGGGCGCGTGCGGATATGGCTGGTGATTTTGTAGGGTTCGACGCCATGGACCTTTCGGGATTCCAGGCCACCGTTGGCCTTGCTGTCCGGTTCTGACCGGAAAGGACGATGATCATGAGCAAGCATACTTCCTTCGGACTCAAGGCCCTCACCTTCGGTATGGCCCTGGCGGCATTCGCCGCTCCGCGTCCGGCCGCAGGACAGGCGGTGGACGCGCGCTGGCTCCCATGGATGGGTTGTTGGGAAGCCACGTCCAACGAGGTGGCCAACGGCGACCTGCTGTGTGTCCGCCCTGCCGCGCAGGCCGGGGGGATGGAGTTTCTCCGGATTTCCGAGGATGCCGTGGTGGCCCGCGAGGTCGTCTGGGCAGACGGACAGCGGCATGAGACCACGCGCGAATCCTGCTCCGGATGGGAGCAAGGCAGCTTCTCGGAGGACGGACGCCGCCTCTTCCTGAGTTCCACCTACACGTGTGACGGCGGTGCCCTCCAGGAAGGAGGCGGCATCATCGCCATGGCATCTCCGGCCGCCTTCGTCGACGTCCGCGTCGCTGGAATGGGGGGCGAGCGACTCGCCTGGGTTCAGCGCTACCACGCCGCCACCGAAGCACAAGCGGAAGCCGCCGGCTTCGGGGACATTCTGGCTGACCGCGCGTGGTCCGTCGGTCAGGCGCGCATGATCGCCGCCGCTCCCCTCGACGTCGATGACGTCATCGAGGCAAGCACCGTTGTGCCCTCGGAGGCCGTCGAGGCCCTGTTGGTGGAGCGTGGAGACCGGATGGACCTCAAGGCCGCCGAGCTCATTCAGCTGGCCGAGGCAGGCGTCCCGGACAACGTCATCGACGTAGCGGTGGCAACGGCGTACCCCGAGTCCTTTCGGCTTGCGTCGGGAGCAGGGGGCCAGGCCGGCTCGATGTCGGCGCTGGACCAAGGCAGCCTGCGGCGTCGTTGGGGAACCAGTTCAGCGCGTGCCTTCAACCCGTACGACCCGCGGTTCGGCGCCTACGGCGGCTCGCTCTACTATGGATACCGGTACAGCCCGTTTGGGTACCAGTACAACCCCTACCTGTACGGGTACGGTTACGGTGCCTACGGTTACGGCGGTTACGGATATGGCGGCTATCGCCCGGTCGTCGTCGAGGTGGACCGCGCCGGTACCGCACCGGCTCCTCGGGGGCGCGTGGTGAACGGAAGGGGATACTCCCGGGGATCCGGGTCGTCCGGAACCCCCTCCCAGGGTTACGTGCCGCGCTCGACGGGTGCGAGCGGCAGCCCCTCTGCGGGAAGTAGCGGGAGCGGGAGCGGGAGCAGCTCGGGTACCAGCACCGGCCGCACCGCCAAGCCCCGGGGCGGCGGAAACTGACGCGCAGCGCCAGCCTCAACAGGGAGGGGTCCCGGGCCGCAT
>DATHZE010000083.1:0-22113 GCA_035458765.1 Longimicrobiales bacterium
GTGGACATCTACATGTCGGAGGCGCCCAAGATCTTCGGACAGATCGAAGAGGCCGTGGGTTCCGGTGACACCGATGCGGCCCGGCGCGCGGCCCATTCCCTCAAGTCGGCGTCGGGGAACATCCGGGCGGTCCGCCTCGCCGAGCTCCTCCAGGCGATGGAGGTGTTGGGCAAGGCGGGTGACGTGGAGGGTGCTCGGGGTGCCCTTCCGGAGCTCCAGGGCGAGTTCCGCGCGGTCCTGGCCTACCTGCGGGCGCCCCGCTGAAGCCTGGTTCCGACCCCGCACTCCGGCCCTGAAACGCGAAGGCGCCGGTGCCCTAGGGACACCGACGCCATGTGGAACCGCGCGGGTTCGGACGCTACTTCTTCTTCGCGGCCTTCTTCGCGGGCTTCTTCGCGGCCTTCTTGGCCGGAGCCTTCTTCGCGGCCTTCTTGGCCGGGGCCTTCTTCGCGGCCTTCTTGGCCGGAGCCTTCTTCGCAGCCTTCTTGGCAGCGGGCTTCTTGGCCGTCTTCTTCACCGGCTTCTTCGCAGCAGCCTTCTTGGCCGGCTTCTTCTTCGCACCGGCGGCCTTCTTGGCCGGCTTCTTCGCTGCGGCCTTCTTGGCCGGCTTCTTTGCTGCGGCCTTCTTGGCCGGGGCCTTCTTCACGGCCTTCTTCACTGCGGCCTTCTTGGCCGGTTTCTTCGCAGCAGCCTTCTTTGCAGGCTTTTTAGCTGCGGCCTTCTTGGCGGGCTTCTTGGTCGCCACGGGACGCCTCCGGAAGCAGGGTACGACCAGCTACAGTTCGCGAACGACTTCTATGTAGTGCAATCACGCGCGGGAGCGCAATACCTCTGAAGCGCAATGGCACAACATGTCGTATGGGCCGGCCGGGAAGGTACCGTATCTAGGGGGTGTGCGGAGCGCTTCCGAACGGCCTGAACGAGGGGGGTGCGCGGGCCGCTTCGAGTCCCCATCATTGTGCGCGGAGGACGTCACGGCAGGTCCTGTTCCCGAGGAGACGATGCGCGCGCGGTCGGGTGAAGACACACTTCGTGAATTGAAGAATCGAGGGGCGCTGCGGCTGAAAAGCGTGAATTTTCGCGCCAATCGCAGCACGATCTGGTCGCTCACGCAGAGCGCGACCGTGCTCAACCTCCACGTAGCGTACCGACGCGCGCCCTCCTCCGTGCTCGATGCGTTCGCCACCATCGTGCGAGGGCGCGGGTGGAAGACCGCGGCCGTTCGCGAGGCGTCGGCAGTGGTTCAGAACTGGTCCGGGCTGACGCCGGTCATGGAGGCGGTCCGAACGTCCCACGCCATCCGCCTCCGCCAGTCGGCCCGCCGCTGCGGCGACGACGACCAGGTCACCCACTGCTGCGCGACTCCCGAACAGAAGGCCTACCTGAAAGCCGTGTATCGGTATCTGAACAAGACGCGATTCGACGGATTGCTGCCGGCCGACGTGCCGGTGCGTCTAAGCAACCGGATGACGGCGTCGCTCGGTCACATGATTCCCGGCCGCGATCGGAAGCGTGGACGGTTCATCATCGAGATCGCACTCAACGTCGACTTGATGCTCGAGGGGAACGGCGCGGAGCGCATGGACACGCTGCTCCACGAAATGGCCCATGTCGCCGACTGGATGCTGGAGGGTGAATACGGACACGGCGGCTCATGGAGAAGGTGGGCACGCCATGCCGGTTGCCGGGCGGAGACCAAGTACGACCGACCGGTGGTGCGCCGACGGCGTCGGGCGGAAAGGGTCACTCGCGTGCCCCCGCTGCCGCCGGCTTTGCGGCGGCGGGCCGCCTGACCACGGCCCTGACAATCGCGCCGAGTTCGTTCAGACGAGCCGGCGCGCCGCGTCCACCACGGCGTCGACGGTGACGCCGAACTTCTCGTACAGCAGTTCCGCCGGAGCCGAGGCGCCGAAGTGATCGATTCCGACGGCATGCCCTTCGCCGCCCACCCAACGCTCCCACCCGAACGTCGTGCCGGCCTCCACGGAGACGCGCGCCGCAACGTCGGGGGGAAGGACCTGGTGACGGTAGGCTGCGCTCTGCTCCTGGAAGAGCCTCCAGCTCGGTAGGCTCACCACTCTGGTCGGGATGCCTTCGGCCTGAAGTCGTGTCCTGGCGTCGAGGGCGAAGGAGAGCTCGCTGCCCGAAGCCAGCAGGATCACCCGAGGCGCATCTCCGGCGGCGTCGACCAGCACGTATCCGCCCCGGCGGAGTCCCTCGGCGGACGCCAGGACCGTTCGGTCCAGGATCGGCACGGTCTGGCGGGACAGCGCCAGGAACGAGGGGCCGTCGGTGCGCTCCATGGCGACGCGCCATGCGATCTCGGTTTCCGCCGCGTCGCCTGGACGCAGGTCCAGGAGGTTGGGGATCGCGCGAAGCGCGGCGAGCTGCTCGATGGGTTGGTGGGTCGGCCCGTCCTCGCCCAGACCGATGGAGTCATGGGTGAACACGTAGGTCACGGGTTGACCCATGAGGGCGGCGAGTCGGATCGCGGGCCGCACGTAGTCCGAGAAGATGAGGAACGTGCCACCGAAGGGGCGCACGCCACCGTGGAGCGCCATGCCGTTCATGACGGCGCCCATGGCGTGTTCCCGGATTCCGAAGTGGACGACGCGTCCGCCGGGCGTGACGGCCTGGAGCGACGCGGCGCCCTTGATGTCGGTCTTGTTGGAGGGGCCCAGATCGGCGGAGCCTCCCACCAGGTTCCACATTCCCGCGGCCAGTCCCTGGAGGACCTTGCCCGACCATCCCCGGGTCGCGTCGGCCTTGTCCACGGCGGCCAGGTCCGGGACGCTCGAGTCCCACCCGGCGGGCAGCCGCCCGGCCATGACGCCATCGAACTCGTCGGCGAGCTCTGGGAACTCCGCACGGTATACGCCATATCGCGCCTGCCACGCCGCCTCGAGGCGCTCACCCTTCCGCTGGCATGCGCTCCAGTGCTCCCGCGCGCGGTCGTCCACGAAGAACGGATCCGCGGATGGATAGTCCAGGTTGGCCTTGGTGGCGTCGATTTCCGCCTGACCCAGGGGTGACCCATGGGTGGAGGCGCTCCCGGCCATGTTGGGACTGCCATAGGCGATGGTGGTCCGCAGCACGATGAGGGTCGGTCGCTCCGTCTCTCGCAGAGCCTCCTCGAGGGCCAGGTCCATGGCTTCCAGGTCGTTGCCGTCGTGGACGTGGACCACGTGCCAACCGTATGCGGCGAATCGCCCTGCCTGATCGGTGGACAGAGTCAGGTCCGTACTGCCCTCGATGGAGATCTTGTTGTCGTCATAGATCCAGACGAGCTTGCCGAGCTTCTGGTGGCCGGCGATCTCGGCGGCCTCGTGGGAGATTCCCTCCATGAGGTCGCCGTCGGAGCAGAGGGCGTACGTGCAGTGGTCCACCAGTTCGTGGCCGGGCCGGTTGAAGCGCTGCGCCAGCCACCGCTCCGCCAACGCCATTCCCACAGACATGGCCACGCCCTGTCCCAGCGGGCCCGTCGTGGCCTCGACGCCTGGCGCGTGCCCGTGCTCCGGGTGACCCGGGGTGCGGGAGCCCCACTGACGGAAGTCGCGGATGTCCGCTTCGGTGACGTCGTACCCGCTGAGGTGCAGAAGGGAATAGAGAAGCATGGACGCGTGGCCCACCGACAGCACGAAGCGGTCGCGATCCGGCCAGGCCGGGTTCGCCGGGTTGTGCCGGAGGTGTCGATGGAACAGCACGTACCCCATGGGCGCCAGCGCCATGGGCGTGCCCGGGTGTCCGGAGTTCGCTTTCTGGACCGCATCCATGGACAGGACGCGGACCGCGTCTACGGCCAGCTTCTCGATTCCGGTCATGACACCACGAAGTTCACGAGACGGTCCTTCACGAAGATCACCTTGCGCTCGGTTGCCCCCTCCAGGTACCGCGCGACGTTGGCGTCGGCACGGGAGGCTGAGATCACGTCTGATTCCGGGGTGCTCTTGGCCACCTTGACGGTGGCGCGGAGCTTTCCGTTCACCTGGACGGCGATGTTCACCGTATCCGAGACGGTCTTGGCTTCGTCGTAGCCGGGCCAGTTGGCGCCCACGAAGATGCTCTCGCGGTGACCCAGGCGCTCCCAGAGTTCCTCTGCGACGTGGGGCGCGAAGGGCGCCACCATGGCCACCAACGGCTCGACTTCGGCGCGTGTGGCCCGGCGGCCGCCGGCCCGCACGGCGTTCAGGTATTCCATCATGGCGGCGATGGCCGTGTTGTACCCCAGCTCAGGGAGCTGCTCGGTCACCTGCTTGATGGTCTGGTGCAGCTTACGCTCCACGTCGGGATCCGGGGCGCCGTCCACGGCTGTCAGCGCCGTATCCCACAGGCGATGCAGGAAGCCGAAGGGCCCCTGGATCCCCTCGGGGCGATAGTCGCCGCCATCCCTGAACGGCCCCAGGAACATGAGGTACGTGCGGAACGTGTCGGCCCCGAATTCCTCGATGATGGGGTCGGGCACCACGACGTTCCCCTTGCTCTTCGACATCTTGGCGCCCTCGGCGATGATGAGGCCGTGGGCGCGGAACACCTCGAAGGGCTCCTCGAAGTCCAGGTGTCCCAGGTCGTGGAGCACCATGGTCAGGAAGCGCGAGTACAGCAGGTGGAGAACCGCGTGCTCGTTGCCGCCGATGTAGGTGTTCACGGGCAGCCACTTCTTCGTCACCTGCGCGTCGAAGGGGCGGTCGTCGAAGTCCGTGGACGGATAGCGCAGGAAGTACCAGCCGCTGTCCAGGAACGTGTCGGACACGTCGGTTTCGCGACGGGCGTCGGCTCCGCATTCGGGACAGGACGTCTTGTACCAGGACTCCACCCGGGCCAGGGGACTCACCCCGGTGTCGTCGGGCTTGAAGTCCTCGACCCGCGGCAGGATCACCGGCAGGTCCTTCTCGGGCACGCCAACCGGGCCGCACGCGTCGCAGTAGATGACCGGAATGGGCGGGCCCCAGTAGCGCTGGCGTGAGATGCACCAGTCGCGCAGGCGGAAGTTCACCTCCAGGTCGCCCATGCCCCGCTCGCCCAACCACGCGGTGATCCTGGGCTTGCCCTCCTGCCAGGCGAGGCCGTCGAAGTCGCCGGAATTCACCAGAGTGCCGTCGCCGACGTAGGCTTCGTCCAGAGGCGTATCCGCTCCGTCGCCGGGACCTGCCACCACACGGACGATGGGCAGATCGAACTGCCGCGCGAACTCGAAGTCGCGTTCGTCGTGGCCCGGGACCGCCATGATGGCGCCGGTGCCGTAGCCCATGAGGACGTAGTCCGCGATCCACACCGGGATGGGCTCACCCGTGGCCGGGTTGCGGCAATAGCCGCCGGTGAACACCCCCGTCTTGGTCTTGTCGATCTTCTGGCGCGCCACCATGTCCTTCCGGCCGGCCTCCTCGCGATACGCGAGGACCGCCGGGCGGTCTGCATCGTTGGTGACGCGATCCACCAGCGGGTGTTCCGGCGCCAGCACCATGTAGCTGGCCCCGAATACGGTGTCCGGACGGGTGGTGAAGACCTCCACCATCTCTTCGGTGTCGGCGCCTCCGGCGTCCAGGACCGGAAAGCGGAGACGGGCCCCGTCGCTCCGGCCGATCCAGTTGGTCTGGGCGATGCGGGTCGTGTCCGACCAGTCGAGCGTGCCCAGGTTGTCCAGGAGGCGCTGCGCGAACTGGGTGATCTTGAAGAACCACTGGGCGATGCGACGCTGCTCCACCGGGGTCGCGCAGCGCTCGCACGCACCTCCCACGACCTGCTCGTTGGCCAGCACCGTCATGCACGACGGACACCAGTTGACCGGAGCCTCCTTCCGCTCGGCCAGGCCCGCCTTGAAGAGCTGGAGGAAGACCCACTGCGTCCACCTGTAGTAGGACGGGTGGGTGGTGTCCACGACATGGTTCCAGTCGAACATCCCCCCGGTCCGCTTCAGCTGGCGCGTGAAGTTCCGGATGTTGGACGGGATCAGGTCCATGGGGTGAACTCCGCGCTTCAGCGCGAAGTTCTCCGAGTGGATGCCGAACGCATCGAAACCGATGGGCTCGAACACCGCTCGTCCCTGCATCCGCTGGAATCGACCATGCACGTCGGCACCGGTGAACGCATAGATGTTGCCCACGTGAAGGCCCTCGGCCGACGGGTAGGGGAACATCATGAGGTTGTAGAACGGATCCTCGGCGTTCTCGATTTCTTCACGGGTGAACGTGTTGATGCCGAGCTCTTCCCACCGGCTCTGCCACTTCCCCTCGACGTCGGAGGGGATGTAGGCGTCTCGTTCCTCGTTGGACATGACCGTCTGCGTGCGGATGGCTGGGGCGAGCCAGGATTGGGTTCGGAAAAGGAACCCCCAACCTATCGCGGCCGGGGGCCGGACCCAAGGCCCGCTTCCAGGGGTTCAGCCCCGGAGAAGCCCCACCCGTCTACGCGGCGGGGCGGCCACGAAGCCACGCTTCACGAAGGGCCACCTGCTCCCTGGTGGCGTCGGCGATCATCTCGAACCGGGGCGGGTTCCCGTCGATGAATCGGATCCCCAGCTTCGCGTAGTACTCCGCCAGGGGGAGAGGTTCGGCGTTCCTCACGTAACGATCCAGGAAGTCACCGATCTCGGGATGGGTCTTCTCCGCCACGATCTCGAAGAAGCGGTCCTCGGGGAACGGACGGTCCTTTCCGTACTCCTTCGCCAGGTCCAGGACCAACTCACGGAGCCCCCGTCGACCGCCGGAGAGCTCCAGGAGGCGGATGTCCAACAAGCCGGCCACCAGGGCCCCACGTTGGTAGATGTTGCCGTACTGGGCCTGGCCCTCGTCGGTGTACGACGTGAGGGCCAGTCGTCGCAGGGAGTAGGACGTGTCGAAGTACTGACGGTCCACCACGATCTTCTCGATCTGCCTGTTCAGGTACTGGGGAAGCTGGATGAGGTCGGACCGGAGCTGCATGACGTCGGACGCCCACTCGGTCACGCCCTCATAGAGCCACAGGTGCTGCGAAGGCGTGGGTGTCTCGAAATCGAAGCGCCCGATGATCTCGCTGTGGATGTTCAGCGGGGTCACGACGTGGAAGAACTCGTGGGCCGCGATGTCCGTGAGGGTCTGCCCCAGCTGAGGACTCCACCGCTCCGGCTCGGCCATGACGTACTCCGAGCTGTAGCTGTGCTCCCATGCGCCCTGGCTCACGTCTTCGAAGTGCCAGAGGAAGGCATAGCGGTCCACGGGGAGGCCGTTGAGGAAGAGCCCCGCCGACGTCAGCATGTCCGTCATGCTGGCGAGCAGCTGGGTCGCCTGGATCTTGCCCGTCTTGGAGTACACCCAGACCTCCACCGGCACCTCGCCGATGTCCACCCGCGCCGAGGTGAGGGAGCTCCCCATGAGGAAGGGGGAGTCCACCAACTGGTCGTAGTCCTCCGCGTGGTACCATCCCTCGGCGTCGGGGACCAGTGCGGTCCCCACCGTCCAGTCGGCGGGGCGCTGGAAGCGCACCCGCACGGGTTCGGCCTGCTGTCCGAGCGCGAAGCCCAGGACCGCATGCGGGTTCACCAGGGCGTGGTCCGCCTCCAGGGAGGTGCCACACATCATATAGATGTTGTGCTCGTCCACCGCGGTGTCCCAGGTCTCCGCGATGGCGTAGCGCACCGTGCGCACGCGGGTGGGTTCGGACAGGCGCCACTGGTTCGTGGAGAGCCGGATCGCAGGGATCTCGCGATCCTGCGCATCCAAAGCCCTGAACCCCGAGACGTACCGGCCGATATCCATGACCTGGTAGGTGCCCGGGGCGGTGGCGGCGAACTGGAAGATGGAGTCCGCGGGACCCAGACCCTCCAGGCGGACCGTGACCCGGAATCGGTCGTCGGCCCTTGCGTTGAGGTCCACCTCGTAGGCGGTGACCTGGCCGGCCGCGCCCTGGGCTCCCAGCAGGAGCGCCGTCAGCAGAAACCATCCCCTCATCTTCGTCCTCCCATGTCGCTGTCGTGGGCCCGGTCAGGGCGCCTCGCCGCCCGAGGGCAGCAGGTCGAAGGGGTCGCTCACGCCTGCCACCCCCTGTTTCAACTCGGCCAGCACGGCGTCCAGGTCACCGTCCCGGGCGTCGAGCAGCGCCTGGAAATCCGGGAGGCGGTGGTAGTACCGGATGCGGGCCAGCAGCGTGGCGTTGTTCAGAGGCGTGTTGCGGAATCCCCCGAACGATACGCTCTCGAACGTCGGCGAGACGTCCGTGTCGAAGTACTGCAGCGCTCGCCGGAACACTTCCTCGCGGCGTGCGAGCTTCTCGTCCCGGGTCAACTCCGCGCTGTCGTACATCGGCTCCAGCTCGTTCATCATCCCGTCCACGAAGACGCTGAACCGCTGGTAGTCGCGCCACCGCGCCTGGGCGCGGAGACACTTCACGGTATCGGCTCCGCCGCCCTCGCGCGTGCAGAAGAACTCGATGGCTGCCACGCGACCGACGAACGTGGCGAAGCTCTCGTTGAATCCCACCTGCCCGGGCACGAACAGGAAGTTGTGGCTCAGTTCGTGGAGGACCGTCTCCACCACTTCCACCTCATCGGTGCGCAGCACCGACGAGAGCACCGGATCGTTGAACCATCCCAGGGTGCTGAACGCCGAAGTGGGCCGCAGGTAGGTGTCGAATCCGTCGGCTTCGAGATCCGCCTGCGCCTTCAGGGCGTCGTCGTCGTCGAAGTACCCCTTGTAGGGCATGCGACCGACGATGGGGAACCACCACGTCTTGGGGACGAGTCGATCCTTCTCGGCGGCGGAGAGCACCAGGGCGAGGGTGTCCCGCTCGAGTTGGGTGAACATGGTGTACGCTTCGCCGGGTTGGATGCCCAGGCGTTCCACGGCGAATCGGCGGGCTTCCACCACGAAGGCGAGCTTGCCCCGGGTATCGGAGTCCGTGGCGGGGTCGGCCAGGACCTCGGGGATGGGCCTCCTGGCCCGCAGGATCTTCGCTTCGGCCCATCCCGCCTTGAGGACGTAGACGGGCGAGCATGCCCACGCGCCCACGGCCATGGCCATGGCGAGGACGAGAAGCGTACCGCGGACGATGCGTCCGCGATGGGTACGCCGGCCGGATGGGGGCGGGCCCCCGTGACGTCGGGTGTTCACGATCAAGTAATATGACCCCAGGGGGTCGGAGGTTTCAGGACGCCCCGCCCACGGTCTTCATGGCGGGGGCCAGCCCGGTGATTTGAAGGACCGCGGTCGCGGCCACCGACAATCCTACCACCCACGCCGCCTTTGCGAGGTAGCGCCGCCGTTCCATCCCGGACGCGGCGGCGCCCAGGAACGCCCCGGCGACGCCCATTTCAGCGCCTTGGCCCAGCCACCAACCCAACAAGAGGTCCCCCTCGGCGACGCTGATGGAGTAGAGCCCCAGGGTCCACGCGCCCCAGAGCGTCAGCCCCGTCAAGAGGCCCAGCCGCAGCCCACCGAGCCAATCCCGGATCCCCAGTTGGCGGAAGAGCCAATAGAGGGCCGCCGTGAGGACCAGAAAGGCCGCGTAGCCCAACGGGATGCGACGGAACGCCGCGTCCGCCGACAGGAGGAACGGGCTGGGTCGGGCGTAGAGCGTGGCCAGCGCCCCGGCGTGGAGGAACAGGTCGAAGCCCACGGAGACGAGCCAGGCGACGCCCACGGCCATGCCGGGGCCGATGCCGCCGGGCTGTCTGCCTCGCTCTCCGGACAAGGATCGACTCCCTACCGGCCGCCGCCGCCGATCTGCCGCATGAGGGGCACGCCCCCCTCGGTGGGCACGTACACCACGGAGCCCGCGGGCAGCTTGGCCAACTGCTCGATGTAGTGGAAGGTCAGGTACGCGGGGGTCAGTCCCGCGGCGATGATCTTCTGGGCCTCGGCGATTCCCTTGGCCTCTTCCATGGCCTGCTGAGCGCGTTCCTGGATGATCTCGGTCTGGAACCGCTCGGCGGCCACGTTCTGCTCGCGCTGGAGCTTCTCCTCGATGGCCTGGCGCACGAGGGGCGGCGCCTGGACGTCGCGCACGAAGACGTCCAACACCTCGATGCGATCACCCGCCTTGGCCTGGATGGCGCTCTCCATCTCCAGGGCGAGCTCGCGGCGGTTGGGCGAGAAGATGTCGTTGATGGACTTGGTGGCCACGGCGTCCCGCACTCCGTTCCGGACCGCGTTGAGCACGATGCGGCTCTTGATCTGTTCCTCGGTTCCGATGCACTGGTAGAGGTCCGGGGCGTTGGCCGGGTCGATGCGGTAGAGAATCGACACCTCCAGCGCCACGTTGAGCTGCTCGCTGGTCTGGGCGTCGATGCGCTCGACGGTTCCGTCGGACGGGAAGCTCTGCTCCCGCGTGGACATCTTGACCACGCTGGCCATTGGATTGATGACGTGGACCCCCTGTCCCAGCGACTCCGTCGAGATGGTCCCGAGGAAATGCTGGATGCCCACCTCACCCACGGAGATCACCGTGAAGGTGTTGGACCCCGCAAGGAGCAGTCCGGCGCCCATGAAGGCGTAGCCCGCCAGCTTGGCGGAACCGGCGGAACCGGGCTTGCCGAGGCTGGGGCCCATGGATCGGATGACGGCGCCGATGAGGATGGCGAGAGCGGCGAGGATGATGGGACCCATGGAAACTTCCTCCGGGGAGGGAAGATGGCGTGTTCGTACCGTACATACGGGCCGGGCGGCCCACTTCTTCGACGAGGTGACGCGCCCCCTACTCGTTCATGAACTCCCGAGCGTCGGGGTCCACCGCCACGCGCATCTCCACCAGGTCCGCCTCCGCGGCGACCTCGGGGGGCATGGCGCGCGCAGCGGCTTCGAGGGCCTCGCGGGCGTCAGCGGCGCTCACCTGGTAGGTATGATAGCGCTGGTATCGCTTCCCGTAGCGAACGGTGACCTGGAATTCCATGAAGCGCGGGTGCGGGGAACGAAATGGGGGTACCTCAATGTACGTGGCCTTCTCCGGGCGCCCCAGGGGCGGTTAACGTCGGGCCATGACTTCTGCCACCCGAGTCTACCGCATGCTCCAACGGGCGCTGCGCGCCGCAGGGCCGCTGGCGTCGGGCGGGACGTCCAAGGTTGCCCGGGGAGTGAGGGGCCGTAGGGACGCCGCACGAACGCTGACGGCCTGGGGGCGCGACGCCCGGGACTTCGCACGCCCCGGGGTCTGGTTCCACGCCCCCTCGGTGGGCGAGGGCCTCCAGGCCCGAGCCGTCCTCGAAGCGTTCCGCGTCCGGCGCCCGGACCTCCAGGCGGCGTATACCCACTTTTCACCGTCCGCGGAGACGTTGGCCTCCACGATGCCGGCGGACGTCGCCACCTACCTCCCCTGGGACCTCCCCGACGAGATGACGCCGGTGCTCCACGCCCTCCAGCCCGACGCGGTGGTGTTCACCAAGACGGAGGTGTGGCCCACGTTGGCTGAACTGGCCGAGGGCCGGGGAATCCCCCTGGCGCTGGTTGGGGGCGCCGTGCCGCCGGGCGCGCGGCGCGCCCGGTGGCCTGCCCGCGCGCTGCTCCGGCCCATGTGGGCCCGGCTGTCGCTGGGGTGCGCCCAGACCCCCGAAGACGCCGCGGGCCTCGTGACCCTGGGCGTGCACCCCGACCGGGTCGTCGTGACCGGGGACCCGGGCATCGACTCGGCGGCGCAGCGGGCCCGTGGCGCGGACCCGGGCGCCCCTTGGCTCGCGCCCTTCCACGCGGATCCCCGTCCCACGGTGGTGGCCGGGTCCACGTGGCCCGCCGACGACGCGCGACTTCTTCCCGCCCTCGGTCGCGTGCGCTCCGCCGTGCCCGACGTGAGAGCCGTCTTGGCGCCCCACGAACCAGGAGCGGAGCACGTACGGGCGCTTCTGGCGCGCATGGAGGCCGACGGGTGGACGGCACGCACGTTGGCGGCGGTGGAGGAGGCGGGGACCGCGGAGGGAGTGGACGTCGTCGTGGTGGATCGGGTGGGGGTGCTGGCGCACCTCTATACCGTGGGGTGGGTCGCGTACGTGGGCGGCGGCTTCCACGACGCCGGGCTCCATTCCGTGCTGGAACCCGCGGCGGCCCGGCTTCCCGTGGTCTTCGGGCCCAGGCACGCCAACGCCCGGGCCGCGGGGGATCTCCTGAGGTGTGGAGGCGCCCGTGAGGCGGCGGACGCGGAGGGTCTGGGACGAGTCCTCACGGAGTGGCTGACGGTGGAAGACGCGCGCGACTACGCTGCCCAACAGGCCTGCGGCTATATTGACGGCCACATGGGCGCCGCAGAGCGTACCGCTGTCCTTCTCGACGACCTGATGACATGACCGATTCCGCCGACGTTCCCGAGATCACCGCCACCGAACTCAAGGCTCGCCTGGACCAGGGGGACGTGCCCGTCCTTCTCGACGTGCGCGAGCACTTCGAACGCCGCATCGCCGATCTGCCCGAGCATGGCCAGGTCCGCATCCCCACGGGAGAAGTCCTGCAGCGCATGGGCGAGTTGGACCGGACGATGCCGCTGGTGGTCTACTGTCGCTCGGGGAGTCGCTCCGCCTGGGCGGCTCGCCTCTTGCATGAGCGCGGGTTCGAGCACGTCCTCAACCTGAAGGGTGGCGTCCTGGCCTGGCGGGCCGAGGTGGACCCCACGCTGCAGGCATACTGATCGGAGCCGACCGCGCCCGTGATATCCCTCCCGAAGCTGCTCCCCGCATTCACGCTCCTGGCCTTCCTGGGCGCGTGCCAGGCCGGGCCGTCCGCGTTCGACAAGCCCGAAGACATCGGGCCTGAAGACACGGCCGACGTGGCCACGCTCCCGGAGGTGCCCCGCGCCGTCGAGGTCGAGGTGCCCGCGGTGGATTCGACGGAGGAGGGCGCCGCGCCCGCGCCGGCCCCGGCGGACACGGTTCCGGCGGTCGCGTCCGGTGAACCGCTCCACTTCGAGCGTCCGGAGCACATCCGGGGCATCTATCTGAACGCATGGGCCTCGGGTTCCACGAGGCGGGTGGACGCGCTTCTGGAGCTGGCCCGTCGGACGGAGATCAACACCTTCGTCCTGGACATCAAGGACGCCACCGGGTACGTCAGCCACCGCACGCAGGTGCCCCTCGCGCGGGAGATCGGTGCCACGGAGGAGATCCGCATCCGCGACCTGCCCGCGGTGCTGCGCAAGCTCCACGCGGCGGGGGTCTATCCCATCGCCCGGATCGTCATCGTGAAGGACCCGCTGCTGGCGGCGGCGCGCCCCGACCTGGCCGCGCAGGACAAGGCGGGTGGGATCTTCAAGGACGGGAAGGGGATCATCTGGCTGAACCCCTACAACGAGGGGGTCTGGAAGTACAACGTGGATCTGGCCCGCGAGGTGGTGGGCATGGGCTTCCCGGAGGTCCAATGGGACTACGTGCGATTCCCGGACATTCCGGCGTCGGACAAGGCGCGCGTGGTGTACCCGGGCGCCGGAGACAAGCCGATGGCCGAGGCCATCCGCGAGCTGCTGGAGTATTCGCGCGCGGAGCTGCAGCCTCTGGGGGCCACGGTCACGGCCGACGTCTTCGGCGTGACCACGTCGGCGTCGCGGGATGTGGGGATCGGCCAGGTGTGGGAGTCGTTCATCGGGGCCGTGGACGTCGCGCTGCCCATGGTCTACCCGAGCCACTACTGGGAAGGGAGCTTCGGCCGAAAGACGCCCAACGCCTTTCCGTACGAGATCGTGCGTCGGGCCCTGGAGGACGCGCTGCGTCGCTCGGCGACCGTGGAGGGGGCGGGGGCGACGCGACCCTGGCTCCAGGATTTCACGCTGGGCAAGCCGGCCTACGGGGCCGCCGAGGTGCGGGCGCAGATCCAGGGGACGTATGACGCCGGAATCCAGGATTGGATCCTGTGGAATCCCGGGAGTCGCTACACGGAGGAGGCCCTGGAGCCGGTCGGGGGGTTCACCGAGGAGCCGCTGATCCGTATCGCCAACAGGGTGGTACCGGTATCCCAGCGGATCGCCGTGCTGGACTCTGTGGCGCGGACCCGTGTGCTGCAGTCGGCACCGGCGCCGACCTCTTCCCAGGCGGATACCACGAAGCCCACCGTCCCTCGCGAAGTTCCGCCCGACACACTAGGGGCGCGCTGAAGATTCCCACATTAGGTTTCGGCATGCGTACCATCCTCGCTTCGCTCTCGCTGGTTCTGACGGTCCTGCTCTGCCTTCCGGGGAGCGCCCAGACCGTGCCCCCCTCCCAGGACACCGCGGCCGTCACGGTTCCCGTCGACAGCGCGGCGGCTCCGGCCCGCCCGGACAGTGCGGTCCTGATCGTGCGGGGCGACACGCTGGGGTACCTGTACGGCCGCCTCGGACCGTTCTCCCCCGCGGAGCGCGCCTCCGGGGTGGCCGAACGCATCGGAGACCTGCGCTTCCAGGGCGCCTCGCCCGACTCGGTCCGGATCGTCGACGATGGGACGCGGGCCGAGGTCTGGGTGGGATCCCTGACGGTGCTCTCCGTGACCCCCCAGGACACGCTGGCACGCGGCCTCGGTCGGGAGGCGACCGCGGAGCAGCTGGCGGACCAGGTGCGGGCCGCGCTGTCCGCTTCGGTCTTCACCCGCAGCATCCGCGACCTTCTGCTCGGTACGCTCTGGACGCTGCTGGCGACCGCTGCGCTGTATTGGCTGTTCCGCCTGATGACGCTCTGGTATCCCAGGCTCTACCATCGCATCCGGAACCTCCAGGAGGACAAGCTCCCCTCGATCCAGTTCCAGGGGCTCGTCCTGCTCACCGGCGAGCGCATCGAGGCCGCGGTGCTCTTCGTGGCACGGGCGTCGCGACTGGTCGTCACCGGGCTGCTGCTGTTCCTCTACTTCCCGCTGGTCTTCAGCTTCTTCCCGGCCACCCGTCTGCTGGCCCAGCGAATCATGGCGCTGGCTCTGGAGCCGACCACGGCCGCGTGGTGGGCGGTGGTGGGCTATCTGCCCAACCTGTTCTATATCGCAGTGATCCTGGTGGTCACGCACTACGGCCTCCGGGTCGTGCAGATGATCTTCGGGGCCGTCAGCCGCGGTGCGATCCGGCTTCCGGGCTTCTACGAGGACTGGGCGGAGCCGACCTTCAAGCTGGTCCGGGTGCTGTTCATCGCCTTCGCCGTCATCCTGGTCTGGCCCTATCTGCCCAACAGCGACTCGGTGGCGTTCAAGGGGGTCGCGGGTTTCCTCGGGCTGCTCCTGACGTTCGGGTCGGCGGGGGCGGTGTCCAACGTGGTGGGTGGCGTGGTCATGATCTACATGCGCCCCTTCCAGATCGGCGACCGCGTGAAGATCGCCGACACCGTGGGCGAGGTGGTGGAGCGGGGCATGCTGGTGACGCGGCTGCGCACGCCGAAGAACGTGGAGGTGACCATCCCCAACTCCATGGTCCTGGGCAACTACATCGTGAATTTCAGCGCCACGGCCCGGGAAGGTGGGGTGATCCTCCACACGGTGGTGACCCTGGGATACGACGTGCCCTGGCCCAGGGTGCACGAGGCCATGAAGGATGCCGCCAGGCGCACGCCGGGCATCCTCGAGGATCCGGCGCCCTTCGTCCTGCAGACGGCGCTGGGCGACTATTCCGTGAGCTACGAGCTGAACGCCTACACGGATCAGCCCCAGATCATGCCCCGCATCTATTCGGGGCTGCACCAGAATCTCCAGGACGCTCTGGCCGAGGCGGGAATCGAGATCCTGTCTCCCGTCTACCACGCGCTGCGGGACGGAAACCTGTCCACCATTCCCACGCCCCATACTCCGCCGGAGGCCGACAGCCCGGCGTTCCGGGTGCGGAGCGTAGACCGGTAGGGCCTACCGAGCCATCACCGCGAACTGGAGTTCGTGGAGGCGGGCGTAGAGCCCGTCGTGGGCCAGCAGCTCGCCGTGGGTTCCTTCCTCGCGAACCTCGCCGTGGTGCATGACCAGAATGCGGTCGGCGTGCTGCACGGTGGACAGCCGGTGGGCGATGACCAGGGACGTGCGCCCCTTCAGAAGCTCGTCGGTTGCCTGTTCGATGCGCTCCTCGATCTCCGAGTCCACGGAGCTCGTGGCTTCGTCGAGAATCAGGATCTCCGGATCGAAGGCCAGCGCCCGGGCGAAGCTCACCAACTGCCTCTCGCCGACGGACAGCGAGGCGCCTCGCTCACCCAGGGCCTGGTCGTAGCCTTTCTCGAGACGTTGTATGACGTCGTCGGCGCCCACCCGCTGCGCCGCCCGTCGCACCCGGCTCTCGTCGAGCGCGGGGGATCCCAGGCGGATGTTGTACTTCACGTCCTGGCTGAAGAGGAATACGTCCTGGAGCACCAGGCCGATGCGCGAACGGAGGTCCAGCAGGCGCAGGCGATGGATGGGTATCCCATCGACCAGGATCTCGCCCTTGTCCACGTCGTAGAAGCGCATGAGCAGGTTGATGATGGTGGTCTTGCCCGCGCCGGTGTGACCCACGATCGCCAGCTTCTCCCCGGGGGCCACCTTGAAGCTCACGTCCTTCAGCACCCAGTCCGGCGCGCCGTCTCCACGCTTCCCGTAGGCGAACCACACGCCGCGGAACTCGATCTCGCCACGCACCGGCGTGGGAAGTTCCACAGGATCGACGGGATCGAGGATTTCGATTTCGCGATCGAGCAGCTTGAAGATCCTCTCCGACGAGGCCATGGCGCCCTGGAGGAGGTTGTACTTCTCCGAGAGGTCCTGGATGGGACGGAAGAATCGACGGGCATACTGGAGGAAGGCTGCCACGACGCCGACGCTCACGGCGCCCTCCATGATCTGCATCCCGCCGTACCAGAGGATGAGGGCCAAGGCGATGGCGGTGAACAGTTCGATGACGGGAAAGAACAGGGCGTAGTAGGTGATGGAGCGGAGGTGCGCCTCCTTGTAGTCCTCGTTCAGAGCCGCGTGCCGTTCGGCGTCGGCCTCTTCCCGATTGAACAGCTGGATCACGCGTACCCCGGTGAACCGTTCGTGCAGGAACGCGTTGAGCCGCGCGAGCCGGACCCGGATGTCTCTGTAGGCCGTGCGGATCTTGGCCCGGAAGACGAAGGCGGTGATGAAGACCAGGGGAAGCACGCTGAAGGCCACCAGGGCCAAACGCCAATCCATGCGCAGCATGGCAGCCACGATGAACAGCAACGTGAACACGTCTCCGAACACCGACACCAACCCCGAGCTGAATAGCTCGTTGAGGGTCTCCACGTCGTTGGTGATGCGCGTCATGAGACGGCCTACCGGGTTCTTGTCGAAGAAGCGGAGGTCCATGCGCTGGAAGCGGGCGAAGATCTCGGCGCGCAGGTCGTACATGACGCTCTGTCCCAGCCACGTCGTCAGGATGCCCTGGGCGTACTGGAGGACGAAGCCCAGGAACGTGGCGGCGACATAGGCGAGGGCCAACTTGCCCAGAAGACCCATGTCGCTCGCGGGGATGGCCCGGTCGATGGCCTGCTGGGTCAGCCACGGACCCACGATCTCCACCGCCGAGGCCAACATGAGCAACGCGATGGCGGACGCCACCTGGAGGCGGTACGGGCGGAGGTACGTGAGCAGTCTGCGCATGAGGCGTGCGTCGTACGCCTTGCCCAGAGCCTCCTCTTCGTGGTGGATGGCGGTTTCGGACATGGACCGCTAGGCGGATCCCGAGAAGATGTCGATCTGCGGAGGATGGAGGGGCAGCCCCACCTTCTGAAGCACCGAGTCCACCCAACCCTCCCGGTTGCCCGGATCCAGTCGATGGCACGGCACCTCGAGGGTATCGAGCAAATCGTCGAGCACCCGATCGATTTCGTTCTGGAACGTGCTGCTGGTGTCCCGGGTGCCATCGAAGGAGGGCTCCATGATGATCGGCACCTTGAAGAGCCCCTGGTACGATGCCATCCAGGTGCGCACCAATTCCTCGTACTCGGGGCGGCGGCCCACGCGGTGGACCAGGTAGGCGTAGTTGTCCAGGACCGACCGATCGCATACCACCACTTGATATCGCGCCGCCGCGGCGATTTCCTCGGCGATCTGGCTGTGGAGGATCCACGCCTGGGCTTCCAGGGTGGTGTCCCGGTTGATGGGGAGTGGGCATGCGCGCGCCACCTCCTTCACCAGATCCACGGCCAGGTCCAAGCGCTTGAGTCGCGCCGCCACGTCGAAACAGAGCGTGGTCTTGCCTACCCCGTGGGTGCCGATGAAGGCGATCTTCATTTTCAGCGCCGCCCCAGTCCGATTCTGGTCCACGCCACCACCACTCCGCACCCGGAGGTCCGCGCGGCGAGCAGGTACTCCGAGGGGACCTGACTGACCCGCGGATAGACCTCGACGCCTTCCAGGTCTCCCACGTTGACCACGTCTTCCCAGGGAGGCTGGAGGGTGAGTCCGTCGACGATCAGGTACGGGGCGCAGACTCCCTGAAGCGTCGCCATCGCCACCCGGTTCTTGCCGTAACGGTCCGTGTCGATCCGTACGCCGGGAGCCTCGCGGATGACGTCGGCGAGGGTGTGTTGTGCGACCGTCTTCGCTTCGATGTCTTCGCGCGTGAAGAAGCTCCCGACGCCGGCCTTCATCCGGTCGTAGAACCCGACCCGCTCGAGGGGCGATACCGGGGGCGAGACCTCGACCGTGAGGGAATCGGTCTCGAAGGGTTTGGGTTGGAGGCGGACCGCGACGGCGATGTCCTCGCCCTTCACCACGTCGATGAACTCGCTCACGCTGGCGTAGTAGCCCAGCCGTACGGCGTAGATCTGATATCCTCCGGCCCGGGGGAGCCTGGCGCTGAACGCTCCCTCGCCGTCGGAGAACGTCGATGCGGCGACCGCGCCGGTGTCGCCCAGGATGGTGATCTCCGCGAAGGAGATCGGACGGTCCGTGCCGGCTTCGAGGACGACGCCGGACAGCGTCTGGGCTCGCAGGGCGCCGACCGTCGTCGCCAACAGTGCCAGGACGGGGCCGACGCCCCGCAAGACGGTTCTTCTCATGAACTGGTATCCATTCTCTCAGCAGCTGCCGTGGGTCGCCTTCGAACCGCCAGGTGGAAACCTGTGCCATCGAGGGCTTCCCAGCCACCCTCTGTCCGGTCCGGCGCGAGCCACCTCGTCTTGCCTCTGCCCGCCCCCTGATCTAGCGTCATGCGCTTGCTCCGAACCTCCTGCCCGGTTCCCCACCGTAAACGTGCATTCACCGCTCCGCCCAGGCCACGGCCCCGGGGAGCGGTGGCCATGGAGGCAATGATCCGTGAGAGCTCACCGGCGTCCGTCGTTCCCCCTGTTGGCGCTCCTGGTGGCCGGGTGCGCCACCGAGACCCCACCTGCCGCATCCGTCATCTCGGGCCACGACAACCCGCTCCTCGCGGAGTGGCGCACCGAGTTCGGGGTTCCCCCCTTCGACCTCATCGAGAATGAGGACTACCTCCCGGCCTTCCGGGAAGCCATGGCCGCCCAAGGCGCGGAGATCGTGGCCATCGCCGGCAACCCGGAGCCGGCCACGTTCGAGAACACCATCGAGGCCCTGGAGCGGTCCGGGGCCATGTATTCCCGAGCCTCGCGGGTCTTCGGGGCGGTCACCGGCGCCAACACCAACGACACGCTCCAGGAGGTCGAGCGGATCCTCGCGCCGGAGAGGGCGGCGCACCGGGATGACATCGCCCTGAACCCGGAACTGTACCAGCGGGTCAGGGCAGTCTACGACCAACGGGACCAGTTGGGCTTGAACCCGGAGCAGGACAGGCTCCTCGAGGAAACGCACAAGAGCTTCGTTCGGAGCGGCGCTGCCCTCGACGATGCGGCCAAGGCCCGCATGCGGGAGCTCAACAAGGAGCTGGCGGAGCTTTCCCAGAAATTCGGCCAGAACGTCCTGGACGAGACCAACGCCTACGACCTCCACGTGACGAACCAGGAGGATCTGGGGGACCTGCCTCCGAGCCTGGTGGAACTCGCTGCCGCCGAGGCGAAGCGCCGAGGGCACGAGGGTGGGTGGTCGTTCACGCTCCAGCGGCCGAGCATCAACCCGTTCCTCGAGTCGTCCACCAACCGTGACCTGCGCCGCGAGATCTTCGTGGGCTACGCCATGCGCGGGGACAACGACAACGAGCATGACAACAAGGCGGCGCTGTCCCGCATGGCGGCGCTGCGCGCCGAGCGTGCCCACCTTCTGGGGTATCCCACCCACGCGGCCTTCGTCCTTTCGGACAACATGGCGGAGACGCCGGACCGGGTGATGGGCCTCCTGGACGAGGTCTGGACGCCGGCGCTGGCCGTGGCCAAGCAGGAGCGCGCCGACATGCAGGCGCTCATGAACGGCGAAGGCGTGGCGGGCAAGCTCGAGGGCTGGGATTGGCGGCACTACACGGAGAAGGTCCGCCGGGAGCGGTATGCCCTGGATCAGCAGGCGCTGCTGCCCTACTTCGAAGTCAACGCCGTGCGCGACGGCGTGTTCACGGTCGCCAACAAGCTCTACGGCCTGACCTTCGTCGAGCGCACGGACCTTCCGCGCTGGCACCCGTCCCAGCAGGTCTTCGAGGTGCTGGATGCCGACGGGAGCCACCAGGGCGTGCTGTACCTGGACTTCTTCGCCCGCCCCAGCAAGTCGGGTGGGGCCTGGATGAACAGCCTTCGGCAACAGAGCCGCCTGGACGGCGAGAAGCACCCCATCGTCACCACCAACTTCAACTTCCCGGCGCCCACGGCCGAAGGCGTGTCGCTCATCACGTTCGACGACGCCCTCACCTTGGCCCACGAAATGGGACACGCTCTTCATGGCCTTCTGTCCGACGTGACGTACGAGTCGTTGGCGGGGACGTCCGTACCACGGGACTTCGTGGAGTTCGGCTCCCAGATCATGGAGAACTGGATGGAGCAGCCCGAGGTGCTTCGCATGTATGCCAAGCACTACCAGACGGGCGAGGTGATTCCCGACGAGCTGGTGGAGAAGATCCGGGCCTCGGCGACCTTCAACCAAGGCTTCATCACGGCGGAATTCGTGGCCGCGGCATATCTGGACATGGCTTGGCATAACCTCACCGAGCCCGTCGAGAAGGAGGCCAGGGCATTCGAAGCCGCGGAGATGGAGCGCATCGGCCTGATCGAGGAGATCATCCCGCGGTACCGGAGCACCTACTTCAGCCACATCTTCGCCGGGGGATACTCGGCAGGGTACTACGCCTACCTGTGGGCGGAGGTGCTGGACAAGGACGCGTTCCAGGCCTTCGTCGAGACGGGCGACCTCTTCGACCCCGCGACGGCGAGGCGCCTTCGGGAAGAGATCCTGTCCAAGGGGGGCACCCGAAAGGGCATGGACCTGTACCGGGCGTTCCGGGGACGGGATCCCTCCATCGAGCCGTTGTTGAAAGCGCGCGGCCTGCTCCGGTAGCGGGAAGGGGGGCCCGCGGGCCGTCAGCGCCTGCGGGCCTCCAGGGTGCTCATGACCTCGGCCAGAGGAACGTGCGCGCCCCTGAGGGCGGCCAGCAGGTGGTACAGCAGGTCCGCGGCCTCCTCGCGAATCCGCTCGGGGTCGTTCTTGGCCAGGGCCGTCACCAATTCGGCCGTCTCCTCGCCCAGCGTCTTCAGGCGCAGGTTCTCGTCGTCCAGAAGCTCCACCGTGTAGCTCCCCGCGGGGCGCTTGGCCTGACGGATGGCCATGGTCAGGTCCAGGGCGGTGAGGGTGGCCGCGGGCGAGGCTCTCAGCTCCCCGCTGGGCTCGGCGTCCTCGCCGAAGCACGTGAGTTCTCCGGTATGGCAGGCGGGCCCCGTGGGCGTCACCCGGGCCAGCACCGTATCGCCGTCGCAGTCGGCGTGGAGCGACACGACGTTCAGCACGTTCCCGCTGGTTTCCCCCTTCCGCCACAGGGCGCTCCGGGACCGGGACCAGAAGTGCATGGTTCCGGTGGAGAGGCTCTTCTCCAGGGCCTCCCGGGTGGCCCATGCGACCATGAGGACTTCGCCCTCCTCGGCATCCTGGGCCACCACGGGAACCAGTCCCGTGTGTTTCGAGAAATCCAGGGCGTCCAGATCCTCGGGGGCGCGCAGGGTACGGTCGGTCATGCGTTGACTCCTTGGGAACCAGGGGCGTTGGCGCCCCGGACGTTAACGCCCCACCCCGCAAGCGCGCTCTTGAGCGCACCCACGGTGGTGAGACCGTCGTGAAGGATGCCTGCCACCAGGGCTGCGGATGCGTGTCCCTGGGTGAAGGCGTCGCGCAGGTGGGCCGCTTCGCCGGCGCC
>DATHZE010000084.1:0-3017 GCA_035458765.1 Longimicrobiales bacterium
AAGGCCGCCGACGGGCCGGACTTCCGGAGCTGCGCCCGGAACGGGGACGATCCGGCGTCCCGGGTGGCCATGACCGAGTGGGGGGCCAGGGCGCTCCTGCGCGCCGGGCGCCCTGACGAGGCCCGGGCGCTGGCCGACGCCATCCCCGAGGGGCTCGAGGTGGGGGAGAACCTCTCCTACTACCACGACCTCCTGTACGACAAAGGGCTCAAGTCCGCCGACGAGCTCCTGAACCTGGGGCCCGACGCGCCCTACCGTCTCGAGACCGTGGGCTTCGGCGTGGCCACCCGGATGCTCGCCGCCGGGGACACGGCCCGGGCCCTGGAGGTCTTCCGCGCCATCGTCGCCGATCCGTGGTGGCCGGGCTTCGGGCGCATCGCCGCCGAGGCCGAGCTCGCCCGCAGGGAGGAGAACCGATGAGACGCCGTGACTTCGTCCGTGGCGCCGCCGGCGCCGTAGCAGCGCACGCGCTGCCCCTGGGAGCCCTCGCGATGGAGACCGGGGCCGGATCCGCCGTGGGCCGCACCCGACGTCCGCCGAATCCCCAGGCCCTCATCATGGACGCCATGGGGGAGCTGCGGCCCGAGTACGACGACGCCCTCCTGGGCCACATGCTGGACGTGGGCATGGACAGCATCACGGTGACGCTCTGCGACCCCAAGCCCACCGGGGCCGAGGGGCTCGAGCTGGCCGTGAACGGAGTCCTGGACTACGACCGCCTCATCGCGGCGCGGCCGGCGTTCCTCATGAAGGCGACCCGGGTCGCTCATTTGGAGGAGGCACGGGCGGCAGGCAAGATGGCGGTGTTTTACCTCTTCCAGAACTCCGACCAGTTCGGCGACGACCTGGACCGGGTGGACATGTTCTACCGGCTGGGCGTGCGCTCGTCGCAGATCACCTACAACGAGCGCAACCGCGCCGGCGTGGGGTGCCGCGCCGAGGGCGACGACGGTGGCCTCACGGACTTCGGCCGCGCGCTGGTGGAGCGCATGAACGACGTGGGCATGCTCATCGACCTGGGCCACGCGAACATGCCCACCATGGCGGACACCATTGCCCACTCCCGGGTGCCGGTGATCAACTCCCACACGGCCTGCGACGCCGTCTACCCCCACGTGCGCAACACCACCGACGAGAACCTCCGCGCCATGGCCGAGCGCGGGGGCGTGGTGGGCATCTGCCAACTTCGCCCGTTCCTCACCCACAAGAAGTCGGACAACCTCCACGCCTTCTTCGACCACATCGACCACGCGGTGCAGGTCTGCGGCGTGGAGCACGTGTGCATCGGATCGGACCGGGACCACCGGGTCATCGTCATGACGCCCGAGTACGAGGCTGAGCTCCGCCGGGAAGAGGGAAGCCAGGTGACTTCGTCGGAGCTCCCCTACTTCATCGACGAGCTCAACGGTCCGCGCCGCATGGAGGTGGTGTGGGACGGCCTGGTGGAACGTGGCTACGTCGAGGCCGACGTGGAGCGCATCATGGGGCTGAACCTGCTCCGGCTCTATCGGGACGTCATCGGCTGATCCGCGGCCATGCCTACGGAGGAGCGACCCGATCCGGGGATGGCGCGTGCACGGGGGACGACCTAGGCTGAAGCGGACCCACTCCGCACGAGGTCAGCCATGTCCCTGCATCGCGTTCCGGCCGTCGGCGCCGGCACCCTTCTCGTCCTGGGCAGCCTTCTGGTTTCCGGCTGTCAGCGTTCGGAAGACCGCATCCAGATCGAGGTCACCTTCCCGGCCAGCGTGAGCCCGGATCCGTTGGACGGCCGCCTCGTCGTGGTGCTCTCCCAGAAGCCCGAGGGCGAGCCCCGTACCCACGTGACCGATGGACCCGGCGCCCAGCCCGTCTTCGGCATCGACGTGGAGGGGTGGACTCCGGGTTCCACGGCGACGCTGACGGACACCGTGTTCGGGTATCCGGTGGGGCGTTTGGGGGAGCTGCCCCCCGGCACCTACCGCGCCCAGGCCGTGCTCAACCGGTACCAGACCTACACCCGGGCGGATGGTCACGTGGTGAAGCTGCCGCCGGACCAGGGCGAAGGGCAGCAGTGGGCCAGCAAGCCCGGCAACCTGTACTCCCGGGTGACGGAATTCACCGTGGGCGGGGCGCCGGGCACCGACGCCGTCACGCTGGTCCTTGACCAGGTGATCCCGCCGGTGGAGGACTTCGCCGCCAAGGAGACCGAGTGGGTGAAGTACGTCCGCATCCGCTCCGACCTTCTGTCGGACTTCTGGGGCACGGACATGTACCTGGGGGCCTGGGTGCTGTTGCCCATGGGCTTCGACGAGCACCCCGACGCCCGCTACCCGTTGGCGGTCTTCCACGGCCACTTCCCGTCGTCGTTCAGCCACATGCGCACCGAGCCGCCCGACACGACCACGCCCTGCGTGTACTCTGCGCGGTTCAGCCTGGACTGCTACAACCACATCCAGGAGCAGTGGCAGTACCAGCTCTACAAGGACTGGACGTCGCCTGGCTTCCCCCGGCACCTGGTGGTGGAGATCCAGCACCCCACGCAGTACTACGACGATTCCTACGCGGTGAACTCCCAGGCCCAGGGGCCCTGGGGCGACGCCATCATGACGGAGCTCATCCCCGAGATCGAGCGCCGCTACCGAGGCATCGGCGAGGGGTGGGCCCGCTTCACCTACGGCGGCTCCACGGGCGGATGGGAAGCCATGGCCGTCCAGGTCTTCTATCCCGACGACTTCAACGGCGCGTACATCGCGTGCCCGGACCCCATCGACTTCCGGGCCTACACCGTCGTGAACATCTACGAGGACGAGAACGCCTACCACCTGGACGATGCCTTCAAGCGCACGCCGCGCCCCGGGCAGCGGGACTGGCTGGGCAAGGTCAGCCGGACCCTGGAGGAGTCCAACCACATGGAGCTGGCCCTGGCCACCAAGAGTCGTTCCGGGGGTCAGTGGGACATCTGGGAGGCGACGTTCTCGCCCATCGGACCCGACGGGTACCCCCGGCGCATCTGGGACAAGGTCAGCGGCGAGATC
>DATHZE010000085.1:0-33049 GCA_035458765.1 Longimicrobiales bacterium
ACGACGAATTCGAACGCGCCATCTCCGGATCACCCAGAAAGAAGGGGATGTCGGCCCTGGGGTGGCTCTTCATGAGCCTGGGCCTGTTCGTGGTCCTGGGCGTCGTGGGCGTGGGTTTCGCCATGAACCGGGTCGCCCACAAGGTTGAGGAGATGCTGGTCGGCTTCGACTACGACGCCGGGGCGGCCGCCTCCAAGGTGGTGGCCCGCCTGGAGTCTCACGCGCAGTTGCTCTCGGCGGCTCCCGACCAGGGACTCGAGTTCCTACGCAAGCTGGACGGTCACGATCCCGCGGAGGCCTTCCTGGGCAACCTGTTCGGCGAGTCCTTCGGCGGGAACGGGCCCTTCGCCGACCTGGCCGACCTGGCCGACCTCTCCGATCTCGAACAAGTCCGTGAACCGCGATCCGGTTCGCTCCCCGCCCATGAGGGTGATGTGAGCATCGACCTGAACCGCGTCGGCGAGGGTGGTTCTCTCGTGATCCGGTCCGACGACGGAACGGTGCGCCTGGATCTCCGCCGCACCGACGACGGTGGCTCCCTGGTCATCGACTCCGACCAGGGTCAGGCCCGGATCGCCCTTCAGCGCACGGACCACGGCGGCTATCTGACGGTGGACTCCGACGAGGGAAGCATCCGCTTCGATCTCATCCGCAGCGGGGAGGGCGGACGACTCCTGGTGGAGACCGACGGCGGCGAGTCGCTCCGCCTCGGTTTCGGCGAAGACGCCGAAGCCCTTCCGGGCTGGGTTCCGAGGCTGGATGGCATGCCGGAGCGGCCGCGCCCCGTCTACTCGTTGAGCGCTGACCAAGGCACCCTCGGCGCCGTTGCATGGACGCAGGACACGGCGGCGCAGGCGGCGTTGGACGCCTTCCAGTCCCAGCTCGAGGACGCGAGGTACGAGATCCGCGCCGAGCACCATCGCGACGGGGCCGACTTCGACGAGGGCTCCCTCTGGGCCAAGAACGAGGAGTCCGGCCGTCTGGTCTTCGTGGTCGCCCATGAGACGGATGAGGGCACCAAGCTCCTGGTCGGCTACGGGGAGGAGACCCGCTAGCGGGAACCTCCCGAACCGACGTCTTCGTGCGCGGACGTCCCGGGCCTGATCGGACGGGACGTCCACCATCCCTGCAAGAGTATCAGCAGGGCGACGACAACGATCAGGAACACGAACATCCCCAAGAGGGCCACGAGTCGGATGTCGCTGTCGATGGGCACGCGGACGTAGAACGCCACGTACGTGGCCAACAGTGCCGCGAGGGTGGCCATGACGGCCACCGCCACCACCGTCTCGCCGCGGCCTTGATCCGGGGTTGTCACCCGCGCCTCACCAGGGCTCCCAAGGAGAGGATCGAGGGTACCCAAAGCCCCACGAACAGGGCGTAGTCCCGGTTCACGAAGAACCAGAGGAAGACGGACAGCAGGAAAGACACGAAAGCTGCCGACAGGAACAGGACCAGCGGTACGTCGATCTTCCGCATTCCAGAGCCTTCTCGTCGAAATCGCAGGGGACCCGCGGTAAGGATGCCGCCGCGCGCTCCCGCGCGCCACTGCCGCGAGCCGTGCACGCCTCCCGGGGCTCGGAGCCGCTAGCCGATCACCGTGCCCGGAAGCCCCACCTGCCCGCACCCGAAGGAAAGAGGCGGCAGTTCGCTCCCCGCCTCCAGGAGACGCTCCACGTACCCGCGCGAGTACATGTGGACCTGCCCGGTCCGCCGAAACACCTCGACCATGTAGAGGGAGCGCGGATCCACGTGCTCCAACTCGGCCATCATCTCCGAGACTCGGTGGCCGTCCACGCACACGGTCAGGGGTTCTATGCGTCCCATCTGGTTGAGGCAAAGCGCCTCGGTCTCGCTGTCGCAGGGGCGGGCGAAGGGAACCACGCGCTTCACGAAATCGACGCCGGTCCCGCCGGGAGCCTCGCTGAGCGCCTTCTGGTCCAGGACATCGACGGCCCCGAAAGGACCCCGGCGCCGGTCCTCGAAGCGCTGGACGAGGACCCTGAGACCTTCGATCTCGACGGGATCGGGGTCCAGCTGCAGAAAGAACGGCCTCCGGGCCGACTCGGCGGTGACGGTGACCACCAGGTCGCGGTACCCGAGCTGTCGCACTTTGATCTGGTAGGCTTCGGCGGTGCCCACCGGGAGCGTGAAGGCCCCGATCGAGTCGGTGAGCACGCCCCAGGACTCGGCATCCAGAGCGATGAACGCCCCGGACACAGGGGCCTTCGTGTCACCGTCCAGCAGCTGTCCCCGGAGCAGTACCGCACCGGTGCCCTGCCCCAGGGCCGGTGCCGCCGACGCCACCATGCAGAGGATCGCCGCTCCGGCGATCCCGAAGATTCGAAGGTTCATGGCCCAATATACCCACTATTCCCGCCGAAGAGCCGCCACGGGATCCACGGCGCTCGCCCGCCGTGCCGGCACGAAGGCGGCGACCAGCGCGACCCCCGAGAGAAGGACCGGAATCACGGCGAACGTCACCAGGTCCGTGGCGCCGATTCCGTACAGGAAGCCCTTGATGGCCCAGGTCACCCCAGCGGCCAACACGACGCCCACGACGCCTCCGACGACCACGAGGCGCATCCCGCCGGCCACGGCCATGGCAACGACGTCCGCGGCGGACGCCCCCAGCGACAAGCGGATCCCCATCTCCCGTGTCCGCTTCGCCACGGCGTAGCTCACGACCCCGTAGATGCCGATGGCCGCCAGGAGCAGGGCCAGTGCCCCGAACACGGCCAGGAGCAAGGCACCCATCCTGGGAGCGAACAACATGAGGGCCAGGTGTTCGTTCATCGTCTTCGCGTCCATGACGACCATGTCCGGATCCACGTCCCGAAGGACGGAGCGCGCCACGCCCAGGACCTCGGCGCTGGATCCACGGCCCCGCACCACGACCTGGTGATCGAAGAAATGGGAATTCCTCACGGACTGGTAGACGTAGGGTCTGGGCGCTTCGCCCAGGGTGCGCACCTTGGTGTCCCGAGCCACACCGACGATGCGCAGGCGACTTCCGCCGGCGGTTTCCAGGCTTCGCCCGATCACGTCCTCGCCGGGATAGAAACGCTGCACGAACGCCTCGCTCACGACGAGAACGGGATCACCCTCGAGGTCGGAGGGCTCGAAGCCGCGACCCTGCACGATGGCCACGTCCATGACGTCGAAATAGGAGGGAGAAACCGTGGCATTGTCGATGTCCCAGTCGCCGTCGACGGACTCCGACGGAACGCCCGGAACGACGTAGCCACGCGTCTGGATGCCGGCACCCAATGGCAGGCGATCGGCCAGGGCCACCCCGGTGACCGCGGGGTGGGCCAGGAGCCGCTGGACGTACTCGTCCATGACGGCCCGGGCCTCTTCCTGGGTCTCGTACCCGGACAGTTCCGGCACGGGCCACAGCAGCGCCGCGGGACCCGTGTAGAACCCGGTATCGATGGTCTGGGCCTTCTGCAGCGACCGCACGAAGAGCCCGGCGCCGATCAGGAGGACGAAGGAGAATGCGACCTGGGTCACCACCAGGCCACTGCGCAGATTGAAGCGCTTCGGCCGGCCTCCTCCCGTCCCTTCGTTCTTCAGGGTCGGCGCGACGTCCGGATTGGTGGCCTGCAGGGCCGGCGCCAGGCCGAAGGCGAGGCCGGCGAACAGGGAGACCCCCGCCGTGAACCAGAGCACCGTGCGGTCCAGCGAGATGTCGAAATCCACGGGAACCGGAAGGGGCGGCTGGAAGCTCATGAGGAGGTCCAGCGTCCAGTTGGCGAGCACGATCCCCGCCGCGCCGCCCAGCACGGCCAACATCGTCGTCTCCACCAGCAGTTGGCGCACCAGGGCGGCGCGCCCAGCACCGAGCGCCAGGCGGATCGCGATCTCCTTGCGCCGGTCCTCGGCCCGGGCCAGGAGGAATGACGCCAAATTGGCGCAGGCGATGAGGAGGACCAGCCCGACGACCCCCAGAAGAAGGGCCGCGACGGGCACCGCCGCCTTGTCCACCATGGGATGCAGCGCGACGTCACTCGACGGAAGCGCCGTGATGCTGCGCGCCTCGTTGGTTTCGGGGTACCGTTCCGCGAGTCCGACGGCAATCGCTTCCAGCGACGCGTTGGCCTGGGCCACGGTGACCCCGGGGTTGAGGCGGGCCTTGAGGAACATGCTCCGGCTCCCCCGCCGGTCGAGTTGATCGGCGGCGCCTGGCATGATCTCGCCGGTCATCATGAGGGGCACGAACAGTCCGGTCACCATCACGGGCATGGACCCCGTGAACGCCTTGGGCGCCACGCCCACGATGGTGTAGGCTCGCCCACCCAGCCGGACGTCCTTCCCCACCACACCCGGGTCGGCCCCGAACTTCTCGGTCCACGTCTTGTACCCGAGGATCACGACCGGGTGGGTCCCCGGCGAGGCGTCCTCTTCCGGGAGGAAGGAGCGGCCCAGCTCCATGGGCACCCCCAGCACGGCGAAATAGTCCCAGGATATGGCTTCGCCGAACATGACCTCGGGCTCGGCCCCCCGGTCCATGCGGCCGATGAAGGTGCGGGTCCCCACGAGTCCGGCGAATACGTCGTTGTTCTGGCGCAGGTCCAAATAATCGGGGTGGGAAGACGTCGCGTAGGGATACCCATCGCCCTCCGACGTGTAGACCTCCACCAATTCCTCGGGGGCTCGCACCGGCATATGCCGGATGAGGACCGCGTTGACCAGGCTGAACATGGCGGTGTTGGCGCCGATGCCCAGGGCCAGGGAAAGCACCGCCACCAGGGTGAAGCCAGGGCTGCGCGCCAGGCGGCGGATTGCGTACTTGAAGTCTTCGGGACGCATGGGTATCCGGCTCCACAGATCGGGTTGGTCTCGGCCCACCCGTTGGGGGCGATTCCGCTCCCACGTGGGCCGCATGGCTTTCAGGCGACGCGAGACGCGACGAAGCGCGCCGGCTCGAAGGGTCAGCGCCTGCCCCCAGTACCAGAGATCCGCCGCCCAAGGGCCGCGGGAAGGAGCGACCCTGAGGGCGTACTCCTCGTGGAGGTCGCCGGCCACGGCATCGGACAGATCCGCCGGCAGGCGCCAGCGCACCAGGAGCGCGGCCAGGCGGGGAGGCCGCGGGGGGCGTTCAGCCGACATGGGCCGCACTCCCCCGCTCCACCCTGGCCCACATGCGCTCCCGCACCGACCGAGAGGCCTCGAGGGCCTGGATGCCCTCGGGGCTGACCTGGAAGTGGCGCTTGGCCTTTCCGCCCCTCTCCCCGGACGGCTCCCCCATCCAGGACCGTGAAAGACCCTTCTCCTCCATCCGCATCAGGGTCACGTAGACCGTGCTGATGGAAACGGACCGGTCCGCCTGTGCTGTCAGCTCTTCACGGATGCTGGCGCCGTAGGCCTGATCGCCCAGTCGAAGCACCGCCAGGAGGACCAGTTCCTCCAGGTCGCCGAGCTGTTGGGAATGTGAAGCCATCGGGGGTCCTCGGGGGTTTTGTTGACAATGTCAAAAACCCCTACGGGCCCCCGGACCGGGGGGTTTCAGTCCTCCCGGGGATCCTGTCCGGCCAATGCTTCTTCCGTGCGCCGTTGCCGATCCGCGCGAATCGCCTCCCGAATCTCGGGGTGCGCCCCGCCCAGGATCTCGCCCGCGAAGAGGGCCGCGTTCACCGCGCCCGCCTTGCCGATGGCGAGGGTTCCCACCGGGACTCCTCTGGGCATCTGCACGGTGGACAGGAGCGAGTCGAGGCCGTCCAGGGACCATCCCTTCATGGGCACGCCCAATACCGGCAGGATGGTCTTGGACGCCATGACCCCCGCGAGGTGCGCCGCGCCGCCGGCAGCCGCGATGATGACCTCGAGGCCCCTGGCCTCCGCGGTCGCCGAGTACTCCGCGGCCGCGTCCGGAGTGCGATGGGCCGACAAGACCCGTGCCTCGCAGGGGATTCCGAGATCCTCCAGGGTCGACACAGCGTGGGACATGGTGTCCCAGTCCGACTTCGATCCCATTACGACGCCAACAAGCGGCTTGCTCATCTTCGGCTCACGCTCCTCGGGGGGCCGTCCCTGCGGCCGCGGATAGGGTGGAAGACGGAGATCTTGTGGGAACCACTTCGGGGGGTCAAGGGCGGCCCGACAGAAAGGTGGCACTCCGGGCCCGGGGGTCCGGCTCGAAGGGAACGCTTGTTATTTCCACCAAAGGAAGGGCATTTTCAGAGTAAGCGCATCAAAGGCCGGCCTGCCCGGTCACGCACCGTGTCGGAGGAAGATCCATGGTTCGTAAGAGCCTGTTCGTCGTCATGCTCCTGGCCATCGCGGCCCCGTTGGCCGCTCAGGACGAGTTGGTCTGGTCGTCCAAGCGCCCCGATGCCCAGGCGCCTTTCGGTGTCATGGGTGGTCAACTGCTGGAGATGGGTGAGTTCCAGTTCACCTACAGGTTCAGCCAGTTGGCCTCCAAGGGCGTGTGGTTCGAAAAGGACTCGCTGGCCCTCGAGACCAGCCTCGACTACTACCCCGTGGTTCCGCTGGCCATGGACAACCTCACCCACTGGGTGGGGCTGGCGTACGCGCCGTCCGAGGACCTCACCCTGATGGCGAATTTCAGCTATTCGCGGCGCCACCGGGAGCAACTCACCCAGGAAGGCATCTTCTACGTCACCGAGTCCGATCAGCTGGGTGACCTGGAGATCAGCGGCCTCTACAGCGCCTTCGAGGAGGGGCCGTACCGCGCTCATCTGCAACTCGGCGCGACCATCCCGACGGGCGAGGTCGATGCGACGGCGGAGACGCCGTACTCCTCGCCGGGCGTCGAGGCCCTGCCCTACGACCAACGTGCAGGCGCCGGCACCTTCGCCCTTTCCCCGGGACTCACCGTACTCGCCCAGAACGACGCGGGAACGGTGGGCGCACAGGTCAGGGGGACCTTCTACATGGGGACGAACTCGGCCGACTTTTCCCTGGGTGACCGCTACGAGTTCAACGGATGGGCGGCGTACCGGGTGAATCGGTACATCTCGGTCTCGGGCCGCATGGCCTACCAGACCTGGGACGGCATCGAGGGCGCGGACCCCGCGCTCGACCCGGTCCGCGACCCGGGGAACGACGCGTACTTCCTGGGGGGATCCCGGCTGGACCTCCCGGTGGGGCTCAACATCTACATGCCCGAGAACACGCGCTTCGCGGGGCACCGTCTTTCGGTCGAGTACTTCCACCCCGTCTCCCAGACGTACGACGGCCCCCAGTTGGGCGCCGACTGGGGCGTGGTGGTCGGCTGGCAGGTGGCGTTCTAGGGTTCGCATCGCCCTGGTGGACAGAGCGGGGCGCCCCCGGCGGGGGCGCCCCTCTCGTCGTTTGGGCTGCGCGGCCGACGCTACCGATCGAGCGCCACCAGGTGGAAGTTCTTCTTGCCCTTTCGCAACACCAGAAAGCGGCCCTCGATGGCATCCGCGACCCTCACGCGACGGTCCACCCCGGCCTCCCGGCGGTTGTTCACGTAGATGCCGCCCCCTTCGATGGCACGCCTCGCCTCTCCCTTCGAGCCGACCATTCCCGCCTCCACGAGAAGGTCCACCAGGGACATCCCCTCGCCCGACAACGCTTCTCCGGCCATGGAGGCCGAGGGCACGTCGGCGAAAATGTCGGCGACCTCGTCCGCGCCCAGGCCCTCGATCTCGCCGCCGAACAGTACCGTCGTCGCGCGCTGGGCACCGGCGAGTCCCGTTTCGCCGTGCACCCGAAGTGTCACCTCCTCGGCCAGGGCTCGCTGAGCCTCCCTCGCATGGGGCTCGGTCCGCGCAGCTTCCTCGAGCGCTTCGATCTCCGCGTGGGACCGCAGCGAGAAGAACCTGAGGTACTTCGCCACGTCGGCATCGTCGGCGTTGATCCAGAACTGGTAGAATCGGTAGGGCGACGTCAGTCCGGGGTCGAGCCATACCGTGCCCGACTCCGATTTTCCGAACTTGCTGCCATCCGCTTTCGTCACCAGCGGAATGACCACCCCGTAGGCGCGCTCACCCGTGGCCCTGCGGATCAGGTCCGTCCCCGCCGTGATGTTGCCCCACTGGTCGCTCCCGCCCATCTGGACCGTGCAGCCCTCACGCCGGAACAGCTCCAGGAAATCGTAGGACTGCAACAGCGCGTAACTGAACTCGGTGAAGGAGATGCCGGTCTCCTCGCTCTCGATGCGGCGCTTCACCGAATCCCTTGCCAGGAGCTGGTTCACGCTGAAGTGCTTCCCGATGTCCCGGAGGAAATCCACCAGCGGAAGCGCCCCCAGCCAGTCCAGGTTGTTGCGCATCCGCGCAGGATTCGACTTGGCGTCGAAGTCCAGGAAATGCGCCAACTGCACGCGAATGCCCTCGGCGTTCTCGGCCACCTTGTCCTTGGTGAGCAGTTGACGCTCCGAGCTCTTTCCCGACGGGTCCCCGATGAGTCCGGTCCCTCCACCCACCAAGGCGATGGGCGTGTGTCCGGCACGCTGCAGGTGCACCAGACCCATGACCTGCAGCAAGTGCCCCACGTGGAGGCTGGGCGCCGTGGGATCGAACCCGATGTAGACGGTGCGGGAGGCCTCGTCCAGATGTTCCTCGGCCCCGTCCGTGGATGCGTAGTGCATGCCACGCCACTTGAGTTCCTCGACGATGGTGTCCATGGGGTCGAAGGGTACTCCTGGGACGGTGGTGGTCAAGGGAGGGCCGCTTCCGCGGGCAGGTCCCGACGACGACGTCTGGGTTCGGCGAGCGGCACACGAGCCCGTTCTGGTGTATCTTAAGGTACGCTGCATCCGCATCGGAGGTGCCTATGAGCGAGTTCACCCATCGCCTCCCCCATCAGCCCTGGTCGAAGCCCAGCCGGAACGAGCAGGAGTACTTCCATCGCGAAGAATTCCAGTCGCGCATGGCAGCCGCCCGCCAGCGCGAGGCGGTTCGCGAGCAGCAGGAGCGGCGACGCTGGCTCGACGCCCACGAGGGCCATTGCCCCAAGTGCGGTGGCGTGCTGCAGGGGATCCACACCGACGAGGGCCGAGCCGACCAATGCCCCAACTGCCTCGGGGTGTGGCTCGACCACGAGATGTTCGACCGCCTCACCCACCCCACGGAGAAGAACGCCTACCTCACCGGAATCCTGAGGGAGGTGCTTCTGGAGTGGACCACGGGTGAAGCGAAGGTGAAGGACCCGGGGGGCTGAAACGCAGAAGCGGCCCGCCCGGCTTGGTCGCCGAGCGGGCCGCCCCGAGCGCAGGAATCAGCCCCCGAGCGATTCCCTGCGCTGCCTCACGCCCTGGCTATCCTGGTACTGGGGCGGAACCGCCTCCAGGGCCGCCCGCGCCGAATCGGGCAGCTGGAGCAGCATGTACGCATCGAATGCGTGCGTCTGCTTTCTGAGGAGCATGCGCGGGTTGTCGTCGGGAACGCTCAGGCCGGCCAGCGCATCCAGGGCCGCGCGACCATCCTTGACGTCCAGGACGAGGGACTCGACGCCGAGGAGCTGGACTTCCAGGCTCCCCGGGAATCGGACGGTCATCTCACGCATGAGGCGGGCGGCATCGTCGGCACGGCCCGCTTCGCGATCGACGCGGGACTGGGCGTACAGCCCTGCCCGGAGCAGGCGCGCCAGGTCCTCCTGGTCGCCTGATCGGTACCCCACGCCGCCGGCGTATTCGTACACCAACTCACCCCCGTGCTCCGCCGTCTCGTACAGCTGGAACGCACCCACCGCCCAGGCGACGCCCGCGACGACGCGCAGCGCGTTGGCGGCGAAGCGCTTCGTCGAGGCTCCGGCGTCCATGGGCGAGCCGATCTCGACCTCCGTCACCGAGGCGCCCGCCCCCCCGGCGCGCCATGCCACGCCCATGGCGATGAGCTCCAGCAGGAGGACACCGAGGAAGATATTGCGGGTCCGCTCCCCCAATTCCTCGTGTTCGACCACCAGGTCCCGGGTGTCCGGAAGGCGCTCCGCCGGTCCGTGCGCATCTTCCCCCGACTTCACCGCGACCACCGCGGCCACCGTTCCCACCAGCAGGAGCACCGAGGCCATGGGGCGCAGGAAGCGCGGCCGGCGCAGGAAGCCGAGCCAGTAGATGGGGAGCCCCACCAGCAGGGACGCCACCACGAAATGGACCACCTGGGGGTGGAGAGGTGCGATGTTGGGCATTGACGCCTCCGGCAGGGTGAAGATTGAGCGCCCTAACCTAACGCGCGGTCACGTTGCCGCCACTGGCGACGCCCCGGTGGCCTCACCAGCCCTGGCGCTGGCGGAGCGCCATGATCTGGGCGACGTGATGGCTCCCGTGCCACCCATAGAGCGACACCAGGAAATCCAGGTCGATCTCGCCGAGTTCGGGATGGGCGACACGGCGGCCGAAGTCCTGGGGCGTCATGGCCCGGAGCAGCCCCACCCACCGCTCGTGGAGGCCGTCGAGGAGGGAGAGGGACGCTTCCAGCCGGCTGAGCTGCACGTCCCCCAGCGCCGCCCATTTCTCCTGATCGTAGGGCTTGATGGTCGGCGTGTCCTCGGTGAGTCCCAGCTTGAAGCGCACGAACGCGTTGATGTGGGAGTCGGCGATGTGGTGTGCGATCTGGCGCGTCGACCACCCCCCCTCCCGGTACGGGACGTCCAGGCGCTCGTCGGTGAGGCCCGCTGCGGCGGCCCGAAGCTCACGTGGGAGCGCAGCGATGCCCCCGATGAGGTCGACGCGCTCTTCGGCGGTGAGGGCGGAGCCCTTGGGCGCGAATCGACCGAGTGGATAGCGCAGATCCTCCATGGCCCCTCCTGCGGTTCGAACGGATTCGGTCCTCGGCGGCCCCAAACTGCGGAGCCCGGGACGCTGGCGCCATGGTTTCGGACCGGGACCGGCGACACATTCAGGCCATGAGCACATGGCCGCGTTTCTACGAGGTGGTGCGTCGAATCCCCCGAGGTCGGGTGGCCTCGTACGGGGCCGTTGCCCGAGGGGCTGGACTCCCGGGGTACGCCCGCCACGTGGGGTACGCTCTGGCGGCACTGCCCCACGCGAGCGACGTGCCCTGGCAACGGGTGGTCAACGCCCGGGGTCAGGTCAGCCCCCGCCGCGGGGACCCGTCCCGTGGGAGTCTGCAGCGAGCCATCCTGGAGTCCGAAGGCGTGGCCTTCGACGCCCAGGGCTGCATCGACATGGACCGCCACGGTTGGGAGCCGGCGCATTCATCCGCCGGCCGGACTCAGCGCCCGGCGCCCCCGGTCAGGAAGGCGTCGAGGACGTCCAGAAAGTAGGCCCTGGGCCGCTCGAGAAACGCAGCGTGGTCTCCACCGGCTACGACGATCAGGGCCCGATCCTGCGTCCCCAGCCCGGAAAAGAAAGCCTCCACGGTGGGCTGGGGCGCCAGGGGGTCGTGTTCGCCCCGCATGACGAGGGTCGGCACCCTCACCTGGGCGGGGTCCAGGGCGTTCCACTGATGCGTTCTGGTCCAATCCACCCTGACCGGATCGGCGGCGAGGGCGGCTTCCACGTAGGCCGCCACCGCCGCGTCGGAGATGGCGCCCGGTGTGATGAAGTCGCTGGCGGCTGCCTCGGCGGTGGTGGTCCGCGCCGGCGGCGGGCCGGCCGGCTCTTCGTGGGCCAGCTGGGCGCCTGGACGGAAGGGGTACCCGAAGAGCACCAGTCGATCCACGAGTTCGCCGTGGCGCTGCGCGGTGAGTTGCGAGACCATGGATCCCTGGGACCACCCGAACAGGTGGACGGGCCTCTCCGCCTCCCGGCCCCGCACCCACAGGAGGATGGCGGCAAGGTCCTCGGCGGCCCGGTCCGGGGTCAACCACCCGGTCTCGTCTCTGGGCGTCGCGCCATACCCGCGCTGATCCAGCGCGTAGACGGCGTATCCCCTGCCCGTGAGGCCATCCATGAGGGACAGTTCTTCGCCGGGTACCTGGAGATCGAAATCGGGAAGCCCACTCCAGGTACGACCGTGGAGCAGTACCACCGCGGCTCGTGCGGCGTCCGCCGGGCGCTTCTCCCACACCGCCATCGGATGTCCGTCGGACATCACGGTGTGCCGAGTCTGCCCAAACGCGGGTCGACCCGGCAGGAACGAAGCGAGGACCAGAAGGGAGACAACCCCCTGCAAGCGACGGGGAGCGGACACGATGGAACTCCGGAGCCGTGGAACCCGTTGGTCGGAACGAGAAAAGACAGGATACCGCAGACCGGGCTCACACGCAGCAGGAGAAACCATCGCGCTATAACCTACAAATAGTTAGTATGACGGTTATGAACCCAGACCCTGCGCTGGCTCTCGCCTTTCTCAACACCTCCGGACCTCCCGGCGGGGGCCCCGACCTGTGGACTGCCCCGGAGGACGTCCGGGCCTGGCTGGCCGACGAGGGGATTGCTGCCGATCCGGAGGCCCTGGCGGACCTTACGCTGCCCGATCTGCGCGTCCTGTTCGACGACGCCCTTCGCCTCCGACACGCCCTGACGGACCTGGTGGGGCGATGGACCGCCCGGAGTGCCCCGGCCCCCACCATGGCCCTCATGGAGCTCAACCGACGCTTGGCCGCGCGACCCCGCCGTGGCCTGGAGTTGGCTGCGGGTTCCGGAGGCTTCGAGATCCACCAACACGTCGCTCGCGCGTCGGTCTCGGAGCTCCTGGCTCCCATCGCCGAGGCGGGCGCCCTCCTCCTCGCGGAAGGAGTGCCCGCTCGGGTGCGACGCTGCGCGGCAGCGGGATGCACACGCTGGTTTCTGGACACGTCCAAGAATCAACAGCGCCGGTGGTGCTCCATGGCCGTGTGCGGAAACAGGGCGAAGGTCTCGGCCCACCATCGGCGCAGCAGGAAGGGGAGCCGCTGACGCCGGGGTCGGGCGCCTCGTTCCTCCGGCGTCACCCCTTTTGCCGCAGTCCGTGGATCGGCGGACGCCATTCCCTGGAGGGATGCGCGTCGGGCGCCCGCCTTCCCCACACGCCGCCGTGGCTCGGTCCGGGTTGGCCCGCTTCGCCCCTCAGATGGCATGCCACGAGCTTCTCCACGACGTTCATGGCCGGCAGCATGGCATGGAGGCTCACATTGTGACCCGCCAGCCCCCGCTCCATGAGGCGGTCCCGTAGCTCCCAGTAACCGAAGTCGTCGTCCGCGACGCAGACCAGGTTCTCCGGTTCCAGGAACGCGGGCAGGGCGGCTTCGTAGGGCACCGTGCCGTCCCCCGTGTCAACGGCTCGCGCCGCCGCGGGGCCCGGCAGGCCGGAGCCGTTTCGTGGGTAGCCGTTCTTCCGGTCCGCCGAGCGCAGATCGAACCAAGGCGCTCCATCGAACCCCTTCCGGATGTGCAGGTGGACTCGGGTCTCCTCGCCCACCCCGACCACCGCGAGCCAGTCGTCCCGGGTCATGCCGACCTTGGCGAGGTTCATCCTGCCCAGGCGGGCTCGGTGCCCCGACGCCTGGGACAGGAGGCGCTGGAAGAGCTCCACCGCCGACGGAATCAGGTCGTCGGTGGCCTTGCCGACGCCGTCCAGCCCGTACAGGCGGATCTGTTCGGCGATGGTCCGGATCACCGAGGGCTGCCACGTGGCGGCTCGGAAAAGGTCCACGCCGAGCCCCGGATCGGCCGTGACGGCGCCCCTGTACCTGGGCAGGAGGTGATACAGGGCGGGGGTGAGCCGGGCCGCCTCCCGCTCACGCGACGCGGAGTCGCCCAGTTCACCCATCCCCGTGATCATCTTCAGCGCCGCCTCGAAGGACCCTTTGAACGGAGTTCCCATGGTGGCGACCTTCCGCACCCGCCTGCCGGACGTGCGCTCCACGTAGCCGGCGACGACAAGTCCCCCCATGGAGTGCCCGACCAGGTCGACCTTGCCGTTCCGCGCGGTGTACCCGGCGGCATGGTAGTGCCGCAGCAGGGCGGTCCTGGCCACGACCTCCGTGACGAAGTCCTCCAACCGCCTTTCGATGGCGTCGAGGGGATGCCGCCAGTCGTAGGCGAAGGGATAGACCGGAACGGGAGCGTCGGCGCTGGGCGTCAGGTCGTGCGCCAGGTCGGCGATGAAGTTGCCGTACGGAAACGAAAACACCGAGTCGGCGCTCACCCGGGCAGGTCCCCGCTGCTCGAAACGCACGTCGTCGGGATGGAGCTGCACGCGCTCCCAAGACTTCTTGAGGATGCCCCAGACACCCTCCGGGGTCACGGGGTACTCGTCCCGCAGGTTGGCCGCCGTGATGCCCGGAATGACGATGACGGGCGGCTGAAGCTCTGGCATGACAGCCTCCGGAAGGGTTGGCCGGACGGGTCGGTGCAGGCTAGGCCCCCCACGCTCGTCCACGCAAGCTTCGTCCTCCTCGCCAAAACCAAGCGTTCGTTGCACCTTGCTCGCCATGCGCCCGCTCAGACTGCCGACCCGACTCCTCCTGGCCACTGCCCTGGCCGCCCCAGCCCACGCCCAGACGGTGGCCTACGCCGGGGCCACGGTGTGGGACGGCACCGGAGCGCCGGCCATGCCCAACGCCGTGATGCTGGTGGAGGGGGGCCGCGTGGTCTCGGTGCAGCGGGGTCGGGCGCCCGAGGGCGTCCCTGTGGTCGACCTCACCGGCGCCTACGTGATCCCCGGACTCGTCAACACCCACGGGCACCTCACGGAGCAGTGGGCTCCAGAGGACGTCCGAGACCCTCGGGCCCGAATGGAGGCGAACCTCCTGCTGTACGCCCGCTACGGCGTCACTACGGTCAACAGCCTCGGGGATGAACCCACCGGAGCCGACCTCGTCCGGACCGCCCAGGACGGGGCTCCCGTGGGGCGAGCCCGCCTCTACTTCGCCGGACCCGTCATCGCGGCCACCACGCCCGCTGACGCTGCCGCGGCGGTGGAGGCCAACGCCCGACGCGGGGTCGACTGGATGAAGATCCGGGTTGACGACAACCTGGGCACCACCGCGAAGATGCCCTGGCCCGTGGTCGAAACCGTCATCGACGAATCGCACGCGAAGGGCTTTCGGGTGGCCACCCACCTCTTCTACCTGGACGATGCCAAGCGGCTGCTCCTCGGCGGGAGCGATCTCATCGCCCACTCCATCCGCGACGTGGACGTGGACACAGAGGTGGTGGACCTGCTCCGCACCAGCGGAGTCTGCTACGTCCCGACGCTGACCCGGGAGGTGTCCACCTTCGCGTACGCGCAGACGCCGGCATTCTTCGACGATCCCTTCTTCCAGCGTTGGGCGGACCGCCGCGAGGTGGCGCGGCTGTCGGACCCGGCCCTCCAGAAGGCGACGGCGGAGAGCCCCACCGCCGCACGGTACAAGGTGGCCCTGGTCCAGGCGCAGAAGAACCTCAAGACGCTCACGGACGGGGGCGTGACCGTGGCCATGGGGACGGACTCGGGTCCGCCCGGACGCTTTCCCGGGTACTTCGAGCACATGGAGCTGGACCTGATGGCCGCGGCGGGACTGACCCCCGTCCAGGTCCTGCGGAGCGCCACGGGCGCTGCCGCCGACTGCCTGAGCCTCGGCGACGTGGGGACGCTTCAGCCGGGGCGGTGGGCGGACTTCCTGGTCCTGGACTCCGACCCGCTGGCGGACGTGGCGAACACGCGCAGCCTCAGGAGCGTCTATGTGGCCGGAGCCGAGATCCGCTAGACGCGTCCCGGGCCACCGTCACATGGTCGGCAGGTCGAAGACCTCCAGGTAGTTCAGGTCGAACTCGTCGAAGGCGACGACGTAGACGGATCCTTCTCCGAAACCGACGACTCGCCTGCCCTGGCCCAGGACCACCGTCGAGACGCGCCGTCCCCCCCGATCGAACACGTCGTAGGTGCTGGGCGAACCGGCCTCCAGCGCGCGGCGAACCCAAACGCGGCCTTGCCGGTCGATGGGCAGTCGCCCCCCGAAGAACGGAGGCATCCGCTCAGGCCAGGCATACCCGTCGATGGTGCGTCGGTCTCCCCCTCCGCCACGGGCGAAGCTCATGGTGATGCGGCCATTCTCCATCTCCACCCCGATTCCGATGCCCCCGCCGCTCCGTCCCTGCTCCGCCACCCACTCTTCCTTCTCGGCCGTCCCGATGCGGACGGCATCGTACGGAACCGGAGCACCCCGGGTAACCCGCCCGTCCGGCGCGACCCAGTCGATGTGGTAGTCCCCTGCCCGGGCCACGGCCACCGAGCCGTCGGACGCCACGCCCCACGCGTCTTCCGGCGACAGGGGGATGTTGGAGATCTGGACGTTTCGATTGTTGGCGCCCCCGGAGGTCGCCTGGGTCCGCCCCGGCAGCTTGACGCTGGCCACGGTATCGGCCGTCCGGGTCCCCCGATCGATCCGGAGAATCGCGGCGGAGTCCGGCAGCGCCCCGCCCCCCATGCCACCGAGTGCGCGGGTATAGAGCAGGCCCCGGCCGTCGATCCCCTGGGGCAGGGCGAGAACCATGGTCCGCCCCGGTCCGGGCTCGCTGAGCCCGATGGGCATGGTCGGGCCGAACTTCAGGTCCGGCCCCAGCGCGACGACGCGCCCGTTGCCCAGGTCCACCAGAAGGGTCGAATCCCCGGGCAGCGGCCACACGGCGTCGGGCTGCCGATACTCCTCCGGCCCCTGCCCTTCCGAGCCCACCACCGTGCGCGTGGCCGCCTCCATGTCCAAAACGTACAGAGCCTTCCCCAGGGGATCGGCCACCAGGACGCGGCCATCGGGGAGTTCCCGCACGGTCTGGATCGTGCCGAAGTCCTCGGGGAACGCCGATCGAGGCCGCTCCAGTCGCACCTGCCCCTCCGCGGGGGCCGCGCTCGCGGTCAGGGCCCCGAACAGGGCGAGAAGGACGATTCCCCGGAACGTGACGCTCATGGAAGACTCGGGATGACGATGAACGGGCTGCCTCTTTCCATCCAGATACAACGGGCCGCCCACAAGGTTGCCTCCCGTCACCGCTGGGCCCGCGGCCCAAAGCGGGCGACCGGGCCCGCCTCGCCCAACAACTCCAGGAACTCGCCGACGAACCGGTATCCGCCGGCCACTCGAAGCGCCTCCAGGAAGTCGGCCTCCAGTGCGGCCAGCGGCCCCGGACAGGCCATCCGAGTGAGGGTTGAGAGCCCCAGGGTCAGCCGTCCACCCTCCAGAGCGTATCCGCCCCCAAAACGATTGCAGCCGGTGGAACCGGAGGATCGGCGCGTGTCGGGATCCAACAGCAGGGTGGCCTCCGCGCCGGAGGGCACGTCGGCAGCGCCGGGGAGCGAAACGAGGCGCCACTCGGTGCCCTCCAGACGGCCCGGGATCGGATCTGCGCCACACCCGTGCCCCGGCTCCGCCCCTCCGAACCCGACAATGACCACGGCGTCGACCTCGCCGCCCTCCAGGGCGGGGCGCCGCGTCCATCGTCCCTCGAACGTCACGAGAAGCGGCTCCCCCTGGGCGCCGGCATCCAGGTAGGCTCGCTCCGCCGCGAGGTAGTCCGCCTCCTGGGCCAGGACGGCCGACAACCCCGTCGCGCAGTCGGTGAAACGTGGAGCGTCGGCCAGATACGTCATCATGCCTCGGAGAAGCTGGATTCCCTCCACCGAGGCAAGGAGGGAAGCGGAGTCCGCCGGCGGCGCCTCCCGGGACTCCGCCGCTCCGGAGGACTCCCCTCCGGAGCACGCCGGAGCGGCCAGAAGCACCAGGGTCAACGCCACCCTCGCCGTCATGTCCACGAAGCGACGACCCCTTTCCGAGGCCGCCGACGTGACGGCGCCGACGTCGTCGGTCGACGCCGGAGTCTCCCGGATCTCCGCACGATCAGCCGTTCCACCTCACGCGTTGATCTCGTGGGCAGCCCCAGCTCCCCGCGGCACGCGGATCAGGTCCACCAGAACCTGAACCTGGGCGGGCGGTTCCGGCGTGAAGCGCGACACCGTCCAGGTTATGGCGAAGTTCAAGAGCATCCCCACCGTCCCGATTCCCTGGGGCGAGATGCCGAACCACCAGTGGTCGGCACTGTTCAGCTCCGGATGGAGCAGAGCGAAGTGCACGATGTACCAACCGGTGAAGGTGATCCCCGCCACCATCCCCAGGATGGCGCCTTCACGGGTGGTCCTTCGGGAGAAGATCCCGAGGATGATGGCCGGAAAGAACGACGAGGCCGCAAGCCCGAAGGCGAAGGCCACCACCTGGGCCACGTATCCGGGCGGGTGGATCCCGAGGTACCCCGCCACCAGGACCGCCGCTCCCGCGGCGATGCGGGCGGCGATGAGTTCTCCCCTCTCGGAGATCTGCGGCCGGAAGGTGCGCTTCAGCAGATCGTGGCTCACGGCGGTGGAGACGACCAGGAGGAGCCCCGCCGCGGTGGAAAGCGCGGCGGCCAGGCCGCCGGCGGCCACGAGGCCCACGACCCAGTTGGGCAGCCCGGCGATCTCCGGGTTGGCGAGCACCATGATGTCGTTGTCCACCCGGAGCTCGTTCGGCACCGGCGCCCCCGTGCCGTCCACGGCGTCGGGTCCCACGAACTGGATGAGTCCGTCTCCGTTCTTGTCGTCGAATCCGATGAGCCCCGTGGCCTCCCACTTGTGGAACCACTCGGGGACGTCGGCATAGGGCTTCCCCGCCACGTTGGCCAGGAGGTTGGTGCGGGCGAACACCGCCACGGCGGGCGCGGTCGTGTAGAGGATGGCGATGAAGACGAGGGCCCAGCCAACGCTCAGGCGCGCGTCCCGGACCTTGGGCACGGTATAGAAGCGGATGATCACGTGGGGAAGCCCAGCGGTCCCCACCATGAGCGCCGCCGTGATCATGAAGACGTCGAGCGTGGATTTGGTCCCCGACGTGTATTCGGCGAAGCCCAACTCCTGCTGGAGCCCGTTGAGCCGCTCCAGGAGCGCCATCCCCGACGCCTGGTCGGTGCCGCCGAGGCCGATCTGGGGAATGGGGTTTCCCGTGATGAGGAGCGAAAGGAAGATCGCGGGAACCATGTAGGCGAAGATGAGGACGCAGTACTGGGCCACCTGGGTGTACGTGATGCCTTTCATACCCCCGAGCACCGCGTAGAAGAACACGATGGCCATCCCGATGATCACGCCCGTGGTCACGTCCACTTCCAGGAACCGGCTGAACACGATGCCCACGCCGCGCATCTGCCCCGCCACATACGTGAAGGACACGAAGATGGCGCACACCACGGCCACGACCCGGGCGACCTGGGAGTAGTAGCGATCACCCACGAAGTCGGGAACCGTGAACGCGCCGTACTTGCGCAGATAAGGCGCCAGCAGCAGGGCGAGGAGCACGTAGCCGCCGGTCCACCCCATGAGATAGACGGACCCGTCATAGCCCATGAACGAGATGAGCCCCGCCATGGAGATGAAGGACGCGGCGCTCATCCAGTCGGCGGCGGTGGCCATGCCGTTGGCCAACGGCGAGACGCCGCCGCCCGCCACGTAGAAGTCCTTCGTGGACCGGGCCCGGGTCCAGATGGCGATCCCGATGTACAGGGCGAACGACGCCGCGACCAGAGCGAAGGTCCACAGCCGCACGCTCATGCGTCCTCTCCCTCGTCCAATTCGAAGCGGCGGTCCAACCGATTCATGAGAACCACGTACACGAAGATGAGAACCACGAAGACGTAGATGCTGCCCTGTTGCGCGAACCAGAAGCCCACGGGATATCCGGTGCCGGGGATGCGGAACGCGTTCAAGTACGGGGCGAGGATGATGCCGAACCCGAAGGAGACGACGAACCAGACGGCCAGGAGGACGCCCAGGTAGCGGATGTTGGCCCGCCAGTACGCCGCCTGGTGGGCTCGGGCGACGGGATCGGTGACGGACGGATGGCGGTGGCCGTCGCGGGCAGGTTCGGCGGACATGGACACCTCGGAGGCAGGGGGAGAGGCGCACGCATGGTAGGCGACCCCTCCCCTTGGCGCCAGAAGGTGCCCGTGCGTTTGCGCGCCCCCGGCCCGACTCCGGATATTGGCGGCCATGCCATCGCCCACCACCCCGGTTGCGGCCCTCGCCGCCCTGGTCGTCCTCGTCGGCACGTTGTCCGCCATGGCGCACGCGGGTGGGCGGCGGCGTGGCGCGGCCATCCTGAAGATGACGGCGGCGACGGGCTATGTGGCCGTGGCCCTCCTGGCAGGATCCCTGCACACGACGTACGGGAGGATTCTCCTGGCCGGTCTCGGCCTCTGTTGGCTCGGAGACCTCCTCCTCATCCCCGGGGGAAAGGGTGCGGCGTTCATGGGCGGGCTCGCCATCTTCCTCCTGGGGCATGTGGCGTACGCCGCGGCGTTCCTGCGGGCCGGCGTGTCCATCGCCTGGGTCATGGCGTGCGCAGCGCCCGTCGTGCTGGTGGGTGGCACCGTGCTGCGCTGGCTTTGGCGGCAACCCCTGCCCCGTCCCATGCAGGCTCCGGTGGTGGCCTACATGGCCGCCATCTCCGTGATGGTCGCCCTGGCGTGGGGTACGAAGGGTGCGGGCTCATCCTGGATCATCCCCGTGGGCGCCGTGGCCTTCATGACCTCGGACATCTTCGTGGCCAGGGAGCGGTTCGTCGGCTCGAGCCCCTGGAACACCCGGCTTGGGCTTCCCCTCTATTTCGCAGGACAGGCCCTCCTGGCCCTCAGCGCGTAGGGCGCCAAGCCCAGGCGAAGGCCCTCGTCCGTCCCCCCGTCAGTCGCGCACGCCCGGCTTGGCAACCTCCCTGTATGAGCCAGGCTCCTGCCCCCACGCGCTCTTCCGGTGCAGGTCGTAGGCGACCTCGCCGGCGTAGCCCCCGGCCAAGCCGATGACGAAGCCGGCCATCCCGGCCAGCGCCACGGCCAGCAGCGGGAACGGCGCGCTGAATCCGACGAGGACCAGAACCAGGTCCACCGACACCATGAAGAAGGCCGCCAGCGCCGGTTCCAGGATGGTCACGCCCGGGGAGAAATACGCGACGAAGAACGCTGCGACGAAGAAGCTCGCGAGGAAGGCGAGCAGGATCCCCAGCGAAGGAAGGTCGAAGATCGCGTGGGGGAGAAACACGGCGTAGAAGTTGAGCATCACGCCCAACGCCGTCCCGACCCAGATCCAAGGCCACTGCAGCCTTTTCGGGGCCGCCTCCGGGGCCAGAGTGCCCTGCAGCACTTCCCCGACCCAGCCACCCAGCACGGCCAGCCCCGGCCCAACGACCATTCCCGCGGCCATCCAGCCGAGTGGAACCGTGACCTGGAAGCCGAAGCGGAGTACAAGGAAGGTCAGGGCGGCGAGGCCGACGCCGCTGACGCCCGGCTCCACGAGCGTCTTTCCCGGCGACTGGAAGCCGACGAGAATGCCCGTGAGCATGAAGGTGAGGGCGCCGATGAGGACCGCCGCGTCCGGGCGGGGCACCTCGTCCCGGACGATGGGCACCAGGGTACCGATGAGGATGATGCCCAGGATCAGGCCGATCACGATCCAGGTCCAGTTCAGCCCGCCCGACGGGGTCCCTTCGTTCGCCCGCTGATCCACGGCACGCACCTCCACGGTAACCTCTCTATGTGAGGCCGGCGGGGGGAGGCGCGCCAGCGAGCTAGCACTTCGCAGTGAGAATGGGGCAGCGCGTGTTCCCGGGATGTCGGGAGAAGCGCGGAGCCGGGTGTGGGAGGTTGCCCGACAGTCCACCGGACGGCGCCGGCCGCCCCGGCGTGGAGCGCACGGCCTTGCGCGTTTCCGCCGGATTCAGTGCGTCCAGTTCTTTTCGCCCGCCTCGACCCGGACGGGAAGGCGATTGTCGCTCGTGGGCAACGGGCACGTAGCGAAGGGCGTCCACACGCAGGGTGGGTTGTAGGCGTAGTTGAAGTCCATCACCAGGCGCCCCTGCCCGTCCGGGCCGTCGACCCATAGGTAGCGGCCTCCTCCGTACGTCTCCGTCCCGCTCGTGGCGTCGGCGAAGACCAGCATGTATCGGCCATGCTCGGCCGCTCCCGGGACGTCCAGGGTCATGCGCTTCCCGTCGAGCCAGAACTCCAGCGCCGCCGGCGAGGCAAATTCGGACACGGTCCCCAGGACGTTGGGCACGGACACCTTCTTGTCGTGGGGAACCCACCGCGCCGTGACGCGCCATACGACCGAAGTGGGGTAACGATCGATGCCGTGGAAGTCCCCGTAGTGCTCGGTGGCGTTGTCCCGCAGGCGCAGCGCCACCTGGTCACCCCGCCGGATGACGATCCAGTTCAAATCCCCATGGCGCAGGACCACGTTCCTCCCCAACCCCAGGTCCGCGGTGAGATCCGCCTCCTCCACCGCGGGGTCGCGCGAAGCGTCAGGCGGAATCGCTCCGCTGCCGGCTTGCGCCGCCAGGGTGGAATCCACCCCCTGGGTGACCCTCACCCCCGGCTCGGTCCGCCACCGCACATCGGTGCCGGACACGAGCAGCGTCCCCACCCGGGGCGCCGCCTTCGCGGGAAGGACCAGCCCATTGTCCGGCGCCGAGCCCACGGTGGTTTCGCCCTGGGGCAGCCAGTGCAGGCCGATGAGGGAGAGCCACGAGTCCGGCGCCGCGAGTTCGTCCACCCTCGCGGTGGCGAAAGCCTCGACGGCCGACGCGTGGGCGACCGGATCGATGGGAATGGGATCGGGCGGGCCGTCTGAGCAGCCCGCAGCCAAGACCCCGACCGTCAGGGCCGGCAGGAGGGGGCGCGACGCCTTCAACCTCCCCACGGCTTCTTCTCGGGACCCTCCACGGGACGGAGGGCCTGTCCCGGGCGACTGGCCTCCCTGGTGGCGAGGTTGAATCGGTCGCCGGGCGCCAGGAAGTAGAATTTGCCTTCCTTGCCGGTGGTGCTGCGGTTGTCGTAGATCAGGGCGTAGGAGGCGCCGATCACCTGGGCCTCGTCGCCCTGGACGACGATGGCGGTGTTTTCGTCCAGGCCGACGCCCAGCAGCTCCGGATGCGCCTCCACCACCTCGATGAGGTCGAACTGCCGGTTGCGACGCAGGACGTGCTGGTCGATGCCGACGTTCTTCAGGTAGCCGAAGCCCACCTGGTGGTCGCCCATCATGATGGTGTTGCTCTCCGTGTCGCCGCGGACCAGGAAGGACCCCTGGATGGAGGCCCCCGCCGACGAGCCGCCGATGACGCCTCCCCGCTCCAGGACCCTCCGGATCTCAGTCTCGGTCTTGGTGCCGGCGTAGGCGTCCACGAGACGCCATTGCCGGCCCCCGAAGAAGAAGACGCCATGCGCCGTCTTCAGCGGCGCCACGAACGCGTCGGTGTCGGCCACCTTGGGGTCCGTCGTGTGCAGGATGACGAGATTCCTGGCGCCGTTGGCCCGCCAGGCGTTCAGCCCCCGATAGAACTCGTCGTACTCCTCTTCGCCCCCGGCGGTAGGGATCATGACGAGTGGCGCGTCGGGACCGCCGGCGAGTTCGATGAACCGTTTGTAGATCTCCGGCGACTGCATGTTCCCGCCCACCACGACCAGCGACCCGCGCTCCGGCCCCACCGTCGGTGGGCCCGCCTGCATCTGCTGGGCCGTCGCGGGCGCCGCCAGCGCCAGTGCCGCGGCCGCGACCATCGTCCGCATCATACCCGCTATCACCATCACATCACTCCTCCGTTCCGTATACGAAGCGTTCCAGCTCACCGTGCACCCGGCGGACCGTGTCCGCCGAGGGCCCCGCGGTGAACGCCGACACCGCCATCGTGGTCACCGTGTTCAGCAGCAGGCCCCAGATGCCTCCGTGCATTCCCAGGGGATGGGGCGCGACCACCAGCGTCACATAAAGCGTGGCCAGACCCACCATCAACCCGGCGAGGACGCCGCTCCGCGTGAAGGTCCGCCCGCCGGGGAAGCACACGCCCACCACGGCGGGGAGAAGCTGGAGGGCGCCCGACCCCGAGAGCGTCACCAACGTGACCAGGAACCCGAAGGTGTGGACCGAGAGCTGGTACCCGATGAGCAGGAGCCCCACCACGATGCCGCGCCCCACCCACACGTAGTGGGCCTGACTGCGGTCGGGGGCCATGTAGCGCTGGTAGATGTCCCGGGTGAGCACCGTCATGTTGGCGTGGAGGATCGAATCCAGCGTGGACATGGCCGCCGCCGTGGCCCCGGCCAGGATGAGCCCCGTGATCCACGCCGGGGAGTAGCGGAAGAGCAGCTCGGGGAAGATCTGGTCGGGGATGGCCATGTCGGGGATGACGATGGCTCCGCCCAGCCCCACGAGCGCCGCCGGAATGTAGAGCGACATGAGGTAGATGGGCGTGGTGGCCCCCAGGAGCTTCAGCGTCTTTCCGTCCACCGCCGAGTAGTAGCGGATGATCATGTGCGGCTGGAGGACGATGCCGAAGGACAGCGTCACCGTCATCCCGATCCACATCCCCGGGGTGAAGAAGCCCTTGGGCCCCGGAAGCGAGAGGAGGTCGGGGTGCTGCGCCTCCACGGCGCGCCACAGCTCCAACGGGCCGCCGAACAGCTCGTAGGAGAGGACCAGGGCGCCGATCCATACCGCCGCGTACATCCACACGCCCTGGAGGACGTCGGTCCAGTACACGGCCCGGAGACCTCCGGCCATGAGGTAGACCGCCGCCACCGCCAGGAGGATGAACGTGCCCAGGGCCAGCGAGATCCGCCCGCCCGAGGCCACGTTGATGATGTACCCCAGGCCCTGGGCCTGGACCTGGATGTAGAGGATGGTGAAGAGGACCGAGACGATGGCCACGGCGACGCGCACGGCCTCGGACTCGTAGAAGTCCGCCAGCATGTCCGCGGGGGTGATGTAGCCGAACGCCTTCCCCAGCGCCCAGATGCGCGTCCCCACCACGTAGGTGATGGCGCCCACCAGCAACGTCCACGTCCCTGCGGCCCAGAATCCGACCCCGTGGGTGTAGAAGAAACCCCCCGACCCCAGGAACGCGAAGGCCGAGTGGTACGTGGCCACCACGGTGAGGTAGAGGACCACGAAGCCCGCCTTCCGTCCGTAGAGGAGGAAGTCCTCCATGTCCACGGTCAGGCGTCGGTTCGCGACAATGCCCAGCACCAGGGAGACGATGAGGTAGAGAAAGATGAGTCCCGTGGCGACGACCCAGGTCTCCACGCTACACCCCCCGCCTGTAGGTCCAGATCAGCACCCCGATGAGGGCGATGTAGACCGCCAGCAGACATGCGTACAGGAAGGGAAGCCCCAGGATCACCGGTTCGACCCGATTGAGAAACCGGTGGGTGACCGGGGGCATCGCCAGGGCGAGGAGGCCGAGGAACGCGAGAACGGAAATCCAGCCGTCCCGGGTTCGGGGGATCAGGTGCGACCGGTACTTGGGTTGGTTGTCCATGGCGGGCGAACTTGGCCGCCGGTCACCCGGCCCGCAACGCCTTTCCGCCGAAAGCGTTGAATCCGGACGCGCCGAGGTGTCCCCTCCAAGGGACGGAGCGGATTTCGGACCGGGGCGGCCAATTTCCGCATATCGTTGCGGACAAATGCTTTACCGAGCCCAACGGGTCAGGCACGGGTCCTGCTCTTTGCGGATGTGGCAGTATCCTCGAGCACGTGGGACACGGGGGCAGGACGATGGGACGCACAGGCAGAGGGATCGGGACGGCACTGGTGGCCTTGGCCGTCTTGGCGGGGGGAGCCGACGCGCAGCGCAGGAGTCAGCGCCCGGCCGGCTACGTGGGGCTCGCCCTGGTGGCCGCCGGACCCCTCGGGGAATTGGGGGACTACATCGATGCCGGCGGGGGAGGCCAGTTCTACGGGATGTTCCCCCTGGACCCCGACGGACGGGTCCGGCTTCGGGCGGACTTCGGCTTTCTGGTATACGGGCACGAGCGTCAGCGCCTGTGCTTCAGCTACCCTGTGGGGTGCCGCATCCAGATGGACCTGACCACCACCAATGCGGTGATGTTCGGGGGACTCGGCCCCGAGGTGGTGCTGGGGTCGGGGCCGGTGGAGCCGTACCTGAACGCCTCCTTCGGCTTCTCCTACTTCACCACGACGTCGTCTCTGTCCGGGGACAACGACTTCGACGAGTTCGCGTCCACCACCAATTTCGATGACGCGGTGTTCGCGTGGCGGGCCGGCGGCGGCGTGCGCATCCAGCTCAGCAAAGGCAGGAGGCCGGTCGCACTGGACCTGGGTGTGGAGCGCCACGAGAACGGCGTGGCGGAATTCCTGACCAAGGGCGACATCGTGGACCACCCCGACGGAAGCATCACCCTCTTCCCCAACCGGAGCGAGGCGAACCTGGTGACCTTCCGGGTCGGCGTCACTCTGGGCATCCCACAGGGGAGGCGGAACCGCTAGCGGTTGAGGGTCAGCCCCAGGCGACCCCAAGGCCCAGCAGCGCGCCATACAGAGCCACCGCCCGGGCCGTCTGCCCCAGCGCCGGGAGCAGCTCCTGGGGATGGGCGAAGGTCATGACCGTGCGGGCCGGCGCAATGGCCAGAGCCAGGGCCATCTCCGCCGCCAGTGCCGTCGCGGGCCATGCGAACCAGATCCAACCCACCAAGGGGACAGCTGCGGCCACCCCCAGCATGAGAAGGTACTCCGCCTTGGTGCCTCCGGACCCCAAGCGAACCGCCAGGGTGCGCTTGCCGGCCTTGGCGTCGGTGGGCAGGTCACGGAGGTTGTTCACCACCAGGATCGCGGTGCTCAACGCGCCCATGGCGGCTCCCGCCAAGAGGGCGTCGGGCGGCCACGCGAGGAGTTGCACGTAGGCCGTGCCGCTCACCGCTACCAGGCCGAAAAAAACGAACACGAACACGTCACCGAGGCCGTGGTAGGCCAGCGGGAACGGTCCCCCGGTGTAGAGTACGGCGCACGCCAGGGACGCCAGACCGATGAGGACGATGGGCCAGCCTCCGATCCACGCCAGGTAGCACCCCACCAGAAACGCCGCCGCCAGGGCCACGAGCATGCCCCGCTTCACCGCGGCAGGCTGCAGCAGCCCCGCCTGGGTCACCCGCACGGGCCCCACGCGCTCCTCGGTGTCGCCGCCCCGGACGAAGTCGTAGTAGTCGTTGGCCAGGTTGGTGGCCACCTGGATCAGGAGGGCGCCCACCAGGGCCGCCGCGGCCGGCAGCGCCGCCGCACCGCCGTGGAACGCGGCCAGGCCCGTGCCCACGACCACGGGCGCCGCCGCTGCGGTGAGGGTCTTGGGGCGAATGGCCAGGACCCAGCTTCGCAGACTCAAGTCCTCACCAGGGAAGCCAGGGGTACTTCCGGAAATCCGGCTTGCGCTTCTCGACGTAGGCGTTCTTCCCCTCCTGGCCCTCCTCGGTCATGTAGAAGAGGAGCGTTGCGTTCCCGGCCAACTCCTGGAGCCCCGCCTGCCCGTCCACGTCGGCGTTCATGGCGCTCTTGAGGAGGCGGATGGCGAGGGGCGACTTCTCCAGGATCTCCTGGGCCCAGGTCCACCCCTCGTCCTCGAGCTGCTCCACGGGGACGACCTTGTTGACGAGCCCCATGTCCAGGGCATCCTGCGCCGAGTACTGACGGCACAGGTACCAGATCTCCCGTGCTTTCTTCTGGCCCACGATGCGAGCGAGATAGGAGGAACCGAAGCCTCCGTCGAACGAACCCACCATGGGACCCGTCTGGCCGAAGACGGCGTTGTCAGCCGCGATGGTGAGATCGCAGATCACGTGCAGGACGTGACCGCCGCCGATGGCGTACCCCGCGACCAGGGCGATGACCGGCTTGGGCATGGAGCGGATGTAGCGCTGCAACTCCAGGACGTTGAGGCGGGGGATGCCGCTCTTTCCCACGTAGCCCGCCTCGCCCCGCACCCTCTGGTCGCCACCGGAGCAGAACGAGTACTTGCCGTCCTTGGCCGGGCCGTTGCCGGTGAGGAGGACCACGCCGATGTCGGGGTCCTCGCCGGCATCGCGAAACGCCTCCTGCATCTCGAGGAGCGTGTCGGGTCGGAAGGCGTTCCGCACTTCAGGCCGGTTGAAGGCGATGCGCGCCACGCCGTTGCACTTGTGGTACGTGATGTCTTCGTAGGTCTTTGTTTCGGTCCAGTCGGGCTTGTTCATCGGCTTAGCGGTATGGGTGGAGAGAGGGGTCGCCTACCCCAGAGCGATTCGGACGCTCCCCGCGACGGCCTCGGCGATTTCCCGCCTGCGGGCCTGCGCGCGGACGCGGTCCGTGCGCACACGGAGCACATGGGTCCCGCCGGCCTCGAGTGCCTCGCCCAAGGCCTCGACCAGTCGGGCCCCTTCCACCTCCCGGAACGGCACGCCGTGCATCCGGGCGGCGTGGTGGAAGTCCAACCCATGCGGCGTGGCGAAGAAGCGCGTGAAGTGAGGCTCGTGGTCCCGGACCGGCAACATGTGGAAGATGCCGCCACCGTCGTTGTCGATGAGGACGAAGACGACGGCGGCGTCGCCCTCCCGGCTCCACAGAAGGCCGTTCTGGTCATGAAAGAACGCCACGTCTCCCAGAACGCAGACCGTGGGTCCCGGCGATGCGGCGGCCACCCCGAAGGCCGACGACAGGATGCCGTCGATGCCGCTGGCGCCCCGGTTCGCCCACACGTCCAACCTCACGTCGCGGGGGCGCCCGAACGCATCGAGGTCCCGCACGGGCATGGAGCTGGAGACGAACAGCGACGACCCGGCGGGGAGCGTCTCCACCACATCGGCCAGGATTCTGCCTTCATGGTCGTTGCCGGCGGCCTGTTGCGCGAGTGCAAGGCGGGCCGCCGTCGATGCCGTCTCCCATGCGCTCCGCCATGCCGGGTCGAGGCTCGATTCAGCCACCTCGGTGACCGCCTTCATCGCTTCCGTCGCGTCGGCGCGAACGTAGTCCGTCGCCAGGGCGCCATGGTCCTTCCAGCGGCCCCCTGCGTCGATGACCACGTGGCGCACGCCCTGGTGGTGCTCCATCCATCCCTGGAGGGCCACCGACGTCGGGCTCGCGCCCACGCGGAGGATCAGGTCGGGGGCCAAACGCCGGCGCACCTGCTCCTCGCGCAGGAACAGGTCGTACCCGGCCACGACCAGCGCCTCGCCACATGGGCCGAAACGTGCCCCCGACAGGGGGTCGGAAAGCAGCGGAATCCCGGTGCGCGCCGCAAGCGCCAGGGCTGCAGGACCCGCACGCCCCGGCGTGGCGTCGGGCCCAGCCACGAGAACCGGTCGGCGAGCCCGGCCGATCAGGTCGGTCAGGCGGGCCACGTCCCCTGCGCCGGGGAGCCTCCGGCCCGGCGCGACATCCACGAAGGGACGCCCCTGGGGTCGTCCCCCCGTCGCCAGGGGGTGCTGGGCCGCAAAAAGGGTCCCGTCCGGAGGGTCGGGCGCGGGCTCCAGGGGCTTGTCGAAGGGGAAGTTCACGTGCACCGGCCCCGCTGGTGCCTCGCGCGTGCCGAGGACCGCACGGGCCGCCAGAGCCCGGAGGTGGTGCAGGGCCGGCCCCTCGGGCGTCGGGGGGGCGGCCTCGAAGAACGCACGGGCGAAGGGGCCGAAGAGGCGAAGCTGGTCCACCGCCTGATTGGCGTCGGCGTCACGCAGCCGGTGCGGACGATCCGCCGTGAGCACCAGGAGTGGCACCTCTCCCTGGGACGCCTCCATCACCGCCGGAAAGAGGTTGGCGGTGGCCGTCCCCGAGGTGGTGAGCACGACCGCGGGCACACCCGATGCCCGCCCTACGCCCAGGGCGAAGAAGCCGGCGGAACGCTCGTCCAGGTGCACGCGTGTCCGAAAGCGGTCATCTGCGGCGAAGGCCAGCACCAGGGGCGTGGATCTCGACCCCGGCGCCACGACGACCTCCCTCACGCCACACCGAGCCAACTCGTCGGTGAAGGCCCGCGCCCAAAGGGTGGTGGCCTCGGCGGAACTCACCGGCCCACCTCGAAGCGAACCGTCACATCGGCTCCGAAGTCGGCGCCGCTGGCCGCCAGTGCTTCCAGCACGGGGGTGAACTTGATGGCCGTCTCTTCCCACTCCAGTGCAGGCACCGACCCTTCCACGATTCCGGCGCCGGCGAAGAGGCGCCACCGGCCTTCGTGGAGCACCGCCGAGCGGAGCGCCGGCGCGAAGACTCCGTTTCCGTCGGCATCGAGCCACCCCACGGGTCCCGCGTACCAACCACGCTCGAAGGGCTCCACCTCGGTGAGCAGGGCGAGCGCTTCGTCCCGGGGCAACCCACACACCGCCGGCGTGGGATGGAGGAGCCGCAGCAGGTCCAGGATTCCCGTGCCCGGGGGGACGCTGGCGCGGATCTCGGTTTCCAGGTGTTGGATACGCGCAAGGGTCAGGACGTGAGGCTGGGGATCCGTCCGGATCTGATGGGCCACGGTCTCCAGCCGCGCGACCATGTCGTCCAGCGCGATGCGCTGCTCCGCACGGTCCTTGTCGCTGGCCAGCAAGCGGGTCGCCAGCTCCGCCTGCTCCCGAGGGGAGTCGCCGCGGCGAATGGACCCGGCGACGGCCGTGGCATGGAAGACGCCGTCACGAAGGGTGGCCACCGTCTCCGGTGCGGCGCCCACCAGGGCGACGCCCGGGCTGGGCTCGAACAGGAAGACGTGGCTCCCGCGGTTCACCTCCCAGAGTCGGGCCACGACGGTGGCGGGGTCGATGGCGGCCGCAACGTCCAGCGTCCGGGCCAACACCACCTTGGAGACGCGCCCGGCGCGGATCGCCGCAAGGGAGGTCTCCACGGCGCCTTCCCAGGCACCCCTCGCCGTCGCCGACCGGGGAGCGGGCATGGAGGCGGGCGGTGGGGTGGGACGATCCAGTGACGAGGCCAGCTCCGCACGCAGAGCCTCCGCGGCGCGCCGCAGGCGACCGAGTGCCTCGGCCGCGTCCTCGACGGGAACCAGGGCGCGAGCCCTCAGCCAGGCGTCACCGCTGCCATCTCCCTCGAGCTCGAAGGCGGGAACGTGGAAAAGGGCCGACGGGAAGCCTTCCCAGACATCCTCCGGCCGATGGTCCGTGCGAAAGGAGAATCCGCCGTAGAACCGTATCCGCGGAGCCCGTGCTGCCCGGCCCGGCAGGATGGGGTCCTGGACCAGAGCCCGGGCCTCCTCCTCCACCGCGTCGTAACGATCCGCCGCCGCCTCCTGCCGGACTTCGGCCACCACCCCCCGGTGGGCCACCCATCGATCTTCCCGGGCCCAGAACCCACGGGCGTCCCCGGCCGCGTGGCGCAGGAACGCCTCGGGGCGAAGGTCCGGAGCGGGAATGGTCACCGTTGCGAGCCGGCGACCTCCGGGGATGAGCGGCACACGGCACTCCTGGCGCGGGTTCGGGGCCGACGCGCGCCGTCGGCCGCGCCGAGAATATAGGGGTGTGCGGCTTGGTATGGAGGAGCGTCGCCTCCTGTCGCCTCACGAACGGGCGCCCACCGGGACGCGAGGGCGGGTCAGGGATCGGTCCCCGGGCCCGCCGCCTTGACCTCGTCCAGGACCGTGCGGATCCTCTGCCGCTCGCGCTCGTCGACGTCCTGGACCACCTGACGCAGGAGGGCGGCGGAATCTCCCCCGAAGAGAGTCTCGGTGACCTCCCGCACCTTGGAACGGCGCACCTCGGCGCAGCTCACCGTAGCCCGGTAGACGTAGTGGCGACCCGCCTTGCGGCGTGCGACGATCCTCCTTCCGGCCAAGCGCGACAGCAGCGTCGCCACCGTGGTGACCGCCAACTCCCGTTCCGCGGCCAGGGCCGCCCAGACGTCCTGGGTCGAGGCCTCGCCGCGCTCCCATAGAACCTGGAGGATGGCGAGCTGGAGGCCCGTGAGCCCCTTGACGTCACGCACGGCACGGCCCCCCGGTCTCACCCGGAGGGAGCCTGGGGCATCGCCACGACGCGATAGTACGCCTCCTCGTCGAAGACGAACTGCTCGTAGTCGAGGCGGAACTCGATGGGAACCCCCGTCTGCTCGTCGTACATGGCCGAGACCTCCCACGCTCCCTGGCGGATGGCCTGCTCGATCATGTCGAAGAGGCCGTCCACGGATGGAAACGAGGGCCGGATCGCTGGCGGGACGACGCTTCCGTCCGCGTAGGTCCACGCGATGGCATCGGCTCCCTGCACCGACACGGACACGGGACCCGCCAACTCGGGAGTGCACTCGCAGATCCTGAGGAGCCCGTAGGCGTACCGGTCCAAGCGGGCCGAATTCCAGCGACTGCGGGCAGTCTCCACGTGGCGGAGCAGCTCATCGTCCGGTCCCTGGTCGGAGCAGCCCCCCGAGAGGGGCGCCAACGCGACGACGGCCAGAAGCCGCAAGGTCCGAGGAAGCCGAAAAGTCTTCATCATGCCATAGATACGAAGAGGGCTCCGTGGGATTGCTCCCGAGGCACGGGAGGCCCTAGGACGGTCCGGACAGGATGCTGTAGCCCACTTCTTCGTCGGCCATGGTGACCGAGTAGTCGATGAAGAAGGACCAGGGGAAGCCCGACTCGTCATCCCACGTCACCTCGACCCGCTCCGCCGAACGCGCCAGAGCATCCTCGAGGATGTCGAAGAGACCATCCACCGTGGGAAAGAGGTGGGCAAAGGGTTCGGGCACCGCGCCGCCCGAATCGCTGTAGATCCGACCCGTGACCTGATTCCCTTCCACGGTGACCCGGACCGGGCCCCGGGCCTCGACGCCGCAGAAGCACTGCCGCTCGAGCTCGTACACGTAGGCACTCTGCCCCCGGGCTTCCCACATCCGGCGGTGCTGGGCCACTTCTTCCGCCAGCCCGCCCAATTCCGGGCCGACGTCGGCACAACCGCCCAGGAGGCAGAGCACGGCGAGAATGCCGGAGAATCGGTGAGGAGCGGATCGGGTCATCACACAGAGGACGATCGAGCCGGGGGCTTCGTGACACGAGGAGGTTCGGCGCAACCTCGGACTTTCGCCCTACTCGTGCCAGTCCCATCTTGGCCAGTCCCGACCCTTGGACCGCGCCTGGACCGCGCGCATCCCGGGAAGTCCGCCGTCTCCATGAGGAACCTCGATGATCAAAGCCGATGCACCGGTCGCCCTGGGTAACTGTCCGTACATCGCCTCCAGGCCGGGTGCGGCGCCGAAGCCGATCCGGGGGATCGACTGGAGGGGGCTCTCGTTGTTCTCGACGCTGCTGACCCTCACCGCGTGCGCAGGTGAGGGTGCTCCGGTGCCCGAGAACGGGCCGGGGGAAGCTCCGTCCGGTGCGGTGATCGCCACGCCTCCAGGCCAGGACATCTGGCTCGCCCGCTTGGCGCGTGAGGCCGACGGCC